>NZ_CP021247.1:2496546-2804432 GCF_017309955.1 Novosphingobium sp. KA1 | reverse complement strand
AGGCCTGCTGGTAATAATTGACCGTCTGCATCTCGCCGTCGGTCATGAAGATCAGATGGCGCGATACCTCGCCGCCGTTCGCGGCTTCAGTGTTGACGTTGTCCTGGAAGATGCCTTCGGGCGAAATCATCCGGCCGCCCCAGATCATGCCGATGTCGAGGTAGGTATTCCCGTTGGCGACCAGCGAATTGGCGTAAGTATTGAAGGCGGATTGCGACATCTCGGTCAGCAACTGCCCTTGCGCCGGGCAGGGAGAAGTCGCCAGTTTGCCGTTGGTGGTACTGGCATAAGTCATGTTGTTGCTGCCGCACGTGCCACTGGAACAGCGCATGTAAGCGGCCTCGGGCCAGAGCGGTCCCCAGCGCGTGGCATCGTTGCTGGGAATCGTGTCGAGATCGATGTCGTAGGCACTGGAGGGCGAGATGCCGGTCACCGAATTGTAGCTGATGCTGCTGGTGGCAACCGTGGAACGCTCCAGGATGCAGCCATCCCAGGTAGAGGAGACCGCGGTCCCGTTGGTGCCGGTGTAAAGCGTTGCTGAATCGCCCGTCTTGAAAACGTCGGTGGCCAGCGTCCAGGGCTGATAGACCGTCTGGTAATATTCCGAGTTGGCGGTCGGCGTTCCGGTAACGGTCTTGGCGCCGGTCCACGTCTCGTTGGTAGTCTCGGTGCGGGTGCTGTCCTGATAGTAGATCTTGTACTTCGAACCCGACTGCGCGCAACTGTAGGTACGCTGCGTCTGCCCCTGAGAGATCTTGCGTGTCACCGTGAGGTTGGGGCTGGTGCCGCTCACCGTCAGCGTGACCGATTCCGAACCGGAGTCACCCCAGGTCGTGGAAGTCGGCAGGTTGTTCTGGCAAGTCGAAGAATTGTTGTAACTCGTATTGGAATACTGCGTCAGGCTTCCGGTCGACGTCGAGCCGTACGTCGTCGAACTGCTGCTCTTCGTCGCGCTCGAATAGTCGATGTAGATCGCCGTCTTCGTCTGGTAGGTCCAGGTATCGGCAATGTAGCTCGGGTCCACGGCCGTCACCAGCTTGCCGACGTTGACGGTGGTGCTGTAGGGCACGAAACCATAACGGATACGCGCGTTGGTGGCCGCCGTCGCATCGGCCAGCGTCGTGTAAAAGTCCTTCATCGCCTGTTGCAGCGCGGCCAGGCGGGTCTGGCTGCCGGACAGAATCTGGCCCATCGACCCGGTGGTGTCGAGCACCATCATCACATCGGCATTGCCCACGCCCATCGACGAGGCGCAGCTCACCGAAACGGTGAAGGTGTTGAACCCGAACAGGCGCATGACCAGCGTGTTGAGCGTGGTCGTCGCCGTGCCGGTAACGGTCTTGCCGCCGTCGGTCGATGCCGCAACGAAGCTGGTGCCGGTCACTTCCTGCGAGGTGCTGTCGAAATTGGTGGCGAAGTAGTTGTTCGCGGCGGTCTGCGAGGCGGTGTCGAAACCGGCTGTCGTCACCGTGCGGCGACCAGCGAGCACGGCGGCGTCGCAGGCAGCCTGGAGCTGGTTGCGCACCTTGTAGTCCCGGCTGAGATCGATGCCCGAACCGACGACAGCGGCGGCCACCATCATGCCGACAGCGGCCAGCGGCAGGATATTGCCCGCCGTGTCGCGCAGCAGATGCAGGAACCGATAACTCAAGAGGCGCATCGCTAGCCCAGTCATGAAGGAATACCCCCCGGTAATCAGGGAGTTTCCCTAGACAGGAATGCTTAAGGAAACCCTTCGTGGTGCTACGGCGCGCATCCTCGACAAAACGTAGCCAATCGATGGAAACGCCAAATTAACCTTGCGAGGCGGCCTGCAGAAAGCGCCCCTTTGCCTTGAAAACAAACGATACATCACCGCAACCGCCCATCCCTTGCGGATGGCGTCGGCAACCGGGATCGCCTTGACGGTTGAGGCATGAGGGGCGCACCGCTAATCCGAAAGAATGAGCCAGCCCGTTACGCCCGCCATCCTTTTTGTCTGCCTCGGCAATATCTGCCGTTCGCCGCTGGCCGAGGCGGCCCTGCGCTGCGAAGCGGCCCGCGCCGGGTTCGATGTCCTGGTCGATTCCGCCGGAACCGGCTCCTGGCATATCGGCAATGCCCCCGATCCGCGCGCCCGCGCCGAGGCGCTGCGGCACGGCATCGACATCTCGTCCTACCAGGCCCGGCAGGTCGGGGCCGACGACTTCGACCGGTTCGACCTGATCGTGGCGATGGATAACAGCAACCTCGGCAATTTGCGCCGGCTCGCCCCCTCGCGCCCCGGCGGAACGCGGGCGAGCCTCTCGCTGATGCTGGACCATGTGCCGGGCATGGCGGGCCGCGATGTCGAGGATCCCTACTTCGGCGGTCCGGAAGGCTTCGTTACCACCTGGGAGCAAGTGACGGCAGGTGCCAGAGGCCTGATCGCGGCACTACAGAAGGCGTGACCAGTAGCGCAGCGTCTTCGCGGTTTCCAACGCGTCGCGGTGGTCCTTCCACGAAAGGGCGCAGGTGAGCCCATCCAGCGGCGCGTAGCCGCGCTTGCTCCAGAACGCATCGAGCGGGCGGTAGGCCGCGGGCCGGTCGGGATGAGCGGCCTCGCGGACCACCGATGCAAAAACGGCGATCCGTGCCCCAGCCTTGCGCGCCTGCGCCTCGCGCTGGTCGAAGAAGGCGTGGCCCACCCCCTGCCCGCGCCATTCGCCCAGCAGCACCGATTCGCCGAAATAGAACGCCTCGGACACGTCGATTCCATGCATCTCGACAGGCCCGCGCAAGGCCTGCTCCTGCGCCGCGAGCGGCGACGCGGTTGCCGCGCCGACGATGCGACCGCCCTCGCAGGCCGCCACCAGCACACCGCCGGGCGCCTTCACGAAGGCGGCAAGATAATCACGCTCGTAGGCCGGATCGCCGTCGTAGAGATAGGGCCACTCGGCAAAGACCGTCATGCGCAGGCGCGCAAGATCGTCCACGGCCGAGAGAATCTCGGCTCCGGTCAGCGTGCGTATGGTCAATGTCATGGCAATATCCGTCTGGGGCCCGTCCAGGGTCCGTCCACGTTACGGTCACGTCCCGGCCGCGAACCGTCTGCAAACACGGGATAGAAGCGGCGCACCACGCTCGCAATAGTGGCGCACTTCCTCCGCCACCAGCCTCACACACCCTGCATCGCCGACCGGATGACGCAAGCCGGTTTGCTTTTGCCCCCCATTGAATTATATGCGCGCTCGAACGCCCCGGCCGAGCTGTCGCCTAGCGACGCCCCCGCGCCGGGGCTTGCTCTTTTTATCCATTCAAGGACGAACACGCATGTCCCGTCGCCGCCAGATCTACGAGGGCAAGGCCAAGATCCTCTACGAGGGCCCCGAACCCGGCACCCTGATCCAGTACTTCAAGGACGATGCCACTGCGTTCAACGCGCAGAAGAAGGGCACGATCCAGGGCAAGGGCGTGATCAACAACCGCATTAGCGAGTACGTGTTCACGCGCCTCAACCACATCGGCGTGCCCAACCACTTCATCCGCCGCCTCAACATGCGCGAGCAGCTGGTCCGCCAGGTCGAGATCATCCCGATCGAGGTCGTGGTGCGCAACGTGGCGGCCGGCTCGATCTCCAAGCGCCTCGGCATCCCCGAGGGCGAGATGCTGCCGCACACGCTGATCGAATACTACTTCAAGGACGACGCGCTGGGCGATCCGCTGGTCGCCGAAGAGCACATCGCCTGCTTTGGCTGGGCCACCAACGAGGAGATGCAGGACATCTCGTCGATGGCGATCCGCGTGAACGACTTCATGTGCGGCATGTTCGCGGCGATCGACATCCGCCTCGTCGACTTCAAGCTCGAATTCGGCCGCATCTGGGACGGCGACTACAGCCGCGTGATCCTGGCCGACGAAATCAGCCCCGACGGCTGCCGCCTGTGGGACATGCACACCGGCGAGAAGCTGGACAAGGACCGCTTCCGCCGCGATCTGGGCGGTGAGGAAGAGGCCTACCAGGAAGTCGCCCGCCGCCTCGGCCTGCTGCAGGACGACAATGGCCCGAGCGAAGTGCTCGACCTGTCGAAGCACCGCAAGCTGCGCGGCAAGTAAGGCATCGCCTGAACGCATGCAAAGGCCCGGCCACCGCAAGGTGTGCCGGGCCTTTTCGCGTCAAGGCTTGCGAAAGCGGCCTGAATTCGCACAAATCACCTCTTGTTATCAGCATCTTGCTCAGGCACTGGCGCCACATGCGAACGATTCTCATTACCGCCCTCCTCCTTGGCGCCGCCATCCCTGCCATTTCCGCTCCGGCCACGGCGCGCGAAGCCGTAGCCGCGCCGCGTGCCGAGGACAGCAGCTGGGCCTTCGAGAAGAGCGACGTCCCGGTCGATCCCGACTTTCGCTTCGGCCGCCTGTCCAACGGCATGCGTTATGTGATCCGCCACAATGCGACCCCCGCCGGCACGGCCGTGGTACGCATGGAGATCGCCGCCGGATCGCTTGACGAAACCGATGCCGAACAGGGCTTTGCGCACTTCCTCGAACACATGGCCTTCAACGGCTCGGCCCACGTCCCCGAAGGCCAGATGGTGCCGCTGCTGGAACGTGAGGGGCTGGCCTTCGGTGCCGACACCAATGCCTCGACCACCTTCGAACGCACCGTCTACAAGCTCGACCTGCCGCGCGCCGACCAACACCTGCTGGATACCGCACTGATGCTGATGCGCGAGACTGCCAGCGAGTTGACCATCGCCCAGGCTGCCGTCGACCGCGAGCGCGGCGTGATCTTCTCGGAAATGCGCGACCGCAACAGCTACGGCTACCGCAACAGCGTGGCGTCGGCCGGGTTCTTCTATCCGGCCTCGCGCTATGTCCGCCGTTTCCCGATCGGCACGACGGAAACCCTGAACGCGGCCAGCGCCGCATCGCTGCGCGCCTTCTACGAGCGCGAATACGTGCCCGCCCATGCCACGCTGGTGGTGATCGGCGATTTCGACGCGGACGCCGTGGAAACCGCCATCCGCAGCCGCTTCACCGACTGGGCACCGCGCCCCGCCGAAGCGCAGCCCGATGCCGGTCCGGTCAATCCCAAGGACAAGGACCGCACCGCCATCTGGATCGACCCCGCCCTCTCCGAGCGGCTGGTGATCCAGCGTAACGGCAAGTGGCTGGACGAGCCCGACACGATCGCCCAGCGGCAGGAAAACCTGCTGCGCTCGGTCGGCTACGACATCGTCAACCGCCGTCTCCAGCGCCTCTCCCGCAGTGCCGAACCGGCGTTCCGCGGCGCCGGTTTCGGCACCGGCGACGTGTTCGAGGCCGCTCGCTCCACCCGCCTCATCATCGACAGCGTGGACGGGAAATGGGCCGATGGCCTTGCCGCGGCCACCCGCGAATATCGCCGTGCGCTGACCGGCGGCTTCACCGATGCGGAAGTGGCCGAACAGCTCGCCCAGCTGCGCACCGCTCTGACCAATGCCGCAGGCTCGGCAAATACCCGCAGCAATGCCGCCCTTGCCGCCGCCGCGCTCTCGCTTGTCGAGGACCGTCAGGTGCCCTCGACGCCGCAAGGCGCGCTCGACCGCTTCACGGCCTTTGCCCCGCAGATCACCCCCGCCGCCGTGCTGGCGGCGATGAAGCGCGAGGCCCTCGCACTCGACAAGCCGCTGATCCGCTTCGAGGGCCGCACGGGCCCGACAGGCGGTGAAAAGGCCCTGCGCGAGGCCTGGCGCCAGGCCATGCACGCGCCGCTCCCCGCCGAGCAGGCCGCTGCCACGGCGCAGTTCGCCTATACCGATTTCGGGACCCCCGGCACGGTCGTTTCCGACACGCTCGATCCGCTTTACGGCATCCGCGAGGTGCGTTTCGCCAATGGCGTGATGCTCAACCTCAAGCATACCGACATCACCAGGGACCGCATCGCCGTCAGCGTGGCCATCGACGGCGGCAACATGCTCGACACCCGCGCCAACCCGCATGCGACCGACATGGTGCCCTACATGGACGAAGGCGGCCTCGGGAAGCACAGCCGCGACGAACTCGACACGATCATGGCCGGGCACACGCTGGGCTTCGGGCTCGGCAAGGGCGAGGCCAGCTTCGCGGCGCAAGCCGGAACGACGCCGCGCGACCTCGAATTGCAGCTGCAACTGCTCACCGCGCTGATCACCGATCCCGGTTACCGGGCGGAAGGCGAAGTGCAGTACCGCCAGCAGATCAACAACGCCTTCGCCAGCCTTCGCGCGACGCCGGGTTCGGCGATGCAGGCCGATCTCGGCACCATCGTTTCCGACAACGACCCCCGCTTCAGCCTGGGCAAGCTGGAAGATTACCGCCAGCTCACTTATGCCAAGCTGAAGGCCGATATCGGCGACCGGCTGGCGCACGGCGCCATCGAGGTCGGCATCGTCGGCGATGTCGACGAGGACAAGGCGATTGCCGATGTCGCCGCCACGCTGGGCGCCCTGCCCGCGCGCGAAACCGCCTTCCGCGAGTACGCCGACCAGCCGCCGCGCACGTTCACCACGGACCGCAAGCCGCGCGTGGTCCGCCACACCGGCCCGGCCGATCAGGCGCTGCTGCGCGTAACCTGGCCGACGCGCGACGATGCCGATGCGATCGAGACGCTCAAGCTGCAACTGCTCGAACGGGTGGTGCGCATCGAACTGACCGACAGCCTGCGCGAAGCGCTCGGCAAGGCCTATTCGCCTTCGGCCGGTGCCGCGCTGTCGCGCCGCTGGAAGGGCTACGGTACCTTTGCCGTGGCCGCCTCGGTGGACGTTGCCGACGTGCCCGCCGCCCGCAAGGCGATTGCCGATGTGATGACGCAGCTGCGCAAGGCGCCGGTGAGCGACGACGTGCTGCAACGCGCGCGCCAGCCGCTGCTCGAAGCCTTCCAGAACGCGCTCAAGAGCAATGCCGGCTGGATGGCGCTGGTGGACCGCGCCCAGACCGAGGCGGACCGCATCGAACGCTTCAAGCTGGCGCACGACCGCCTTCAGGCGCTCACCGCCGCCGACGTCGAAGCCGAAGCGCGACGCTATCTCGATCCCGCGCAGGGCCTCGAAGTGCTGGCCCTGCCGGAAGGTGTCACCGAACCTGTGAAGTAACGGATGTCCGGGCCGGGGGACACGGTCCCCCGGCTCGTCCCGTTCAGCGCGCGTGATTGGGCCGCGTCGGCCGTCCGGTGCGTTCGGCCCATTCGGCGATGAGATCGTCGTAGAGCGCCTGGTCGATCAGATCGTACTTTTCCGGGAAGTTGGCGAAGGCGCCCATCGCGCTCTTCACCGAGCCCGTCTCCATCAGTTCCCGCGCCATGGCGAGATGACCGACCGCCGCCGAGACCCAGCCCCAGGCGGTCGACAGCGTGAAGGCGGTATCCGGCAGGTTGAAACCCAGCGTGCAGACCGGGATCTTCATATGCGGGATCACCTCGGCCTGCTGCGCGGGCGGTGCGCTGGCGAAGACAATGGCGTCGGCCCCCGCCTCGGCATAGGCGTGACCGCGCCGGATCGCCTCCTCCACCGAGCCCGAGCCGCCGCCGCCATTGGCGCTGGTGTAGAGTTCGTCGCAGCGCGCAATGATGACCAGCCCGGAATCGCCCCGCGCCTTCACGCCCGCCTCGATCCGCAATTGCATGTCCTCGATGGAACACAGCCCGTTGTCGTGCTTGGAATGCTTGGGGTTCACCTCATCCTCGACATGATACCCGGCGATCCCGGCAGCGGCGTAGCGGCGCGTGAAGTGATAGGCATCGGCCACCGTCTCGCCCAGCGTATCGGCATCGACGATCAGCGGAATATCGATGGCCTGCGCGATCCGGGCCGACTGCTCGATCATCTCGACTTGCGAGAAGATCCCGTTGTCCGGGACCGCGTAGTGAAATGCCGAGCAGGCATGGCCGCCCAGATAGGCCGCCTTGAAGCCGACTTTCTGGACGATCCGCCCGGTCAGCGCCGAATAGGCCTCGGCGGCGACAAAATGCTCGCCGCTCTCGATCAGCGCACGCAGCTTTTCACCCGGTGTCGGCATCGTCGTCTCCCTCGGCGCCGCTCCTGCGGGCGTCTTTTCCAGGAGAATGGCTGGCAGACCCGCGCCGCACCGGCAAGCACCCGCCGGATCGCCCCGGCGTTCAACGCCGCAAAAAATCGCGGCACGGCCGAAGCCGCGCCGCGCGAAGGCTGTTGCAGGGAATTGAGCAGACCGGCTCCGGGATTGGAGCCCACCCGCCGAGGACAGGATCAGAAGCGAACGGTGCCTTCCACGCCGAACGTACGCGGCGGGTTGAAGTTGCCGTAAGCGCCCAGCGTGTTCTGGTTCGCATAGGAGAGACGGTAGATGTGCGTCTCGTTGAACAGGTTACGGCTCCACACCGAGACGGTCAGCTTGGTGCCGTTGTCGCTCATCGGGATGTCGGCCAGCGCGATGCGGCCGTTGACGATAAAGCTGCTCTGCGCCTTCACGTTCTCGTCCTCGAAGCTGTACTGACGGCCTGCATAGGCGGCATCGAGGTGGAACTGGACGCTCTCGTCACGGCTTCCAACCGGGATGCTGTAGTCGATGAAGCCCGAGGCCGCGTTCTTCGGCGTATAGACGATGAAGACGTTCTGATAGACCGAGGTGGTCGCGGTGCTGAGGAACGGGTTCAGCGTCTTGGGCACCTTGGTGTAGGTATAGGCATAGGATGCACCCAGCGACAGGTTGTCGATCGGATGGACGTTCAGTTCCGCCTCGACACCGCGGATCTTGGTGGTGCCCGGCGCGTTGGTCGTTTCTTGCGTGTGCAGGTTGAAGTAGGGGCTGCTGGGATCGGTGTTCACGTTGTCGAAATCGACCTGGGTACCGTCACGATCCATGATGTAGCCGGCAAGGTTCAGGCGCACCTTGCGGTCGAGGAACATCATCTTCGCGCCGACTTCGTAGGACTTCACGGTTTCCGGGCCGAAGGCATCGAAAGTCTGCGAACGGTCGTTCGCGCCGCCGGCGCGGTAGCCGGTGGAGTACTTCGCGTAGAAGTTCAGGTCCTGCGTGGCGTCATAGGCCAGCGTGACCATCGGGTCGAACCGGTCCTTGCTGTAGTGGAAGCCGTAATCGACCGCAGCGCCGTTCACGATGTCCAACGTGCCGTCGCGCTTGTCATGCGTGTAGCGCGCGCCGACCGTCAGGTGGAGCTGATCGAGCATCGGCGGGGTGTAGGTGGCCTGCGCGAAGGCGGCGAGGCTCTCGGCCTTGGCGTGGCTGTCGCGCTGGAGGAACAGCGAGTCGTCGGACCAGCCCTGGTTGCTCGAGGAGACCGTGCCGGTCACGTTCGGGCTCAGCGTAGTGTAGCCGGTGCCGTCCGCGTTCCACAGGTTCGAACTGGGCGTCGCCGCATATTCGCTGGCGTGCTCGTTGTAGTAGTAGCCGCCCGCCACGAAATCGAGGTTGGGCAGGCTGCCGACAAGCTGCAGTTCCTGGCTGAACTGGTGCTGGTCGAGGAACGAGAGCGAGTAGCGGCTGAACTTGGTGTTCGGCAGGAACACCGTGCGGTGCGCGCCGCCCGAGTTGTCGTACTGGTCGGTATCGACCTGACGCCACGCGGTGATCGAACGCAGGGTCAGATCCGAGTTCAGATCGTAGCTGAGGTTGCCCATCACGCCCTGCGTGCGGTCGGTGCTGACCTGCTGTGGCACGCCGATGTCGGCGGTCTTCATGCGCTTGTCGCCGCTGACCTGAACGAGCGGGGAAAGCGGGGCGATATAACCGCTCGGCAGCTTGCCGCCGTTGGCGGCGATCTGCGCCAGCGTGGCCACCGGCAGGTTGTTCGGGTTGTAGTTGATGAGCTGGCTGTACATCGGCGTGTTGTCGTCGCGCGACTTGTCGAACGAGATGTTCGCCGTGAAGCCGTCCACCGGCTTCCACTGGGCCTGGATGCGGCCACCGACGCGGTCGTAATAGTTCCAGCCGACCTGGCCTGCGGCGGGGTTCTTCACCGTGGCATCCTGATGCTGGTAGACGCCGTCCACCTTGATCGAGATGTTGTTGAATTCGGGCAGGTCGATGTGGGCTTCGCCGGTGCGCTGGCCGTAGTTGCCGATGCCCGCCTCCACGCGGCCGCCGAACTCGCCGGTGGGCGCCTTGGTCACGATCGACAGCGCGCCGCCTTCGGTGTTGCGGCCAAACAGCGTGCCTTGCGGACCGCGCAGGACTTCGATGCGCTGCACGTCGAACAGCGCGGCGTTCAGGCCCTGCTGGCGGCCGAGGTAGACGCCGTCGAGATAGACGCCAACGCCCTGGTCACGCGCGGTCTGGTTGGCGTCGAACGGCACGATGCCGCGAATGCCGACGGTCAGCGCCGACTGGCGCGCCTCGAAGGTGGCAACGCGCAGCGAGGGAACGGTGCCGCTGGCAAGGTCGATCAGGCTCTGGACGTGCTGCTTTTCGAGATCGGCACTGGAGACCACGGCGATGGCGATCGGCGTCTTCTGCAGGTCGGTCTCGCGCTTGGTGGCGGTGACGATGATCGGAGCCCCTTCACCGCTTTCGGCAGCTGCAGCTTCGGGTGCGGCAGCTTCGGGGGCGGCAGCGGCGTCGGCTGCAAACGCGGCAACCGGCATCTGCGCCAGCGCGACGATGCTGCACGTGGCCGCCAGACGGATGGCGTGGCGAATCATGTGGAAACTCCCTGAATCTCTCGATTTGCCCTCGCGCAGTTGCGCTGCGAGGACCGCCACCGGGGCGGCAGGGAGGCTGACTAGGCATGGCCTTGGTCAGAACCATGTTGGTTTCTTGTATTTTTCTTGACCGGATTGTGACGCCGCAAACATGACAAATTTGACACGTGTGTGGCGGCTACCTCGGGCTTATGGGACCTGATCATTTCCATCGAATTGCAGGATGCAATGATCAAATCCGGCGACATCGTGCTGACTTCGGGCGACCTCACCCACGTCGGCGCCATCCGCGACAACTTCCTGACCTTCGAGGCGGAAGTGACCGACGCAACCGATCTGTGCGCCCGCGCGCTGCGAGGACCGACATGGGTCTTCGTGGACTGGCTGCTGCCCGAAATGTCGGGATTGCAGCTTTGCGGGCTGCTGCGCGACCGTATCAACGATCACCCGCTCCACATCACCATGGTGCTGCCCGAACCCGATCCCCGCGCGCAGGCCCGCGCGCTGGAAGCAGGGGCGGACGACTACCTGATCGGCCCGCTTTCGCCCAAGGCGCTGGTGCAGCGCCTGCGTATCTACCAGCCGGTTTCGGCCGCTCGCAAGGAAGTGCCGGCAATCCAGATCGGCGAGCTGGTGATCCAGCCCGATTCGCACCTGACGCGCTACAAGGGCCTCGTCGTGCCGCTGCAATCGAACGAGCAGCGCCTGCTCAACCACTTCGCGCGCAATCCCAACCGGGTGTTCACGCGCGGCGAACTGATCGGGGTGCTCGGCAAGAGCGTCGAGGTCTGTGACGAGCGCACGGTCGATTCGTGGGTCAGCCGCCTGCGCCGCAAGCTGCGCACGATGCAGGTGCCGCACCTGCCGCGCACGGTACGCTCGTTCGGCTACGTCTTCGACAACATGGAAGCCTGACGGGTCAGAGCCGCTCCAGCACCGGGATGAGTTCGTCGAAATGGTCGATCACCGCCGCCGCGCCGAGATCTTGCGGAGCCCGGTCGTTGAAACCGAAGCTGACGGCAACGCAGGGAATGCCCGCCGTCGCCGCCGCCCCGGTATCGTAGGTCGTATCGCCGACAAACGCCGCCCGGATCGGACGCTCACCGGCGCCGGCCCGTTCCAGCATCAGTTCGATCAGGTCGGGCCTGGGCTTGGCGCGCCCGGGGCCCAGGGTATCGCCGCCGATCACGGTGAAGAAACGGTCGGTCAGGCCCAGTTCGGCAAAGATCTCCACCGCCAGCCGTTCCAGCTTGTTGGTAACGACTGCCACCTTCACGCCGCGCGCGGCCAGCCCGTCGAGCATCGCCTCGCCGCCCGGGTAGAAGCGCGTGGTATGGGCCACATTGTCCGCATAGAAATCGAGCAGCGCGGCGTGGAGTTCGTCCAGCCGCTCGTCCGAAACCCCGCCGCCAGTGACTTCGAGGCCCTTGGCGAGCATCTTTTTCGCGCCGCCGCCGACAAGATCGCGCACCCCGTCCACGGCAATGGCTGGCCGCCCTTCGATCGCAAGCGCATGATTGAGCGCCACGGCAAGATCGCCGAGCGTATCGAGAAGGGTGCCGTCAAGATCGAAGCCGACTACGTCGAAAGGGAACTGCGTCATCCCCTCTTCAGTGCCTCCCCGAAGTAGAAACCGCAACAATTTGCTGGCAAGTGATGAACATGGTCGAAAATTCCAATCCGCTCGCAATCGTCGTCCTCGCCGCCGGCAAGGGCACCCGCATGAAGAGCGACCTGCACAAGGTCCTTCATCCCATCGCCGGCCGGCCGATGCTGGAACATCTGCTGCAAAGCGCCGCCGCGCTTGCCCCTGAGAAACAGGTGGTGGTGGCCGGGCACGGCCGCGAACAGCTTGAAAAGGCGCTGGGCAGCCGCGCCACCATCGCGGTGCAGGACCCGCAACTGGGCACCGGCCACGCGGTGCAGCAGGCGGAAGATGCGCTCACCGGGTTTTCGGGCGACGTGCTGGTTCTTTATGGCGACGTGCCTTTCGTCAGCACCGAGACGATGCGCGCGATGATCGACCGGCTCCATGCGCCGGACGCGCCGGCCGTGGTCGTGCTCGGCTTCGAGCCGGAAGACCCGCTGCAATATGGCCGCGTGCTGGCCCATGACGATGGCCGCATCGCCATGATGGTCGAATACAAGGACGCCACCGAGGAACAGCGCGCCTGCCGCCTGTGCAATTCGGGCCTGATGGCGGTGAAGTCGGCCGACCTGTTCGACCTGCTATCCCGCGTCGGCAACGACAATGCGCAAGGGGAATATTACCTTGTCGACATCGTCAACGTGGCGACGCTGGACGGTCGCACTTGCGCGGTGATCGTCACCCAGGATCCGCACGAAGTGGGCGGCATCAACAGCCGCGGCGAACTGGCCGAGGCGGAAGGCCGCTGGCAGGCCCGCCGCCGCGCGGCGGCCATGGCCGACGGCGTCTCGCTGATCGCGCCCGAAACCGTGTTTTTCGCCTGGGACACGCAGCTTGGCCGCGACGTCACCGTGGAGCCCAACGTGGTGTTCGGCCCCGGCGTTTCGATAGCCGACGGAGTGACCATCCACGCTTTCTCGCACATCGAAGGCGCGACGATCGAAACCGGCGTGAGTGTCGGCCCTTATGCCCGCCTGCGCCCCGGCGCGCTGCTGCGGCAGGGTTCCAAGGTCGGCAACTTCGTCGAGATCAAGAACGCGGAACTGGGCGAAGGCGCCAAGGCCAATCACCTCACTTACGTCGGCGATGCCACGGTCGGCGCCAGGGCCAACCTCGGCGCGGGCACGATCACCTGCAACTATGACGGCTACTTCAAGTACCGCACCGTCATCGGCGAAGGTGCGTTCATCGGCTCCAACAGCGCGCTGGTCGCCCCGGTGAAGATCGGCGCCGATGCCATCGTCGCGGCGGGCAGCACGGTGACGCGCGACGTGGGTGACGGCGAGCTTCGCCTCGTGCGCGGCGAACAGCTGGTCAAGCCCGGCTGGGCCGACCGCTTCCACGACGCGATGAAGAAGAAAAAGGCCGAAAAGGCCGCCGAGGCCAAGTAAGGCCCCAAGTAAGACGGCGCCAAGCAAAAAGACGGAGGGCGGCTGATGCCGCCCTCGCCCTTGAACTCAGGAGCCGATGGCCTGACGCTGGGCGATGAAGTCCAGTTCGGTTTTTGCCGCGGCATTGCCCGCATCATACGCAAGCGACTGCGAGAACATCGTCTTCGCCTCGTCCAGGCGGCCAAGCTCGATCAGGTTGAAACCCATGCCGCGCAGCGCGCGGGCAGCGATCCCGGCATCCGGCCCCTTGGTATCCTTGTCCACCACCGACCAGGCGCGCGCGAACAGGTCGTAGCTTTCCTGGAACTGCCGGCGAGACTTGAACAACTCGGCATATTCGTTGGCATAATGCGCATTGTCCGGCGCCAGTTCGGTGGCGCGGCGCAGTTCCGCCTCGGCCAGATCGCCCCGGCCAAGATCGACCAGCGCAAATCCCTTGCCGAAATGCGCGTCGCATACCGCGCTGCTGACCATCACCGCATCGCGCGGCGCGGCATGGCCCGACGCCTTTTCCGACAGGCACAGGCGCGGCCGGGCATCGCCCGTCAGCCCCTGCTCATTGGCGGAAATCACCGAATCGAACAGCTTCACCGCCTTGCCGGGCTTGCCCGCCCGGATCATGTCGAAACCACGGCTGACCATGCCGACATATTCGGCGTGGGCAGCGCTGCTGATCAGCGCAATCGGCGTAGCTTCGCCGGCGGTTGCAAGACCCGGAATCGCCGAAGCGGCGACGGAAACCAGCAACGAAACCGACTTCATCATGAAGTTCATCGGCACAGTCCTCTCCCGATCGGACCTTCGTGCGCCAGTCTGTGCCGGGCTGTTTCATCGAATGGTCTTCGTCGAAGTTCCTAGAGTATCCGACGAGCGCAGTTTGACAAGATGTTTCGCCGCACCCAGATCACGGCAAACCTTATTTCAACATCCGGAGTTTTTCATGCCCACCAGCCCCTGGAGCCACAGCCGCAGCGCCTCCGTGGCCGACGATGTCGACTTCGAGATCAAGGGTCAGGAGCTCCAGTTCGTTGAAATCGAACTGGATCCCGGTGAAAGCGCGGTCGCCGAAGCAGGCGCGATGGTCTGGAAAGACGCCCCGATCACGATGTCCACGGTGTTCGGCGACGGCTCCGAACAGCAGGGCGGCGGCTTCATGGGCAAGCTGCTCGGCGCCGGCAAGCGACTCGTGACCGGGGAGAGCCTGTTCACCACTGTCTTCACGCACGAAGGTCGCGGGAAGGCCCGAGTCGCGTTCGCGGCGCCGATTCCCGGCTCGATCGTGCCGATCAAGCTGGACGAGATCGGCGGCCGCCTGATCTGCCAGAAGGACGCCTTCCTCTGCGCCGCGCGCGGCGTGTCGATCGGCATCCACTTCCAGCAGAAGATCATGACCGGCCTGTTCGGTGGTGAGGGCTTCATCATGCAGCGGCTGGACGGCGACGGCTGGGTCTTCGTGCAGATGGGCGGCACCGTGATCGAACGCACGCTGGAGCCGGGTGAGGAACTGCATATCGACACCGGCTGCGTCGCCGCCTTCACCTCGGGAATCGATTTCGACGTGATCCGCGCAGGCTCGGTCAAGTCGATGATCTTCGGCGGCGAAGGCGTGTTCTTTGCCCGCCTGCGCGGGCCCGGAAAAGTCTGGATCCAGTCCCTGCCGTTCTCGCGCCTGGCCGGGCGGATGATGGCGGCGGCGATGCCCTATGGCGGGCAAAATCGCGGCGAAAGCACCCTGCTCGGCCTTGGCGCGCTGGGCGGACTTGCAGGCATGATCGACGGCGACGATTGAGCCCCTGCCTCCCGATCAAAATTCCCGCGGCTTTGCACACATTACCAAGCCTTCATGGTGGCGCCACCAAACGCCAACGATTATCGGCGTAAGGGCAAGGCAGTCTCGTCTCGAACAAGGTACTTCAAGCGCATGTGTGGAATCATCGGCATCGTCGGCAAGGAACAGGTCGCGGATCGGCTCGTCGACGGCCTTCGGCGCATGGAATATCGCGGATATGACAGCGCCGGCGTCTGCACGGTCGAAAACGGCCAGCTGATCCGCCGCCGTGCTCAGGGCAAGCTGATCAACCTCGTCAACGAACTGGCCCGCGACCCCGCCGATGGCCTGATCGGCATCGCCCATACCCGCTGGGCCACCCACGGCGCGCCCACCGCCGCCAACGCCCACCCCCATGCGACCGGGCACCTCGCCCTCGTCCACAACGGCATCATCGAGAACTTCCGCCCCCTTCGCGAAGCTCTCGAATCGCGGGGCCGCACGTTCGAGAGCCAGACCGACACCGAAGTGGTCGCCCATCTCGTGTCCGAACAGGTCGAGGCCGGGCTTTCGCCGGAAGAGGCCGTAAAGGTCGTCCTTCCGCAGCTTCGCGGCGCCTTTGCCCTTGCCATCGCCTTCCGCCAGCACCCCGACCTCCTGATCGGCGCCCGCCTCGGCTCGCCGCTGGTCGTTGGCTACGGCGAGGGCGAGACCTATCTTGGCTCGGACGCGCTGGCCCTTGCCCCGCTGACGCAGCGCATTTCCTACCTCGAGGAAGGCGACTGGGTGGTCATCACCCGCGAGGGCGCGCGGATCTTCGATGCGGACAACAACCCGGTAGAGCGCGAAATCGTCTCCTCCGGCGCCTCGGCGGTCGCCATCGAGAAGGGCAATTACCGCCACTTCATGCAAAAGGAGATCTTCGAGCAGCCGACCGTAGTGGCGCAGACCCTGCGCAGCTACATCCACCAGGTGGATCAGTCGGTCGCCCTGCCGCAGATCGATTTCGACCTTTCGGCAATCAAGCGCATCACCATCGTCGCCTGCGGCACCAGCTTCTACGCGGGCATGGTCGCAAAGTACTGGATCGAGACCTTCGCCCGCCTGCCGGTCGACATCGATGTGGCGTCCGAATTCCGCTACCGCGACCCCGTTCTGGAGCCGGGCGGCCTGGCGCTCTTCATCTCGCAGTCGGGCGAGACGGCGGACACGCTGGCCGCGCTCAAGCACTGCAAGGCGGCCGGGCAGACCATCGCCGTCGTCGTCAACGTGCCCACCAGCACGATGGCCCGCGAGGCGGACCTGCTGCTGCCGACCCACGCGGGCCCCGAAATCGGCGTCGCCTCCACCAAGGCCTTCACCTGCCAGTTGGCCGTGCTCGCCGCTTTGGCCGCGCATCTTGCCGTCAAGCGCGGGCGCATGGACCGCGCGGAAGAGAACGAGGTCGTCCAGCACCTGCTGCAGACCCCGGCCAGCCTCAACGCCGCACTCGCCTTCGACGAAGAGATCGCGGCGATGGCGCATCTTATCGCCCCTGCCCGCGACGTGCTCTATCTCGGGCGCGGGCCGGACTATCCGCTGGCCCTCGAAGGCGCGCTGAAGCTCAAGGAAATCAGCTACATCCACGCCGAAGGGTATGCCTCGGGCGAAATGAAGCACGGTCCCATCGCGCTGATCGACGAAGCCGTGCCGGTGATCGTCCTCGCCCCTTCCGGCCCGCTGTTCGAAAAGACCGTCAGCAACATGCAGGAAGTGCGCGCGCGCGGCGGCAAGGTGGTGCTGATCTCCGACGCCGAAGGCATTGCCGAGGCGGGCGAAGGCTGCATCGCCACGATCGAGATGCCGCGTGTCCACCCGCTGATCGCGCCGCTGGTCTATGCCGTGCCGGTACAGCTTCTGGCCTATCACGTCGCCTGCGTGAAGGGCACCGACGTCGACCAGCCCCGCAACCTCGCCAAGAGCGTGACCGTCGAGTAGTTTCCTGCCGGGGCCCGCGCCCTTTTACCTCATAATAACCCTTCGGCCGCTATCCAGACTACGTGGAAAAACGGTCGCAATCACCTCAAGCTCTCCCGAAGGAGCTGCCCGTCCTTGCCGTGCTCGGTTTTACCGAGCCGGCAGAGGGTGACTGGGCACACCTTCGCGGTCTCCAGTACTCCTGCCTTGCCCGCGCGAAGGCGGTACGCATGGCAACACAAGTGGCGGCCATCATCGCCGCCATCGCGGTGCTGCTGCGCCACCTGCCCCCGCTCGCCATAGCCGGCTGGGCGGGCTGCGCCTTCATCGTCCTGTGGTGGGGCATGCGAAACGAGCGCCAGTTCGCCGATGCCGAACGGCGCCGCCTGACCCGCGCCGAAATTCGCAGCCATGCCGTGACAGTCATTGCCCGCGCGGTGATCTGGGCCATCCCGGTCTGCGCTTTCGGGCCCTTCGTCGACCAGCAGGTACAAGTCAAACTCTGGACCGTGGTCGCCATGCTGATGACCGCCTGCGCGGTTCTGGTGCCCGGCGTACCGCTGGGCACACTGATCTTCACCAGCATCGTCGGCGGCTCGACGATCGCCTACTTCATCGTCCTTGGCACCTATGACATGGCGCTGGTCGGCCTGGCCTTCGTGGGCGTCGTCATTGCCGGGGCCGTGGAAAGCGCGCGCCAGTACCTTTCGACCAAGGTTGCCGAAGCCGGCATGCACGAGCGTGACGAGGTCGTCTCGATGCTGCTGCGCGAGTTCGAGGAGGGCGAGGCCGACTGGCTCTGGCAGATCGACACCGCCCGCCGCGTCCGCGCCGTGTCCCCCCGCTTCGCCTTTGCGCTGGGCCGCGATGCCTCCGAGATCGAAGGCGTCCCCTTCATCCAGCTGATCGCCGGCTCCGCCTGGGACAGCGGCCAGTTCCCGCCCAGCCTTCATGACCTTGCCGAACGCCTCAAGCGCCGCGAGAGCTTCTCGAACGTGCTGGTGCGCGTCTCGATTGACGGCCACCCGCGCTGGTGGGAGCTTTCCGGCACCCCCAAGATCAGCGACAACGGCCAGTTCGACGGCTTCCGCGGCGTCGGCTCGGACGTCACCGAAGCGCGCGAGAATTCCGACAAGATCGCCTGGCTCGCCCGCTACGATACGCTGACCGGCCTGCCCAACCGCCTGATGCTGACCGAGGCGCTGGGCGAAGCACTGGTCTATGCCGAACAGTGGCGCACCCGCTGCGCCTTCCTGATGATCGACCTCGACCGGTTCAAGGCCGTCAACGACACGCTCGGCCACCTCGTCGGCGACCAGTTGCTCGCCCGCGTGTCCGAGCGGCTCAAGAGCCAGATGACCGACAGCGAACTGTGCGGCCGCCTCGGCGGCGACGAATTCGCCATCGTCATCCGCGATGCTTCGGACCTCGAACATGTGAACCGCGTGGCGCAGCGGGTGATCCACTCCCTGTCGCAGCCCTACCACGTGGACCATCACACGCTTTACGTGGGCGCCTCGGTCGGCTCCGCGATCGGCCCGCGCGACGGGCAGACGGTCGAGACGCTTATGCGCAATGCCGACCTTGCCCTCTACCGTTCGAAGGACGGCGGCGGCAACGCCCATTACACGTACGAGCCCGCGCTCCACGCCCATGCCGAAGAGCGCCGCCAGCTCGAATTCTCGCTGCGCGCGGCGCTCCAGCGCGAGGAATTCACGCTCAATTACCAGCCCGTGGTCGATGCCCATAGCGAAGGCGTGCTCTCGTTCGAGGCCCTGCTGCGCTGGAACAGCAAGGAACACGGTTTCGTCAGCCCGGCAAAGTTCATCCCGCTGGCCGAGGACACCCGCCTGATCGTCCCGATCGGCGAATGGGTGCTCAAGGAAGCCTGCCGCGAAGCGATGAACTGGCCCGAGCATGTGCGCGTGGCGGTCAACGTCTCGGGCGAGCAACTCCTCGACCACAACTTCGCGCCGAGCGTCGTCGCCGCCCTCACCCAGAGCGGGCTCTCCGCCTCGCGCCTCGAACTGGAAGTGACCGAAAGCATCTTCCTGCGCGATGCCACCCTTGCCCGTTCGGCGCTGGAACAGGTCATGGCGCTGGGCTGCAAGATCGCGCTCGACGACTTCGGCACCGGCTATTCCTCGCTCGGCTACCTGCGCAAGCTGCGCTTCTCGACCATCAAGGTCGACCGCTCCTTCGTGCAGGGCGCCGCGACCGGCAATGCCGAAAGCCTCGCGATCATCCGCGCCGTCGTTGCCATGGCGGACAGCCTCGACATGTCGACCACGGCGGAAGGCGCGGAGACCGAGAAGGAAGTCGAAATGATCCGCCAGCTCGGTTGCCGCAAGATCCAGGGCTACTATTTCGGCCGCCCGATGTCGGCACGCGACGCCCTCGGGCTGTTCCGCAACCGCAGTTTTGTACACGACCAGTCGGCGGCCTGAACGGCCGCCGACCGGCGGACGCCCTTACGCAAAACGCTCGATGTCGAAGGGCGCCAGTTGTGCCACCGGCTCCCCGCCCGCCATCGCCGCCGCCATGAGCCGGGCCGTGATCGGCGCCAGCGTCAGGCCGAGATGCTGGTGCCCGAAGGCATAATGCAGGTTGTCGACCCGGCGCGAGCGACCGATGGCGGGCAGGTAGTCCGGCAGCGTCGGGCGGCAGCCCATCCAGCGCCGGAACGGCCCCGCGATCGGCAGTCCCAGTTCGCGCACATGGCGTTCGAGACGCTCCCACTTGCGGGGATCGGCAGGCGCGTCGGGATCGCCCAGTTCGACAAAGCTCGCCGCCTGCACGCAGTCCCGGTAGCGCGTGACGATCATCGAGCGTTCCTCGAACACCACGGGAGGCAAGTCCGCCGCCCAACCTGAAGCATCCGCGCGCACGTGATAGCCGCGCTCGGCAATGATCGGCACCTTGTGGCCGGCCGCTTCCATCAGGGCACGCGAACGCACGCCGGCGCAGATCAGGATCGTATCGGCCTCCACGCCCGGCAGGACGGCCTTGCCGCCTTGCACGTGCAGTTCCGCGTGGCGCTCCACGATCACCCCGCCGCGCTGCACGAACGCCGCGCGCAGCGCCTTGCGGAGATCGCCGAGGTCGGCAATCTGCCCGCTGCCGGTAAAACGCACCGCCCCCGCCGCCGGCTGGGCGCCAAGACCATCCAGCACCGCACGCTCGGCCGCGCTGACGTCCTGGACACGCGCGGCACCGGTATCCGCGCTTTCCCAGGCCTTGCGCCCGGAAATCGCAGCCTGTTCACCGTGCCAGACGATGAAATGGCCATCCTCGCGCAGCAGATCCGGCGCGCCGATGGCATCGGCCATGGTGCGCCAGGCCGGCATCGCCTCTGCCATCAGCGGACGCAGCGCCGCGCAGCCCTTGCGGAACTGCGCCGGGCGCGATGCAGCCAGCAAGCGCAGTCCGAACGGCAACCAGCGGCCGATCGCGGAAGGCGGAAACGCCAGCGCGCCGCCGCGCGAGAACAGTCGGCCCGGCAGGCTGCGCACGGCTTCCATCGAGGCCAGCGGCTCCACCTGCTCGACGGCGATATGGCCGGCATTGCCCCACGATGCCGCCGCGCCTGCGAGGTCGTCGTCGACCACGGTGACCGCACGCCCCGCGTCCAGCAGGGCGATGCCCGTGCAAAGCCCCACGACCCCGCCGCCGACGATTGCTGTACGCCCCACAAAAACTCCGTTGCATTGCTTCGATTAGATCGTATACCATATATAGTCAGCACGATCACCAGGCAAGGTTTTCCGACCGCATGTCCACCGTTTCCGCCTTTCCGACTGCAAGCCACGCGCCGCACATGGCAATGGCCAATGTCGCGTTGCGGAAATGTAATTTGGTTCGATTGCGGCGACCGGAGTCATCATCTACCGTATACGTTACACCCGCTGCGCCCATGATCGGCGCCGCGGTACATGATACGGAGACTTCCAGGTGACAATCGTCGTCCGCACCCTTGCTGAACGCATTTTCGACGTGATCCGCGAAAGGATCGTCGAAGGGAAGCTACCCGTGATGGAGCCCGTGCGCCAGGATGCACTGGCCGCCGAACTCGGCGTCAGCAAGATCCCCCTGCGCGAGGCACTCGCCCGGCTCGAACATGAAGGCCTGCTGACCAGCCAGGCCAATCGCGGGTGGTTCGTCCGCCCGATGTCGACCGACCAGGCCGAGGAAATCTACCAGCTTCGCCTTTCTATCGAACCGGTCGCCGCGGCCTATGCCTGCACCCTCGCCGACGCGGATGACAAGCAGGCCGCCATCAAGGCGTTCGAAATCCTCGACGTCGCGGCCAAGGACAACCTGGCCGAAGTGGCCGTGCGCAACCGCGAATTCCACGTCGCGCTGGTGCGCCCGGGCAAGCGCTTGCTGACCACCCAGCTGGTCGAGCGCCTTGAAGTCCTGGCCGAGCGTTATGTGCTCTCGCACCTCGAACCGGCCGGACGCGGCGACCGCGCCCACATGGAACACCGTGACCTGCTCGATGCCTGGCTCGCCGGAGATGCGGCCAAGGTGCAGGGCCTGCTCACCCAACACATCGCCAGCACGCTTGACGACTTGCGTGCCCATTTCACTGCCGCTCAGACCGGCTGAACCAGATCGGGGGGACCGAATGCTCGGACCGCGTAAATCCATAGAAAAACTGTCGCAACGCTATTCCGGACACTCCCTCGCCAAGACACTGAGCTGGCCGCACCTGATCGCCCTTGGCGTCGGCGCGATCGTCGGCACCGGCATCTACACACTGACGGGCGTCGGCGCCGAGCGCGCCGGCCCCGCCGTGATCCTGGCCTTTGCCGTCGCCGGTGCGGTCTGCGCCTGCGCCGCGCTCGCCTACGCCGAGATGGCCACGATGATCCCGGCCGCGGGCAGCGCCTATACGTTCTCCTACGCCGCGATGGGCGAAACCGTCGCCTGGGTGGTGGGCTGGAGCCTGATCCTCGAATATTCGCTGGCCTGCTCCACGGTGGCGGTCGGCTGGTCCGGCTATCTGGTCGGCTGGATCGAATCCGCCGGCATCCACCTGCCCCACGCCCTGCTGGTCGGCCCGCATGGCGGCGGCATCATCAACATGCCTGCGGTAATTGTCGCCCTCGCGGTGATGGGCATGCTGATCGCCGGCACGCGCGAAAGCGCGACGCTGAATATCATTCTCGTCATCATCAAGCTGGTCGCGCTGTCGATCTTCGTGTTCATGGCGGCCCCAGCCTTTAATGCCGATAACATGCACCCCTTCATGCCTTACGGCTTTGCCAGCACCGAAGTGGGCGGCATGCAGCGCGGCGTGATGGCGGCGGCGGCCATCGTGTTCTTCGCCTTCTACGGTTTCGACGCGGTCGCCACTTCCGCGGAAGAAGCCAAGAACCCCGGCCGCGACCTCACCATCGGCATCGTCGGTTCGATGGTGGTCTGCACCGCGATCTACATGGCCGTCGCCATCTCGGCGATCGGTGCCCTGCCCTTCCAGCAGCTTGCCAACTCGCCCGAACCGCTCGCCCTCGTGCTGCGCCAGCTTGGCCAGCCGGTTGCCGCGCACCTGATCGCGCTTGCCGCCGTTCTGGCGCTGCCCTCGGTCATCCTCGTGATGATGTACGGCCAGAGCCGCGTGTTCTTCGTGATGGCGCGTGACGGCCTGCTGCCGCGCAGCCTTGCCAAGATCAGCCCGCGCACCGGCGCGCCGACCCGCATCACGCTGATCACCGGCGTCTCGATCGCCCTCGTCGCCGGCATCTTCCGCCTCGATGAGATTGCCGAACTGGCCAATGCCGGTACGCTGATCGCCTTTATCTCGGTCGGCGCCTGCCTGATGATCCTGCGCCGCCGCTCGCCGCAGCTGCCGCGCCTGTTCAAGTGCCCGCAGCCCTATCTGGTCGGCACCCTGACGATCCTGGGCTGCGCCTACCTGCTGTTCAGCCTGCCCTCGACGACGCTGGTCCGCTTCGGCGCCTGGAACGTCATCGGCCTCCTCGCCTACTGCCTCTATGGCCGCAGCCGCAGCGAAGCCGCCCTCGAAGCCAAGGCTGCTTCGTAAACCTGTCCGGGGGATGCCCTCCCGGGCATTCCCCGCCCCCCCTTCCCGCCCCCTTATCCGAATGCGACACGGTCCAAGGAGATCGCGATGAAACACGCCCTTATCAAAGCCGCCGCCCTTGGCCCCATGCTGGCAGGCGCGCTGCTTGCCAGCACCTCTCCGGTTCTCGCCAAGACCGCCTACGACGGCGTCTGGCTGTTCGACGACACCCCGCCCACCCCCGGCGTGACGATGATGGAAATCACCTCCAAGGGCGGCAAGATCGCCGGCTCGGTCACCACCAAGTGGTACGGCCCGGTCGAGATGATGAACCCGCACATCGAAGGCGGCGTGCTGAAGTTCGAGGCCCGCAACCTCAACGACCGCGACCACCCGACGCGCCCGTGGAGCGTCGCCATCGAGGACGGCCGCGCCCACCTCAAGGGCCGGATCTGGGAATCGGAAGTGGACAGCACCGGCCGCCCCGGCACCGCGAAGGACGCCAAGGCCCGCGCCTTCCAGTTCACCGCGCTCCCGGCGATGGGCACGCCGATCCCCAGCAAGCTGGCCGCCACTCCGCCGATGGGCTGGAGCAGCTGGAACAAGTTCGCCGAACACATCGATGACAAGACCGTGCGCGCGATGGCCGATGCCATGGTCTCCTCCGGCCTGCGCGACGCCGGCTATATCTACATCAACATCGACGACGGCTGGCAGGGCGAGCGCGATGCCAAGGGCGTGCTCCAGCCCAATGCCAAGTTCCCCGACATGAAGGCGCTGACCGCCTACGTCCATTCGAAGGGCCTGAAGATCGGCATCTACTCCTCGCAGGGGCCGAAGACCTGCGCGGGCTACATCGGCAGCTACGGCCATGTGAAGCAGGACGCCGATACCTATGCCGACTGGGGCTTCGACTACCTCAAGTACGACCTGTGCTCCGGTGAATGGTTCTACGCCGATGCCGACACCGTGAAGCGCAGCTACTATGAAATGGGCAAGGCGCTGCAGGAAGCCGGCAAGCGGACCGGGCGCGACATCCTGTTCTCGCTGTGCGAATATGGCCGTTTCGACGTCGGCAGCTGGGGCCGCGACGTCGGCGGCCAGCTCTGGCGCACGACCGGCGACATCACCGACGATTACCCGACGATGGCCAAGATCGGCTTCGACAAGAACGGCAACCCCGCCTGGGCCGGACCGCACGGCTGGAACGACCCCGACATGCTGGAAATCGGCAATGGCGGCATGAGCGGGGATGAATACCGCACCCACATGTCGCTCTGGGCGATGTCCGCAGCGCCGCTGATGATGGGCCATGACCTGCGCGAGATGAGCGCGGAGACGCTGGCCATGCTTACCAATCGCCGGGTCATCGCCGTCGATCAGGATGCGCTTGGCGTGCAGGGCAAGGCCGTGCGCAAGGCCGGCACGATGGAAGTCTGGAGCAAGCCGCTTGCCGACGGCCGCGTTGCGCTCGCGCTGTTCAATCGCGGCGATGCGCCCGCACCGCTTGCGCTCACTCCGGCCGACGCAGGGCTTGCCGCAATCGACAGTGTCGAGGACGTGTGGAGCGGCGCCCGGTCGGCCGCCCTGCCCGCCGGCTATCAGGTCCCGGCGCGGGGCGTGGTGATGGTTGTCGTCCACGGCGCAAAGGCCAGCTGACCCGGCCTAAAACTCAGATGATTCGGGAGGGCGCTGCCATCGTGCAGCGCCCTTTTTCGTGCACCTCCCCTCCTGAAAACCGCAGATTTCCGGGCAAGTCACGGCGATTGCGGCATTTTTGCTACAGATAACATATTTCGTATACTATATTTGACTTGTCGCGAAATGTGTCGCAACCTCGGTGCAACAACCAAGGGGAGTTCACACCCATGAAGGGTCGAATGAGGACACTTTATTGCGCGGCCGCGATGACCGCGATCGCCGTCGGCACCGCCGCTTCGCAGGCTGCCTACGCCCAGGACGACGCGGCTCCGGCCGCCGACATCGTCATCACCGGCACGCGCATCAAGCGCCCCGATCTTGCCAGCAACAGCCCGCAGACGATCGTTTCGTCCGAGGAATTCAAGTATCAGGGCGCGACCACGGTCGAGCAGGTGCTGAACCGCCTACCGCAGTTCACCGCAGACGCCAACGAGAACGTCTCGAACGGCTCGGACGGCACCTCCAAGATCAACTTGCGCAACCTCGGCTCGAACCGCGTGCTCGTCCTGCTTGACGGCCAGCGCCTGATGCCTTCGCAGGCGGTCAACCTCAACTTCGTGCCCAGCAGCCTGGTCGAGCGCGTCGACGTCGTGTCGGGCGGCGCCTCGGCCGTCTACGGTTCGGACGCGCTTTCGGGCGTGGTCAACTTCGTGCTCAAGAAGGACCTCGACGGTGTTCGCATCGACGCACAGGCCGGTTTCGCGCAGCACACCAACGACAACAGCTCCATCCGCAGCCTGCTGACCGCAAAGGACTATACCCCGGCACCGAAGTCGGTGGTCGACGGCGGCAAGCAGGACATCACCATCGCGGCGGGCAAGAACTTCGCCGACGGCCGTGGCAACATCACCGTGTTCGGCGGCTATCGCCACTTCAGCCCGGTTCGCCAGTCGGATCGCGACGTGTCGTCCTGCGCGCTCAACCAGCTCGACGATGCCGGTACCGGCCTCTACTGCGGCGGTTCGAGCAACTCGCCGTTCGGTTCGTTCGTGCCGCTTTCGGACAAGAGCGCCTACCAGGGCCAGACGCTGGTCAACAACCGCAGCGGTGACGGCACGCTCGTCCCCTACGACAATTCCTATGCCTACAACTACGCGCCGGACAACTACTTCCAGCGTTCGGACGAGCGCATCACCGCCGGTGGTTTCGCACACTTCGACTTCAGCAAGGCTGCCCAGCTTTACGGCAGCTTCATGTACATGCACGACCAGACCTTCTCGCAGGTCGCACCCTCGGCCATCTGGCTGGGCACGGCCTTCGCGATCCCGTGCAACCATCCCTACGCCAGTGCCGCGCAGCTCAACGCGATCTGCGGCAGCGCGGCGGGCACCGACACCACCGAAGACTCGCTGGTCGCCTACCGCATGAACGTGGCGCCGCGCCGCGACAACCTGCGCTACAACGACTACCGCTATTCGGCCGGCCTCAAGGGCGACCTGGGCAGCGGTTTCTCCTACGACGTCAATTACATGTACTCGCTGGTCAAGTACAACGAGACCTACATGAACGACGTCGACCAGGTGAAGGCGGCCCGCGCGCTTGACGTGGTGAGCGTCAATGGCGTGGCGACCTGCCGTTCGGTGGTCAACGGCACCGATCCGAACTGCATCCCGGTCAACGTGTTCACGCCCGGCGGCGTGACCGCCGAACAGGCCGCCTACCTCTTCACCGAGAGCAACACCGCCTCGCGCAACTCGCTGTCGGTGTTCTCGGGCTCGCTGAGCGGCGACCTGGGCGAGATGGGCGTGACCCTGCCCTGGGCCAGCCACGGCGTCGGCATCGCGCTGGGTGCGGAACGTCGCCGCGAGACGCTCAAGTTCACGGCAGACGAAGTCGCCCAGCAGAACGGCACCGTCGATACCGACGGCGTCATCAGCGTGACCGAGGCCTACGGCGAAATCGAAGTGCCGCTGATCGAAGACCAGCCGTTCATCCGCTCGCTCAGTATCAACGGCGGCCTGCGCTACTCGTCCTACGACAACAAGCAGCACTCGACCGGCCTCGGTTCCAGCTACAACGTGTGGACCTACAAGGCCGAACTGAGCTGGCAGCCGGTTGACGACCTGCGCATCCGCGCCAGCTACAACCACGCCATCCGCGCGCCCAACGTCGGCGAGCTGTTCGGCGCCCAGTCGGTCGGCAACGTGTCGGCCATCGATCCCTGCGCCGGTGCCACGCCGACCGCCTCGCTGGCAGTCTGCGAACTGACCGGCGTGACGGCCGCGCAGTACGGCAAGATCGTCGAATGCCCGAGCGACACCTGCTCCGCGCTCGGCGGTGGCAATACCGCGCTCAAGCCGGAAACCGCAGACACCTACACTGTCGGCTTCGTGCTGACGCCGAAGGCCCTGCGCCGCTTCTCGCTCTCGGTCGACTACTTCAACATCAAGGTGAAGGACTACATCGGCTCGATTGCCCCCTCGCTGATCATCAGCCAGTGTGCATCGACGGGTGATCCCTACTTCTGCGGCCTGTTCAAGCGCGATCCGCGCTCGGGCGCCCTGTTCGGCCAGAACGCGGGCTATATCGTCTCGACCACGCTCAACACCGGCTACCTCAAGACCTCCGGCATCGACGTCACGGCGGACTACACCCTGCCGCTCGGCGGCGCCGGCCAGCTCAACTTCAACGTCGTCGGCACCTGGCTTGCCGAACAGAAGGCAGAGCCGGTTCCGGGCATGGGCTCGTACGACTGCAAGGGCTACTTCGGCTACACCTGCGGCCAGCCCAACCCCGAATGGCGCCACGTCGCGCGTCTGACCTGGATGGGCGAAAGCGACACCACCGTCTCGCTGTCCTGGCGCCACATCGGCGGCACCAAGCTGTCGAGCCTTTCGGACAACCCGTTCCTCACCGGCACGCCGAGCATCATCAATCGCAAGATCGATGCCTACAACTACTTCGATCTCTCGCTCTCGCAGGCGATCGACAAGCAGTTCACCCTGCGCGCGGGCGTGAACAACATGTTCGACAAGGATCCGCCGGCCCTCGCCGCAGGCGTGCTCTCCTCGTTCGGCAACGGCAACACCTACCCGGGCGTCTACGACGCGCTCGGCCGCACGATCTTCATCGGCTTCACCGCCAACTTCTGATCCTGCCTTTCGGCGACGGCTCCCGCCCCATCCTCGGGACCGTCGCCGCGATACGGAACCCGCCCGGCCTTTCGAGGTTCGGGCGGGTTTTCTTTTGCCGCTTTGACGCGCCATGCATAGCCGTGACGCCCGCACGGCGCGGCCGCGACGCCCGCACGGCGCAGCCGGGACGCCACATCGCCATCGCCTGAACCTGGTCCCCTGCCCCCAAATCACGATAGGCCTCTCGGACCCTTGTCACGCGCCCGCGTGGAATTCCCGAAGGACGCGCCGTGGTGCCGTGACCACACCGCGGCCGGACGACCGGTCCATTGCCCCGCCGCGGACGCAGTGCCATCGAAGGATGGCGATGCCCCTCTCCTGCACAGACAAAAAAAGGCCCCCGCCGGAGGGTTCCGGCGGGGGCATGAATTCGTCGGCGGAGAGGGAATGCAGACCCGCCGAACGGGTGGGTATCGTAATCAGGTTACCTGGAAACCAGCCCAGAACGGATCCTCGCGGTCGATCCAGATGGTGTTGAAGCCGGTGGCGATGGCCGAACCCTCGATCGAGGGAATGATCGCCGGCTTGTCGCCCAGCATGACTTCCTGTTCGACGCGGCCGATGAAGCGGCTGCAGATGTAGCTCTCGTGCACGAAGCGCTCACCCACCTTCAGGCGGCCGGTGGCATGCAGGTGCGCGATGCGTGCCGAGGTGCCGGTGCCGCAGGGGCTGCGGTCGATTGCCTTGTCGCCGTAGAACACGGCGTTGCGGCCATCGGCGCCCTCATGCTTGGGTTTGTCGGCCCAGAGGATGTGGCTAACGCCGCGGATCGTCGAATCCAGCGGATGGACCGGCTCGTACTTCGCGCGCACGGCTTCGCGGATGCGGCCCGAAAGCTCGACGATGCGCGAGGCGCCAAGATCGTCTAGCCCGGTGTAGCTGCCCTGCGGCTCGACGATGGCGTAGTAGTTGCCGCCGTAGGACACGTCGATCGAGAGCGGTCCGATGCCTTCCACGTCCACCTCGATGCCGCGCTCGGCGACATAGGCGGGGACATTGGTGATGCGCACCGAAGTGACCTTGGGACCATTGGTCTCGTAGGCGATCTCGATCACGCCCGCGGGAACCTCGACGCGCAGCTTGCCCGGCGTCGCGGGCTGGATCAGCCCGTGCTCGAGCCCGAAAGTGACCATGCCGATGGTGCCGTGTCCGCACATCGGCAGGCAGCCGCTGGTCTCGATGAACAGGATGCCGATGTCGTTGGCCGGATCGCAGGGCGGATAGAGAAACCCGCCAGACATCATGTCATGCCCGCGCGGCTCGAAGCAGAGCCCCGTGCGGATCCAGTCGAACCGCGACAGGAAGTCCTGCCGGCGTTCGGACATCGAGGCCCCCTTCAACAGCGGAGCCCCGCCCGCCACGAGGCGAACGGGGTTACCGGCTGTGTGGCCGTCGATGCAGAAGAAAGTGTGCCGCATCGACGCTCCCTTATGCTGCTGCCGCGACCGTGAGGTCGGGACGGGTTGCGGCGGCACGTTCGACCATCGCGATCACTTCCGCGCGGCGTTCGCCTTCGAGGACGTAGCGCGGCGGCAGGACGCGTTCCGAACCGCGGCCCATGACCTGCTCGGCCAGCTTGATCGACTGCACGAGGTCATGCTCGGCATCGAGGTGGAGCAGCGGCATGAACCAGCGGTAGATTTCCATGGCCTTGGCATGGTCGCCGCGCTCGAACGCCTTGACCAGCTCGACCGACTCCTTGGGGAAGGCGTTGGTGAGGCCCGAAACCCAGCCCTGCGCGCCGAGGTAGAGACCTTCCAGGGCCACGTCGTCGAGACCCGCGAACAGCGTGTAGCGATCGCCGAAGGTGTTGCGGAAGTCGGTGAAGCGGCGGGTGTCGGGTGCCGATTCCTTGACGGCGACGATGTTCTTCACATCGACCAGCGCGCTCAGCACGTCCTTGTCGATCACCGTGCGGTAGGCCGGCGGGTTGTTGTAGAGCATGATCGGCAGACCGGTCTGGTCGGCAACGCCCTTGAAGTGCGCGACGAGTTCATGCGCCTTGGGCACATAGACCATCGGCGGCAGCAGCATGAGGCCGTCGGCACCGATCTTCTCGGCAGCCTGGGCATAACGAACCGCGCGGCGGGTATCGAATTCCGAAACGCCGGTGACCACGGGAACGCGGCCATTCACGGCCTCGACGATCGCGGTGAGGACCTGGACCTTCTCGTCGAATTCGAGCGAGTTGTTTTCACCAACGGTGCCCAGCGCGATCACGCCGGTCACGCCGTCGTTGATCAGGTCGTCGACGACACGCTGGGTATCAGCGAGATCAAGCGAGAGATCTTCACGCACCTGGGTCGTGACAGCCGGGAACACGCCCTTCCAACCAATAGCCATATCTAGAATCGTTCCTGCGAGTTTTCTGGTTAATCTAAATATCGTATACGATATTACAAATCGCCCAGCAATTGCGTTATTTGCACTACCAGGTGTCGCAAACGCCATTCAGCGATGAGCGAAACACGGGCAGCAGCACGAGAGCACCGGCCCGCACCAGCAAACCGGCTCCATCAATTTCAAGAATCCGGCACGACCACCGTGACCGTCATGGCGCCGCCATTGCCGGAAAATTCGACGTCGTTGAACCCCAGCGAAAGCGATGTCGCGCCATCGGGAATTGCAAGCCTCACCCCCTGCCCCACCGCAAACGGACGGCCCACCAATTTGCCATCGCCATCGACAAAAACAGCCATAAGTGCATGGCGATTGGTGGGATAGAGGACTTTGGGAGCATAGAGGCTGGGGTAATATTTTTTCCCCGCTCCCGGCATATCGTCAACAGCCTCGCTGGCAACCCCTTCCACGCCGACGTCGGCGCCGCCGACTTGCGTGGATGCCCCTTGCGCCGCGAATATCTCCACCGTCTCGCCGGACACATCCGCCAGGCCGCCGATAACGACCGGCGCGATCTCGCCCCCTTTGCCGTATCGCATCTTTGGATTGGCCTTGTTGAGCCAGGGCCCGGCGCGCGCATCCACCTGCACCACCACATCGCGGGCACTTGCCGGCATGGCCACAGCCGCCGTCGCCGCAAGGGCGACACCGATTCCGAGCAATCTCATTTCCCGCCCTCCGGTTCCAATGTCACGTTTGCTTCGGGAATGTGCACCTGAACGACGATCTGCCCGGCATTGTCCGAATAGATGTCGTCGTTGAGCCCCATCGAGATCGCCTGCGCGCCTTCCGGCACCTGCCGCGAAGTGCCCGAACCGATCACGAACGGTTTTCCCACCACCCGTCCATCCGCATCGATAAACGCGCCCATCAGCGCATTGAGATGCACCGGATAGCCGGACGCCTCGATGTAGCGGCTCGGAAAGGCCGTCCCCGAATTGCCGGTTGCCGCATCGGTTACGAACTCCTGCTGCCCGTCGGGCCCGAATGCGAGCCCGTCCTTTACCGTCGTCGTCTGCCCCGATGCGGCGAAATCGACACGGCTCCCCGGTTGCAGCAATGCACCGACCACCAAGGCCGGACGCGTGCCGTCATGCCGCCCGAAATCCATCTTGCGATTGATCCCCGGATTCCAGGGCATGGCGGTGGCGGCAACACGCGTCTCGACGTCGCGCGCCGTCGCAGCCGGGGACACCAGCATCCCGGCCATCAGGGCCGCGAACGCAAAAAGCCTCGAACGCATTTGACCTCCTGCCTTGCGAAAAGGGCTGCACCATCGCTGGCGCAGCCCTGTCCTGTTTCGCGCGTTCTTCCGCTACCCGATCAGAAGCGGAAACGAACGCTGCCCTGCACCGTCCGCGCCAGCGTGCGGACGCCGAGCGGCAGGAGTTCCTGGCTGCCATGGTAACGATAGACGTCGTTGCCGAGGATGTTGGAAGCCTCGAGCGAGAGCGTCATGAACGCGACTGGGGTATAGTTGATCGCCGCATCCAGCTTCGACGTGCTGCCCTGATAGGGCGAGTATTCCGGATTGGTCGTCCAGATGCCCATGCGGTACGACGAGCGATAGTTGTAGGCGACACGGGCGCTGAACTGCGGCGTATCGTAGAACAGCGTCGCGTTCGCGGTCCACTTGGAGGTATTCGGCGAATCGAACGCGCCCGGGAAATCTTCAGGATAGGGATATTCGATCCGCGCCTTGAAGATGTGGCTGGCGTTCAGGCTGGCGCCGAAGTTCTTGAGAATGCCCGGCAGGAAGTCGAAGAACGACTGAACCGTGCCTTCCATGCCGATGAACGTGCCGTCGCCCGCATTGCGCAACTGCTCGACGTACCCGACACCCGAAGCATACTGCGACAGATCGATACCGTAGCCTGCCAGTTCGCTGGCGGAGGCTTCTTCACGGCTGTAGTACAGGAAGCCGGATGCCTTCTTGTAATACCCGGCAACCGAGATCTGACCACCGCGACCGAAGTAGTATTCCGCGCTCGCGTCGAACGAATGCTCTCGCTGCGCCTTCAGGTTCGGGTTACCCGCATAGACGACTGGCGATGTTCCGCGGGTTTCCGCATAGTAGAACGGACGCATGTCATAGAAGCCAGGACGCGAGACATTGGTCGTGTATGACAAGCGCAATTGGGTCTTGGGGTTGAAGTGGATGATCGATGAAAAACTCGGCAGCAGATCGAAGTAGTTTCCGAAGCCTGGCGAGAGCTGAACGATATCCTGGTAGCCATTGGTTGCGTCGCCGGGACGGTAATTATAGCTGACCGACTTGCCCCAGGTATTCGTGTATCGCACGCCGGCAATACCATCGACCTTGATCGAGCCGATGTCGAATGCATAGTTCCCCTGAATATATGCCGCGAAGTTGTGCTCGGTCGAATTGAAGGTCTGACCGTTATCGCTCGGCGGGTAGACGCTGGAGAAACGGGTCGCGTTGGCCGGATCGTACTGCTGGATGTACTCGCGGATAGCATCGATGTTGGACATCACGACCGAACCCGGGATGCGATACCATTCGGTCGAAGAACCGCCGATGTCGGGCCCGACCAGCGAAGCCGAATCGAAGCCCGGGAACGTGCTGAGCGGCGCATAGGTACCGTTCACGCGCGGAAAGCCGTCACGATAGCCGTAATAACGGCTCGTCACGCGGCGGTTGAAGCGGCCACCCACCTGGAGGCTGCGCAGCAGGCCATCGGGCATGATGTCCAGCGTCAGGTCAGCCTGGGCGGAGAATTCCTTGTTCTTCGAACCACCATGGTTGTCCTGGAAGCGGTCGACGACATACTTCGAAATATCGGAAAGATCGACGCCGTTGAACGAGATCGAGGGAGCGCCCTTGCTGTAGACGTTCGACGCGAAATCAATGTTAGCCGATGTCAGCGTGCCGGGACGAATGATGGTTTCGACGAAGTAATTACCCTCATTAGACCAGTTATACTGAGCACTGGCATTGAGGTGCATGATACCGGAATTGAAATGCGTCTCGAAGTTTGTCGTATACAGGTTCGAGTGGAAGTTATTGTACTGGGTATCGATACCCGCAGGAATGCCGGTTGCATTGGTGTAGGTAGCTGACTTCACCGTACGGCCATCCGGCATCAGGACGATGTTGCTCAGCGACCCCACGAAAGGCATGTCCTGCACATAGAGGCGCTCGACCGAACGCTTCTCGCGCGATCCGAGGTAGCCACCCTCAAGAACGAAATCGAGCTTGTCGCTGGCCCGCCACTGCAGCACCGCGTTGATCGAAGGCCGCTTCACGTTGCCCTGCTCGATGCCGTAGTAGGCGCGATAGGGAATGACGACCTGCGAACCATCGGCGAGATCGACCTCGAAGGGCGACTCGCTCTCGATATAGTTCTCGCGGTAGTTCGTCTTGGTGTACGAGGCGTTCACCAGGAAACCGATCTCGCCGATGCCGGTGTCGAAACGGTCCGCCAGCAGAAGGCTGCCGTAAGGGCTGACCTTTTCCGAAATGTCGTCGTAGGAGCCGCGAACGCTGCCTGCGACCGTCAGCCCCTTCTTGAGATCAAACGGGCGGCGCAGTTCGACGTTGACGGTACCGGCAATGCCACCCTCGACCTGATCGGCGGTACGCGTCTTGTAGACGTCGACCTGCTTGAGCAGTTCAGCCGGAATGTCCGCGAGGTTCAAGGAGCGACCGTCGCCCAGGTTGGTGTTGTTGCCGTTCACCGTGGTCTGGACTTCGGCGAGACCGCGGATCGTCAGACTTTGGCCCTGTCCGCGCGCACGATCGATCTGCACGCCGGTGACGCGCGCCAGCGCGTCGACAACGTTGTTGTCCGGAAGCTTGCCCGCGTCTTCGGCAACGACCGAGTCCACGATCTGCTTGGACTTTTTCTTGGTATCCGTCGCGGCCACGACAGCGCCGCGAACACCGGTGACGACGATGTCGGTCTTGGGTTCAGCCTGGTCCGACAATTCGGATTCCGTCTTGGTCTTGTCCTGCGCCATTGCCGGTGCGGCCACGCCGATCGTGATCACCGACGTAAGTGCGGTCGATAGCTTCAAAATACCTGAGAAATGCATGCAAAACCCCCTGTTCTGATCCCCGACGCCGGTCTCTCCGGATGTCATATTTATATCGTATACGTCCTACGATTTCAAAAACGTGTCAAGGCGTTTGTGACAGGGTTTGTGATTTTTTGTCTGAGTAATCCGAATTGATGAAACTTATGGAATGCAAACGTGAAAAAGGGCGCAAGCCCATGACTTGCGCCCCATTCGAGACATATTCGTGAAATCCGCAGATGCCGCCGATCAGCGGCAGGTCGGCTCGCCATCCTCCCGGCGCGGGACAACCGGCTGCGACGTGGGCGCCAGCACCTCCCATTCCTGCACGGCCAGCGCCGCATGGGTCTTGCCGTCGCCGGAAGCCTCCATGACCGCGCGCAAGCAGCGCGTCGTCACTTTCGGGAATGCGACCTCCTGGAAGGCGTCCGTCGCCGTGCCATAGGCGCTGGCGCCCGGAACCGGCTTCCAGCCCTTCTTGCCGCTCCAGTATTCAAGATGCCATTTCGCGGGCGGCGCCACCCCGACGCCGGAACCGGCAGGCTGGTCGTTCCAGAAGCGGATACGCGAGCCGTCGATCGTGACCGGCTGGTCCCAGCGATACTCGATCCACTGGCTGGGCGGATTGTCCGGCGACCAGCTACCCCACATGTCGGGCGGCAGCGGAGCTTCCTTTACCACGCCGTCGTTGAGCGACTTGATCCAGAACTGTACCGGCACCGGATCGTTGGACGCGGTCGCCCATGCCGAGCGCGCGATGTTGCGACTGGGCGCCAGCGGCGGCTGCGGACGCAGGGTCGGCACCACCGGCAGGATGCGCGCGGGCGAGACGCTGTCGTCCCATTCCATCTTGTCGAGCGCGACGCTGCGGCGGAAATGGCCGCCGCCTTTCGCATCGGCCGTGTGATAGGCGAGATACCACTGCCCCTTGAACTCCACCGCCCCGGAGTGCGAGGTCGTCGAGGACACCGGCTTCAGCACCACGCCGCGATAGGTCCACGGCCCCATCGGCGAGGGCGCGGTGCCATAGGCGATGCAGGCGTGGTAGACGGCGGGTGTGCAGTCCGAAGTCGGGCCCGCCCTGTTGCCGGCGTAGAGCATGTAATAGGTGCCCTTGCGCTTCATGATCCACGGCGCTTCGAAGAAGCCGGTGAGCCCCTTCATCTCCAGCTCCGGTCCCTTGGGCGTGATCATGTCGCGCGCGAGTTCCATCCCGCGCATCTGGCCGAACGTGCCCCAGTAGATATAGACCCGGCCATCGTCGTCGATCATCGTGGTCGGATCGATATTCTGGATGTCGTTGGCGACCGGCACTTTCTGCGAGATGATCGGGCCCGAAGGATGCGCATCGCGCCAAGGGCCGAGCGGGCTGTCCGCCACCGCCACGCCAATGGCGAAGCGGTCCTTCGCGTCGCTGTTCTTCTCCAGCACCGGGGCATAGAGGTAGTAGCGCTTATCGGGCCCCTGAATGATCTGCCCGGCATAGGCGCGGGCAGGCTCGGCCCATGCGAAGACGTTTTCGGGCTTCAGGATCGCGGGATAATGCGTCCACTTGCCCGAGGCGGGATCGGCCGTCTTGAGCAATTGCCACTCGGGCATGATGAAGTCGTTGACGTCCGGAGCCGCCTCGTCGCGACCGGCCAGGATCCAGAGCTGGCCGTCCGCCACGAACGGCGCGGGATCGGTGGAGTAGTAATCCCCGTCGGCGAGGATGGGGTTGCCCGGAACCGTCAGTTCACGCGCCGTGGGCGCCTGCTGCGCAGAGACGGATACCGGGGCGCCGGACGCGAACGCGCCGGCCGCCAGAGCCAGCTTGAGACTATTCCTCATCGGGATAAGGCCCCTTCCCGCCGTCCTTGATCAGCTGATCGACGCGGCTGTCGATCACCGGCAGCGGCACCGCGCCCAGCGCCAGCACGGCATCGTGGAAGGCGCGGATGTTGAACTTGGGACCCAGCGCGGTTTCCGCCTTCTTGCGCGCATCCACGAAGGCCAGCTGGCCCATGTAGTAGGACAGCGCCTGTCCCGGCCAGGAAATGTAGCGGTCCACCTCGGTCTCGATCTCGTGATCGGACAGTGCGGTATTGTCGCGCAAGTACTGCTGCGCCTGCTCGCGGGTCCAGCCCTTGGCGTGGATGCCGGTATCGACGACGAGGCGCGAGGCGCGCCAGGCCTGATAGCTGAGCATGCCGAAGCGGTCGTAGGGCGTCTCGTACATGCCCATGTCCTCGCCCAGCGCCTCGCAATAGAGCGCCCAGCCCTCGCCATAGGCGGAGAGATAGGTATCGCGGCGGAAGGCCGGCAGGTCCTTGTTCTCGGCGGCGAGCGGCATCTGCATCGCGTGGCCCGGCGCACTCTCGTGCAGGGTCAGCGCGATCTGCGAGTAGAACGGACGGCTCGGCAGGTCGTAGGTGTTGACGAGGTAGATGCCCGGACCACCGCGCCCGCCGGTGTAGAACGGCGCCACGTCATCCGGCACCGGCTTGATGGCGAAGCGGCTGCGCGGCAGGTGGCCGAAGAACTGCGAGGCCTTGCCGTCGAAAGTCTTGGCGATCCACGCGGCGCGATAGAGCAGCTCGTTCGGCGTCTTGGGATAGAACTGCGGATCGGTGCGCAGGAAGTGCAGGAACGCCTTGAGATCGCCCTTGAAACCGACCTGCTGCATCACCTCGTTCATTTGCGAGCGGATGCGCGCCATTTCGCTGAGGCCGATCTGGTGGATCTCCTCCGGCGACTTGTCGAGCGTGACGAACTCGGAAATCTTCGACTGATAGTAGGCCTTGCCGTCCGGCAGCGCATAGGCGGCGAGCGTCTTGCGGGCCTGTTTCTCGTACTCGCCGCGCATGAAGGCGAGCAGCTTGGCGTGTGCTGGCACGACGCTGCCGGTGATCGCGGCGCGAGCTTCGGCGCGCAGCTTTTCCTGCTCGGCGGCCGGGATCGTCGAGGGCAGCTTCCTGAACGGTTCGTAGAACGGCGAATCCTCGGGCGTCTTGGCGTCGACCACGAGTTCGATGCCCTTGTCACGCCCGATCAGCGTGACTTGCGGGGCGGAGAAGCCGCGCTTCAGGCCCGCGCGCATGTTGTCGATCTGCTGGTCGTAATAGCGCGGGATCTTGCGCAGCATTTCGACGAAGTCTTCGGCGCTCTGCTGGTCGCGCAGCGGCGAGCGGGCCCAGTCGGCCAGTTCGCCCCAGAAGCTGGTGTCGGCGTTGAAGGGCTTTTCGTAATCGCGGTAACGCTGGGATGCGACAAAGGCGTCGATCTGGCCCTTGTAGACCGCGAAGTTGATGCGGTTTTCGGGCGACAGCCTGGCGACGTCGATCGCGGCGAGCTGCTTTTCGACCTTTTGCCAGGCCGCAAGACGCGCGGTCTGCGCCTTTACGCCGACGTCGGGAAGCGCGAGGCGCTCGCTCTTGGGACCATCCTCGCTGGGGCCGCTCTGCTGGAGACGCCAGGCGTATTCGGCGGTGTAGATCGCTTCGAAAGCTTCGTCCGGGGTCTGGGCTCCAGAGGTTTTCGGCGCGGTCTGGGCAGCCGGAGCCGCCACGGCAGAGACGGCAATCGTCGCGGCAACCGCCGCACCTGCCAGCAGCAGCGCGCGGCCAAGCGTAGTCTTCACGTCAATTTCCCCTTTCGAGAATTTCGAGAATGTCGGCGTGGAGCTGCGCGGGGATGCGCACGCCTTCCACTTGCGAACGGGCACGGGCGAGCAGACGGCGCGAACCGGGAAGCCGGGCGCCCTGCCCTTCGATGGTTTCGAACATGGTCTCGGCGCGCTTCAGGTATTCGTCCAGGCTGTCACCCAGGAAGCCCGCGGGATCGATGACAACGATCAGTTCACCGCCGATGGGCGAGCCGCCGCGCCCCTCGTCAGCGGCAAGCGATTCCGCGCTGGTCATGTCGCCGATCAGCGGCCCGGCCAGCAACTCGACCATGGCCGCCAGCGCCGATCCCTTGTGCGAACCAAAGGTACGCATCGCACCGTCGAGCACGGCCTTGGCATCGGTGGAAGGACGGCCATCGGCGTCATAACCCCAGTCCGGCGGGATCGCCTTGCCCGCGCGGCGGTGCAGTTCGATCTCGCCGCGCGCCACAGCGCTGGTGGCGAAGTCGAACACGAAGGGCGCGCGGTTCCTTCCGTCAGGATGGGCCGGACGCGGCCAGCCGAACGCGATGGGGTTGGTGCCGAAGACCGGCTTGGTACCGCCCTCGGGCGCGACCCAGGCGTGGCTGGGCGTGAAGGCCAGCGCGACGAGGCCCTGCTCGGCCAGCGCCTCGACCTCGGGCCAGAGCGCGGCGAAGTGAACCACGTTGTTCAGCGCCATGGCGGCGATGCCGTAAGTCCGGACCTTCTCCACCAGCAGCGGCATGCCGCGCTCGAAGGGAAGCTGGGCAAAGCCGCCCTTGCCGTCCACCTTGACCAGCGCCTTGGCCGGTTCGCTCACTTCGGGCACCGCATCGGGCACCACCACGCCGCGCGCCACCGAGTTGGCGGCGACGAGCAGACGATAGAGCCCGTGCGAGGTGCAGCCGTCACGCTCGCCCGAAACCATCGTCTGCGCCACGGCTGCCGCATGGTCCGCAGCCAGCCCGCAAGCGACCAGAACCTTGCGGGCGAAGGCGTCCGCCTCCTCCAGCGAGAAGGCGATTTCGCCGGTAGCAGTCATTATGTTCTCACTCACTTCGAAGCAGCAGGCTTGGCCGTGAACAGGCGCATGCCGAAGATCGGACCTGCCGAGCTGCGGTCATGCGGCACGATGCGGACCTTGACCTCGCTCTTGCCCTTGGTCAGCGCCTCGGGAAGCGCATAGTCGACATCCATGAACTTGCCCGGCGTATCGTTGTCGAGCTTCTGGGTGACGACCTTGGTGCCGTCGACAAAGATGTCGAACACGCGCGAACGCTCGCTGCCCCAATACGTCGCCTGCAGCAGCAGCGGGCCGGGCTTCACCTTCATCGTGAACTCGATGAAGCCGCCCGAGCGGGCATCGCGCCCGTTCCGGCCACGATAGGAGACCGGATAGGAGATTTCCGAGGTCAGGTTGTGGTCGCGCTCGGGCTGCATTTCGCCCAGGTGCATGACGTCGATCGAGCGGGCCGCGATATCCTTCTGGCGCGCCTGCTCGGCCAGGAACGAGGCTTCCTCGCTCTTCCAGCCGGCTTCGCTGAAGCGCTTGAAGTAGACGGCGCTGCGGCGGTCGTACTGGCTGTAGAACGGCACGAAGTTGAGGTCGCCCGGACGGGTCACGCCCTTGGTCTGGAAGCGCGGACGATCCGAGACGATCGGCGCGAAGGCGGACAGCGGATTGTCGCCCACCATCGCCGGCTCGACGCCGGTGAACTCCATCTCGGCCGGGCCGAGGTCCGCCGCCATGACCAGCGGGCCGCGCAGCACGGCCACCACGTCCTTCGAACCGGCGGCGGCCTCGAACCGCAGGTCGAGCGGCAGGGTGAGCGCAATCGTGTCGCCCTTCTTCCAGCGGCGGTCGATCACGGCATAGCCATTGACCGCATTGGCCGGAACCGGCGCACCGTTGACGGCAACGAGTGCGCGGCCATTGGCCCAGCCCGGAATACGCAGTGCCACGGTGAACTTGCCGTTCTTCACCGCGTCCAGCGTCACGCCCACTTCGGGCTTGAAGGGATATTCGGTGGCCAGCGTCAGCGCCACGCCCTTGGCCTTCCACTCCGCCTTCGACGGGATGAAGAGGTTGACGAACAGGGTGTCATCACCCTGCCAGTAGATGGAATCGCCATGCTTCGAATGGCTTTCCATGCCCGAGCCGACGCAGCACCAGAAGGCTTCCTCGCCCGGCTGCGAATAGCCGCGCGGGGCACCGCTCATCATCGGCGTCATGTAGGTGAAACCGCCGGTATGCGGGTTCTGCGCCGACATCACGTGGTTGAGGTGCGCCCGCTCGTAATAGTCGAACAGCGCCCCGTCCGGCTGCCACGAGTAGAGCTGACGGGTCAGCTTCAGCATGTTGTAGGTGTTGCAGTGCTCACAGGTCGATTCCGTGAGGTGCAGCGCGATATTGTCAGGCTCGAAGAAGTATTCGCGGTCGGCATTGCCGCCGATCACGTAGCTGTGGTGCTGGGTCACGCGTTCCCAGAAGAAGCGGGCGGCGCGGCCCGGCTCGTCCTTGCCGGTCAGCTCGTGGATGCGGGCCAGACCGATCAGCTTGGGCACCTGCGTATTGGCGTGGAAGTTGGCGAGCTTGTCTTCCTGCGCCACCAGCGGATCGAGCACGCGCTTGTCGTAGATGCGCTCAGCCACCTTCAGCCAGCGCAGATCGCCGGTCTGGGCGTAGAGCTCGGCATAGCTTTCGTTGAGACCGCCATATTCGCAGCCCAGCAGTTCCTGCATCTGCTTGTCGTCGAGCGCGGCAAAGACCTTCTCGAAGTAGCCGCCCAGGCCGATGACGACTTCCAGCGCCTTGGCATTGCCCCAGGCCGCATGAATATCGAGCAGACCAGCGAAATACTTGTGCACGGTGTAGAGCGGCGACCACGATCCGTTGAGGTCGAACCCGCCCGACTTGATCTCCCCGCGCATGACTTCGGGGAAGATTTCCTGACCATCGACGACCTTGCCGTCCTTGGTCTTGCGGCCGAGCGCGCCGATATAGCCATCGCTGCGCTGCGCCTGGCAGAGCGCCAGCTCGTCAACGATATAGTCCGCGCGGCGGCGACATTCGGGATTGCCGGTCTGCTGCCAGGCCAGGACCAGCGCGGTCATGTAGTGGCCAAGCGTGTGGCCGGCGATGGTGTCCGATTCCCAGCCGCCATAGATCGGCGCCTTGGGCTCAAGCCCCGCGTACTTGCGGAAATTGTGCAGGAAGCGGTCCGGGCTGAGCGACATCAGGTAGTCGACATTGACTTCCACCGCCGTCGCATAGTCCGAAGCGGTCAGCCGCACGTCGCTCAGCGGCAGCGGCTTCGCCTTGATCGGAAGCTTGGGGGCGATGACAGCCGCGAAGCCCTTGAGAGGGATTGAGCTGATGGCCAGCGCCGCCACGCCAGTCATCCATTCGCGCCGATTGGCCTTCATCACCGGAAACTCCTATCGAATATCGTATACGGTTATTGATAGGGTTAGACGCTCCCGAGTCAACCCCGTCGAAGCGTTAGCCTTCAGCGCCGAAGCGCGACGCGGGTGTCCGAGTGGGCAAGATCGATCAGTGCAACCATCGCCTTGCGCGCCTGCTTCGCGTTGCCCTCGGCAATGCAGCGGTAGAGCGCGTGGTGCTCGGGCATCGGGTCGCGCGGGGAGTCCTGCACGCGGCTCTTGATCGCGGTGGTCGAGGCGATGGCGGTAGAGATCGAGGTGGACAGCGCCTGCATCAGTTCGTTGCGCGTTGCCTCCAGCACCAGTTCGTGAAAGCGGATGTCGGCCGAGCGGCCCTTGTCGGTGGCCAGCGTACAGCGCTCCATCGTCTCCAGCGCATTGGCCATGTCGGTGAGTTGCCGCTCGTCACGGCGCAGTGCCGCCATTTCCGCTGCCTGCGGCTCGACGACCAGCCGCAGCTCGAACAGGTCGCGCAGGAACTCGTCACTGGCACCGCATTGTATCTGCCAGGCCAGCACATCGGGATCGAGCAGGTTCCAGCTCTTGCGCGCGTTGACGCGGGTGCCCGCCTTGGGCCGGCTGCTGACCATGCCCTTGGACGTCAGCACGCGGAACGCCTCGCGCAGCACTGACCGTGACACGCCCAGCCGCTCGGCGTGTTCCACTTCCGCCGGGAACACGTGGCCGGCGGGAAGTTCGCCGCCGACGATCGCCATCGCCAGTCGGCGCGCCACCGCATGGTGAAGCCGCTCGCTGACCAGCGGAAGGGCGGTTTCGGCAGAAGGAGTTGCGGTCATCTGGATCATCCCGGCGACTGGATCGTAGCATTCCTGAAATGCTCAGATCATATATCGTATAATTTTTTCTTGACCCTTTCCGTCGGGGACGTCAAGAACCCATGCATCTTTCCGAAGACAAGCGATGGGACCATGTCATGAGCACCTCCTTGATTTCCCGTCCACTCCTCTCCGTACTGAAAAAACCGGCTGCGGTAAGCCTGCTTGCGCTTGGAGCCGCCATGGCCTTCCAGCCCGCCGCACAGGCACGGCAGGCATTGACCGTGGCGACGCAATCCGCGCCGCCCAGCATTGCCGAGCGCTACCAGACGGCGGATGCCTTCCTTGGCGCAGGCATCGGCGACCTCATCGACAATGCCAATGTCGCACCGCAATTCGCTGGAAACGCGCTGTTCTACCGCACCGGCAACCGCAAGGACCAGCGCTTCCTGCTGCTCGACCTTGCCACGAAGCAGGTGCGTGAAGTGGCGACGACCGCAAGCCTGCTTGCGGCCCTGTCCGAGGCAAACGGCCGGACCATCTCCCTCGACGAAGCCCGGCTCGCCGACATCGGCTACGACGCCGAGCACGGCGCCATCGCCTTCGATGCGCTTGACGGGCACTGGCGCCTGAACGCGGCCGGCAAAGCCGAGAAGGTCGCGCCGGAAGCCCCGCAGCTTGACCTCCCCTCGCCCGATGGCAAGACCAGGATCGTCGCGCGCGGATACAATCTTTACGCCGTCGACGTGGCCTCGGGCCGCGAAGTGGCGCTGACCACCGACGGCACCCGCGAGCAGCCCTATGGCCGCTCGATCCCCGAACTTTCGCAGATCCTGCGCGAAGGGACCGAGGAACCGGCGATGCCCGTCACCGGCGCATGGTCGCCCGACGGGCGCTATCTGCTGACATGGCGGCTCGACACGCGCGATGTGAAGAAGCTTTCGATCACCCAGCAGAACCCGCCGGGCAGTTTCTATCCGCGCAGTTTCTCGTACATCTACCCGCTGGCGGGCGCGGAAAAGCTGCCGCAGGCGACACGCCTGGTGGTCGATGTGCAGGCGGCCCTGAAGAGCGGCAAGGCCCGGGTCGTGCCGGTCCTGATGCCTTCGGAATCGATCCTCTACCCCTCCCCGCCCGACATGAACTGGGTGGACGGCAAGCCGCGCATGCAGTGGACCGAGCGCGGCTATCGCCAGCAGGCCGTCTATGTGGCCGACCCGGCGACCGGCGCCGCGAAAATCGTCGCGCATGAGGCGGTGAAGCCGGTCATCACCGTCACCTCCTCGATGATTTTCCCTGCGCCGGAACTCGGCGGCGAACTGTCGATCTCGGAGCGCAGCGGCTGGGCGCAGCTCTATCTCGTCACGCCGGACAACCCGGACGGCGGCAAGGCGCTGACCACCGGCGACTGGGAAGTCCTCTCGGTGGACAATGTGGCCGAGGACAAGTCCTCGCTCATCGTCACCGGCGTCGGGCGCGAGGCGGCGCGCAATCCCTACTGGCGCGCGCTCTACCGGGTCTCGCTGAACGGCGGCTCCCTGACCGAACTGACACCCGAACCGCTCGACCACGATGCGCAAGTCTCGCCCGACGGCAAGTGGATCGTCGACCAGATGTCGAGCCCGACGACGCCCACCCGCGCGGTGCTGCGCGACGGCGCGACCGGCCGGATCGTGATGGACCTCGCCAAGGCCGACGACAGCCGCCTGCTGGCAGCCGGCTACACTCCGCCCGAACCCTTCAAGGGCGTGGCGGCGGACGGCAAGACGCCGATCTACGGCATGATCTATCGCCCCGCGCACTTCGATCCGAAGCGCAGCTATCCGGTGATCGACAACGTCTACACCGGCCCGACCACCACCCAGGTGCCCTCCACCTGGGGCATGGCGCTGCGCGTGCCCGGCAACAGCGTCGCGCAGATCGGCGCGGTTGTCGTGATGATCGACGGCACCGGCACCTCGCGGCGCGGTCAGGCCTTCCGCCTGCCCGCCTACCAGAACCTCGGCGAAGTGGGGCTGGACGATCACATCGCGCTGATCCGCCAGATGGCCGCCAAGTACCCCTACATGGACGTCAGCCGCGTCGGCGTGTTCGGCGGATCGGCGGGCGGCTACGACACCGCGCGCTTCGTGCTGCGCCGTCCCGACTTCTTCAAGGTCGGCGTCTCCGCCTCGGGCAACCACGACCTCCGGCTCGACAAGACCTGGTGGCCGGAAGTCTCGATGGGCGAGGCCGACGCGGCGACCTGGGAGCGCAATTCGAACATGGCGGTGGCCAACCAGCTCAAAGGCCACCTGCTGCTCGTCCACGGCGACATCGACGACAACGTGCCGGTCACCGAAAGCTTCCGTCTTGCCAAAGCGCTGATCGATGCCGGGCGCGATGTCGACATGGTGGTCGTGCCCAATGCCACGCACAACGTCTACCAGCCCTTCTTCTGGAAGAAGCTGCGTGACTATTTCACCCTTTACCTGCTCGGCGAGACACCGCCGCCGCTCGGCCCCGTGAAGCCTGCCGCACCGGCAGTCGCTCTGGCCCGTTAAGACACCCGCGAGGATTTGACATGAAGCGTCTTCTGAAGCCCCTCCCCCTGATCGCGCTGGTGCTGGCGCCGGTGCCCGCTACGCTGCCGATGGCGGCGGCGCAGGCACAGGAAGCGGAGAAACCGAAGCCGGTCTATCCGCCGATCCAGAAGACCGAGATGCAGACCCCGGCCTTCGATCTGGCGCTGCGCGCGGATACGCAGACGCTTGCCCACCTCTCGCCCAAGGGCAATGCCGCGTTCGACTTCGTGCCCGCGGGCCGTGAGGCCGAGCGTGCGGCCGACGGCTATGTCCACATCGGCGACATTCACATCCGCCTGAAAACCGCCGGTTCCGATTGGCAGGACTTCTCCTCCGCCCATGCCCGCAAGCAGATCGCGGCGCTGGCGGGCGGCAAGGGCGTGCTCGCCGCCGCCGACATCACCGCCTCGATGGGAGCCGGAATCCCGCTGCGCGTCGAGCGCCGCTGGGTGAACGAGGACGGCGTGCTCGCGCTGCGCTTCACGCTGGTCAACACCAGCAGCGCTGCCGTCGAGATCGGCGGCCTCGGCATGCCGATGGTGTTCGACAACATCATCCTCGACCGCGACCTCGATTCCGCCCACGCGCAGGCGAGCTTCGTCGATCCCTATATCGGCCGCGATGCGGGCTATCTGCAGGTCACGCGTCTGAACGGCGAAGGCCCGGCGCTGCTGGTGCTGCCCGAGAAGGGCACCCCGCTCGAAGCCTATCGCCCGATTGCCGAGGCGCGCGCTGCCCGTAACGGCGACATCTTCACCGACAAGAGCCCCCGCACGCAGGTCTCCGAAGGCTTCTACGACTGGACCGTCGCCAGCAAGGGCTTTGCCGAGAAGGAATGGGCCAAGGCCGGCCAGCAGTGGAACGAGCCGACCAGCATCACGCTGGCTCCCGGCGAAAGCCGCACGATCGGCCTGCGCTTCGTGACCGCGCCGAGCATCCGCGCGATCGAGGATACGCTGGTCGCCCAGAAGCGCCCGGTCGCGGTCGGCATTCCCGGCTATGTCGTGCCGACCGACCAGACGGCCAGCCTGTTCCTGAAGACGCCGAGCAAGGTCGCGAAGATCGAATCCTTCCCTGAAGGTTCACTCACCGCCACCTCGGAAAAGAGCGGAAGCGGCTGGGCCCGCTACCAGATCAAGGCCAGCGGCTGGGGTCAGGCGCGCCTGACGGTGACGTATGCGGACGGGCAGAAGCAGACCGTCAGCTACTACATCACCAAGCCGCTCGATCAGGTCATGGCCGACATCGGCCACTTCACCACCACCGACCAGTGGTTCGAAGGTAAGGGCGATCCCTTCCACCGCAGCCCCGCGATCCTCTCCTACGACCGGGAGGACAACAAGATCCTGACGCAAGACGGCCGCGTCTGGGTTTCGGGCATGAGCGACGAAGGCGGCGCCGGTTCGTGGGTCGCAGCGATGATGAAGCAGCTCGACAATCCCAGCCCGGAAGAAGTCGCCAAGCTGGAACGCCTCGTCAACGAGACCGTGCTGGGCACCCTGCAGGTGAAGGACGGCCCGCAGGCCGGTGCCGTCAAGAAGAGCATCTTCTATTACGATCCGGTCGAGTTCCCGAACTACTACGATCCCAAGATCAACTGGAAGAACTGGACCGCGTGGTCGAAGAAGGATGCCGGCGATCTCGGCCGCTCCTACAACTATCCGCACGTCGCCATCGGCCACTGGGTGCTCTACCGCCTGGCCCGCGACAATGCCGGGCTGGTCAAGCAGCACGACTGGAAGTTCTACCTTGAGTGGGCCTACCGCACGACCGTCGCGATGATGCGCGATGCGCCCTATTATGCCGAGTTCGGCCAGATGGAAGGCGACGTCTTTGTCGACATCCTGAAGGACCTGAAGCGCGAAGGCATGACCGCAGAGGCCACCGAGATGGAAGGCCTGATGAAGAAGCGCGCCGATCACTGGCGTTCGATGAAGTATCCGTTCGGCAGCGAGATGGCCTGGGATTCCACCGGCCAGCCCGAAGTCTATGCCTGGATGCGCTACTTCGGCTTCCAGCCGCAGGCGGATGAGACGCGAGAGGTTATCCTCGGCTACGATCCCACGATCCCCAGCTGGGGCTATAACGGCAATGCCCGTCGTTATTGGGACTTCCTCTACGGCGGCAAGGTTTCGCGCATCGAGCGGCAGATCCACCACTATGGCTCCGCGCTCAACGCGGTGCCGCTGTTCGACGCCTATCGCCAGAACCCCACCGACCTGCACCTGCTGCGCGTCGCTTACGGCGGCATGATGGGCGGGGTCACCAACATCGACCAGAAGGGCTTCGGCTCGGCCGCGTTCCACTCCTGGCCGGACATGATGAAGTGGGATGCAATCACCGGCGACTACGGCATGGGCTTCTACGGCCATGCGATCACCGCGGCGAGCTACATGGTCAACGACCCGCAGTTCGGCTGGATCGGCTTCGGCGGCGACCTCACCACCAAGGGCAGCACCGTAAGCCTCGCCCCCAAGGACGGCGCCCGCCGCCGCCTGTTCGTGGCGCCCGCAGGCCTCTGGATCACGCTGGAAGCCGGCCGCATCACGAGCGCCGACTATGACAGCAAGACCGGCAAGGTCACCCTCACGCTCGATCCGGCCAGCGCCACCAATCCGGCCGCGCGCCTGCTGTTCGAGACCACCACCGCTGGCGGCCGCACGTACACGACCGACACCGGCACGGCGGACCGCGACGGCTACGCCATCCCGCTCACCGCTGCAGCCACCACCGTCACGCTGACTCCCCGCTGATAAAGGACAGCTGACGATGAAGACTTTCCTGCAGGCATCGGCGCTGGCGCTCTCCGTCCCTGGAGCGGCCCTTCCGTCCGCGGCGATGGCTGCCTCCCCGGCTACCGGCTCCACACCGAGTGCGGCCTGCGTAGCCGGGGAATGGAAAGTCGCGGCGACCGATCCGTCGGACGCCGCCAATTCCGCCCTGCCCCTCCAGATGGAAAGCGCCCACTTCGCGCTGCACTGGAAGCCGGGCACGGTGGAACCGGAAGTGGCCAAGGCCGCCGCCGCGCATCTCGAATATGTCTGGAGCTATTTCCTCGGCACCCTGCGCTTTCCCACCCCACATTGCGGTTCGCCTCAGAAGTTCAAGGTCAATGCCTATATCGGCGTGGGTTATGGCCTCAGCGGCGGCGCGGACTCGCTCGGTCACATGGGCATGTGGATCGATCCGGGTGCGCTCAAGGACCGGTTCGGGCTGGCCCACGAGCTGACCCACGCGCTTCAGACCGCGACCGGCCGCCTGATGGATTCGCCCTTCACCGGCTGGATGTTCGAGAGCCACGCCAACTGGATGACCGTGCAACTGCCGGAATTCCGCCAGAACACGCACTGCTCGGTGCTGCTCAAGCAGTATCCCCACCTCTATTACGGCTCGACCCGGACGCGGTACTGCAACTGGCAGTTCTTCGAATATCTCAAGGACACCCACGGTTTCGAGGCGGTCAACGACATCTGGCGCAAGGCGCCGGGCAAGGACGATCCCGCGCGCCTCACCGAAGATCCCTTCAGCGTCCTCCAGCGCAACATGGGATGGACCCAGGACCAGCTCAACGACACTTTCGGCGACTGGGCGCTGCACAATGCCAACTGGGACTACACCAATCCCGACGGCAGCGATCAGGGCGAGGTCCTGCGCCGCAATTACGGCAGCTACGACCAGACCACCGACGCCGGCATCCTCTCGGCCACCGTGCTCGATCCGATCGATACCGCCCGGCGCCGCTTCGCCGTGCCCGAGATGGCCGCACCCCAGCGCTGGGGCTACAACGTGGTGAAGCTCCACCCCGATGCCGGTGCCGGCGAAGTGCGCGTGACCTTCCGCGGCGTGGTGCAGCAGGCCAGCGCCGTCACCGCGCTGCCCGGCCTTGCCGACGAGCCCGACACGATCCCGCCGCCCGCTTCCGACTGGCGCTGGGGCGTGGTGGCCGTCGGCGCGGACGGCAAGAGCCGCTACACCCCGCTCCAGCGCGGGGCACGGGGCATGGCCTCGATCGCGGTGCGGCCCGGCGATAGCGGGCTCTATCTGGTGGTCATGGCCACGCCCTCCAAGATGCAGAAGATCCGCTGGGACCAGCCCTGGTATTCGATCTACCGCTATCCATGGATGGTGCAGCTGGAGGGCGCCCTGCCCGACGCGCCCGCACCGATCCCCGGCGGACATCGCCACAAGAACGGCGGCGGCTGGGTAGGCCCCGCCGCCGATGTGGCGAAGACGGCATGGGTTGGCCCATATGCGCGTGTGATCTCCGGCACCGTCTCCGGCCATGCGCGGATCGAGGACCACGCGGTCGTGCTCGACAAGGCCGAGGTGCGGGACAATGCAGTGATTTCCGGCATGACCGTGCTGCGCGGCGATACCGTGCTGCGCGATCACGCCCGCGCGGCGACCGCCATGCTCGGCATCGGCGAGTACGAGAAAGGCATCGTCCTTTCGGGCACCGCCCAGACCATCGGCGATGTCGAACAGCGCGGCGGCTCGGCCTCGCGCGGGGTATTTTACGGCTTCGTCGATCAGGAAACCACCAAGGACCCCAAGCACGGCGCCGACCTTGCCGCACCCGTGCCGGAAGTCACTGCCAAACCGGACTACCGCTGGATTCCCTGATCGCACCCGTGCCGCATTGCCTCGCTGCGTAAATTTCGTATACGATATCTAAGAGCGCATTGCGCCGGGGCCTTCCCCCGCGTCCTGCCGATCCGCACAGAGGTTTTTCGATCCATGCTTGCTCCCCTCCGTCACGCCCGCGCGGCCCTTCTGCTGGCCGCGAGCGCGGTGTCGCTCGCCCCTGTCCACGCCCTTGCCGCGCCGAGCGCCGAGGACATGGCCCGCTCGGTATCGCTGCGTGCGGACTGGCAGTACCTGACGCGCGAGATCGCCTGGCCGGCCAGCTGGACGCCCGACGGCAGCGCCTTCTCCTACCGCAAGACCGTGGAAGGCGGCTTCGCGTTCGAGACTTATGACATGCCCACGCGGGCAAAGACCCCGGCCTTCGACCAGCAGAAGCTCGCCAGGGCGCTCGGCGAAGCGATGGGCGAGACGATCGATCCGCTGCGCCTGCCGTTCGACCAGTTCTCGTGGGGGCCAGATCGCCAGTCGATCGGTTTCGGCATCGACTATGCCGGGTGGAATTGCACGCTCACCGACTATCACTGCGCCCCAGAGGCCGACCCGCGCCGCCCGCGCGGCTTTGGCGTCGTGCGCGACCTTTCGGTGCCCGCCGACAACCACCCGCGCCTCTCGCCCGACGGCAAGTGGGAAGCCCTGGTCGAGGACAACAACCTCGTCGTCCGTCCTGCTGGTTCGAAAGACCTCATGCGCCTCAGCAGCGACGGCACCGAGGGCAATTTCTACGATCCCGAAACCATCGAATGGTCGCCCGATAGCCGCCATGTGATGATCTACCGCGTGCGTCCCGGCTTCGCCCGCCACGTGCTGCGCGTGGAAGCCGCGCCCGGTGGCCAGCTTCAGCCCGCCCTGCGCAGCCAGCTCTATCCCAAGCCCGGCGATGCCGTCGATCAGGAGCAGCCGGTGCTGTTCGATGTGGCAACGCGGCGCCAGACCGTGGTCGATCCCGCGCTGTTCCCCAATCCCTACCAGCTCTCGCAGCCCCGCTGGCGCGCGGACGGCAAGAGCGTGGAATTCGACTACGACAAACGTGGTTTCGGGCAGGCGCGGATCATCGCCGTCGATGCCGAGACCGGCGCGGCCCATGCCGCCGTCACCGAAGACGCCAGGACCTTTTTCTACGCCGACCGCCGCTTCGCGCATGACGTCAACGGGCTCGGAAACGAGATCATCTGGGCTTCCGAGCGTGACGGCTGGAACCACCTCTACCTGATGGACGGCAAGACCGGGAAGGTGAGGAACCGCATCACCACCGGCAACTGGGTCGTGCGCGAAGTGGTCAAGGTGGACGACACGAAGCGCCAGATCTGGTTCGCCGCCAGCGGCATGAACGCGGGCGAAGACCCCTATTTCCGCCACTATTACCGCATCGATTTCGACGGTCGGAACCTGACGCCGCTGACGCCCGAGCGCGCCGACCACACCGCCCGCTTCTCGCCCGACATGCAGTTCTACGTCGATACCTACTCGCGCGTGGACATGCCCACCGTCAGCGAACTGCACCGCAGCAGCGACGGCGCCGTGGTGGCGACAATCACCAGGGGCGACATCAGCCGCCTCACCGCCGCCGGTTTCCACGCTCCCGAAGTGTTCACCGCCAAGGGCCGCGACGGCAAGAGCGACATCTGGGGCCTCGTCGTGCGCCCGCATGACTACGATCCGGCAAAGAAGTACCCGGTGATCGAGAACATCTACGCCGGCCCGCACGACAGCTTCGTTCCCAAGACCTTCTGGCCCTTCGGTTACCATTCGGGCGGCGACAAGGTGATCGGCATGCAGGCGCTGGCCGACCTCGGCTTCATCGTCGTGCAGATCGACGGCATGGGCACCGCCAACCGTTCGAAGGCATTCCAGGACGTCGCCTGGAAGAACCTGCAGGATTCCGGCTTCCCGGACCGCATCCTCTGGCACAAGGCCATGGCCGCCAGGGACCCGTCCTACGACATCAGCCGCGTCGGCATCTACGGCGCCTCGGCGGGCGGGCAGTCGACGCTCAACGCGCTGTTGTTCCACGGCGATTTCTACAAGGCCGGTGTCGCCATGGCGGGCTGCTACGACAACCGCATGGACAAGATCAGCTGGAACGAGCAGTGGCTCGGCTGGCCGGTCGACAAGAGCTATGCCGATGCCTCGGGCGTGGACAATGCCGCCCGGCTGCAGGGCAAGCTGTTCCTGATCGTGGGCGAGCAGGACAGCAACGTCGATCCCGCCTCGACGATGCAGGTGGTGAACGCACTGGTGAAGGCGGACAAGGATTTCGACCTTCTCGTCGTGCCCGGCGGCGAGCACACCGTGGGCCGCTCGACCGGCCCGATCGACTACGTGACGCGCCGTCTCTCGGCCTTCTTTGTCCGCAGCCTGCAGCAATGACTCGGCGATAAGCGCCTATAAGCGCCTATTGGGAAATGCGCCGCACCGCATTTCCCAATGCTTCGCCAATACCGGAATGCGGCGGCTCAAGCCGGGCGCACTGCGGTGTTACGCGGCGAAACGTCCTGCGGCGCGATCGTCGCCGATCCGGAACATGCCCGCCTGCGCGGCCAGCGCCGTCGCATCGGAAGACAGCGATCGGGTCGCTGCCGAGGTCTCCTCGACCATCGCCGCGTTCTGCTGCGTCGCCTGGTCCATCACGCCGACCGCGGTGTTGATCTCGGAGATGGCGGCCGCCTGGGCATCGTTGTCGCGCGACATCGTGCCGATCAGCTTGTGGACCCGCTCGACCTCGACGGCGATGCGCTCCAGTTCGGTGTCGACGCGGGTGACCGCACCGGCCGCCTCGTCGATCTGGGCACGGGTGGTGCTGAGCCCGTCGCGGGCCTTGCGCGCCTCTTCCTCGGCCCGCATGGCAAGCGAACTGACGAGATCGGCGACAACCGCAAAACCGCGCCCGGCGTCCCCCGCCCGGCCCGCCTCGACCGCGGCGTTCATGGCCAGAACGCGGGTCTGGAAGGCGATCTTGTCGACCCCCTCGATCACCTCGTCAATCCCGCGCGCGCTTTCATGCACGGTGCGCATGGCCTGCACCGCGTCGACCGCGACGTCGCGCCCCTGGCCGACCGCATCGAGCGCGCCGCCGGCGATGCCCAGGGTTTCCGAAGCCCCGCTGGCGGTCGCCTTAACCCTGTCCTCGACCTGCTGGAGCGTGGCGGCCGCCTGTTCTAGGCTGGCCGCGTTGCTCTCGGTGCGCCGTGCAAGGTCTTCCGAGGCACGCGCGATCTCGCCCGCGCCGCCCTGGATCGCGCTCGACGTCTGGACCACCGAGCCGATGGTGCTGCGCAAGTTGCCAAGGCTTTTGTTGTAGGAACGGGTCAGCGACAGGAACGTGTCGGGCAGATCGTCGAGTTCGTGGACGAGATCGCCCGCCGCCAGCCGCGACATCGCCCGGTCGAGAGAATCGATCGCCTGCGACCGCTCGGCCTCGGCCTCCTCGAAATAGATCGAGATCGACAGGTCCATGTCGAGCATCGCCGCCTTGACCAGCGCACGGCTCACCTTGCCCGGCGAAATGCCCGGCCGCAGCAGCCGCCACGGGCTGGCGGAACGTTCCACCGCCGTCATGATCTCTTCGAGGATCAGCGCATAGGCGCCGATGTACCAGCGCGGCTCCAGCCCGATCTTCGCGTGCATCTTGCCGATGCGCGAAACCGCCTCGTAGTAGTCGTGATCGAACCGGGCAGACGAGATTTCCATCCAGTGTGCCACCTGGGCGGCCTTGGCCTTGTCCATGTGCGCGGCATCGCGGAACATCGCCGAAAGCGTCGGGGTCTGGCGAACGCGGTCGTAGAAACGGTCGAGTGCGGGGCCGATGCAGCGCCGCAGAAGAGGCTGCGCAGAGGCCAGGGCGCGGCGCTGCGCGGTATCGAATTCAAGGAACGCAAGCCGTTCCCCGATGGAATTGGTCGTCAAATCTGCTTCCTTCGCAAATATCATCGCGCGATGATGAATGTCCCCCGTGTCATGATAGGAAGACAGGGCCGAATTTCGGCTGGGTGACTGTCATTTTTGGCGGAACCCCGCGCTTTTTCGCCGCTCCCCTGTCCCATATCCGGGAATTTCCGGGTGCCCTTGCCCGCCTGCTCAGGACTGTTCCCTAGCGGCTATCCAACCGCCGATTAGCCTTCGCGGGCCTATGCCGTGCCGGTGTCCACCCGAGGCAACTGAACGAATGCGCGTTCCCCGCTCCATCCGGCCCATCGCCTGCGACACCAGCGGCGCGACGATCATCGAGTTCGCCATCGTCGCCCCGGTCTTCCTCGCCGTGCTGGTCGCGATCCTGCAAGTGGCGCTCGTCTATCTGGCGCAGGACGGCCTCGAAGGGGCAACCGAGACCGCAAGCCGCCTGCTGGCGACGGGACAGGCCCAGCAGGCGGGGATGAACGCCGCCCAGTTCCAGACGGCGGCGTGCTCCTCGCTGCCCAGCTACATGAACTGCTCCGGCCTGATGGTCGACGTGCGCACCGCCAGCAGCTTCTCCTCCGCCGACACCGGCATGCCGGTGCTGACCTATGACAGCAACGGCAACGTCACCACGTCCTTCGCCTACACGCCGGGCGGCCAGGCGGCGATCGTGGTGGTGCGCTTCATGTACCTCTGGCCGACCTCGAGCGGCCCGCTCGGCTTCAACATATCCAACCAGCCGGGCGGCAAGCGCCTGCTGCTGGCCACCAGCGTGTTCAAGTCGGAATATTACTGATGCCCCCCGCCCGCGCTCCCCTCCGTCTGGTCGCGCGCAGGTTCCTGCGGGACAGCACGGGTCTCGCGCTGGTCGAATTCGCCTTCGCCTTCCCGGTGCTGCTGCTGCTCTACCTTGGCACCTTCACGTTCGCCGATGCCTTCGCCTGCAGCCGCAAGGTCACCACGACTGCCCGCTCGGTGGCCGATCTCACCACCCGCTACCCCAGCCTCACCCAGGCGGAGGCGGCAGCCATTCTGGGCGCCAGCGCAAAAGTCCTTGCCCCATATGCCGTCAGCAATGCGGTGATCGTGCTCAGCGAAGTCCGGGTCGCCAGCAGCACGACCGCAACGGTAGTCTGGAGCAAGGCGCTCAACGGATCCGCGCTGGCGACCAATTCCACCGTCACCGTGCCCGCCAACATGACCTCCACGGGTACCTACGTGATCCTCGGGCAAGTGACCTACACCTACACCGCCGCGCTGCCCTGGGGGAACATCGGCAGTTACACGCTCTCCGACAGGATCATGATGCTGCCGCGCGTCTCGGATTCGGTGCCGCTGTCATGACCATCACCGCGCGCCTCTCCCGCCTGGCAGCGCCTGGCCGGCGGCTGCTGCGCGGGCGGCCCGGGCGGCGCGGCAACGTGACGATCCTGTTCGCCTTTGCCATCGTCCCGCTGATCTTCGCGGTGGGCTTTGCGATCGACTATGGCCGCGCGCTGCAACTGCGCACCCGGATGAACGCCGCCGCCGACGCCGCCGCCCTTGCCGCGGTCAACGTCGCCGCCATGCGCCAGTCCGACAGCGCCGCCGCCGACGCCGCGCGCGCGATGTTCAACGCCCAGGTCTCCGGCCTGTCCGGGATGGTTTACGATTCCGTCGCCAACCCGACCGTCGCGGTGACGTCCAGCGGCAGCCTGACGACCGGGCGTTCGGTCACGGTGAGCTACAAGGCTGCCTCGATCAACCTGTTCGGCGGCATCCTCGGCGCAACGACGCTGCCCATCGCCGGTTCCGTGACCGCCGACGCCACCGTCGCGCCGAACATCAACTTCTACCTGCTGATGGACATTTCGCCGTCCATGCTGCTGCCCTCCACCAGCACCGGATTAACGGCCATCCGCAGCGCCACCAGCAATTCCAGCCTGCCCAACGGATGTGCCTTCGCCTGCCACACGCTGAACCCGCACACCGACGCCATCTACGTGCGCAACGCCGCCGGAAAGGACATGTGGCTCGATCTCGCCAGCGGCAACGCCTGCCCGGTCTCCTCGACGGATTCGACCCGGGTCTATTGCACCAGCGGCACCGTCTACACCAAGGCGAACGGCCAGTATGCCGACAGCTACTGGCTGACCCGCAACTACGCCGCGCTCTACGGTGGCAGCAACATCACCTTGCGCATCGACGAGGAAGAGACCGCCGCGCAGAACCTGATCCCGGTCGCCATCACGGCGGCACGCAACAACCAGGTCACCTACCGCCTGCAACTCTTCACCTTCGACTGGACCCATCCTTCCGCCAGCGGCCCGGTCAGGACCATCACCTCGTCAATGACCGACGTCAGCCAGATGGCCAGCTACGACGTGCCCAATTTCTACAACATGCAGGACAACTGGTACCGCAACAATTGCCCGACCTCGAGCCTGTGCAACAACGACCAGGGCACCGAGGTGCACAACGCCCTCACCCAGATGAACACGACCATGCCCAACCCCGGCGACGGATCGAGCAGCGCCACCCCCCAGGGGGTGCTGTTCATCATCACCGACGGCCTGTCCGACGAACTTTACGGCTCCAGCCGCTGGAACCGCGAGTTCAACGCCCAGAACCTGGCGGACTGCACGACGATCAAGAACCGCGGCATCCGCATCGCCATTCTCTATACCGAGTATCTGCCGGAATCGCTGACCGGCGACGCCTGGTCGCAGTCCAACGTCGCCCCTTATCTTTCCAATGTGGAACCGGCGCTGCAATCCTGCGCCTCGGCCCGGCCGGACGGCACCACGCTCTATTACAAGGTCACCACCGACCAGAGCATATCCGACGCTCTTGCCGCGCTCTTTGCGCTGACCGTGCAGACCGCCCGCCTGGCCCGCTGACGCCCCGACAAAAAACGCCCCCGTTGCCGGGGGCGTTCTATCGACCGAAGTCGGTGTACGGCGCCGACGGACGGCGCCGTTGGATGGTGAATTCAGGCGCCGACCATGCCGCGGATCGCGCTTTCGAACAGCGCACGGCCATCGGTGCCGCCGTGCGTCGCCTCGATGGCGCGCTCGGGGTGCGGCATCATGCCCAGCACGTTGCCGGCCTGGTTGAGCACGCCGGCGATCTGGCGGGCCGAACCGTTGACGTTGCCGGCATACCGGAACGCCACGCGGCCTTCCCCTTCGAGGCGGTCCAGCGTTTCCGCATCGGCGTGGTAATTGCCGTCGTGGTGGGCGACGGGGATCGAGATCTCCTGCCCGGCCTCATAGCCCGAGGTGAACAGCGACTGGGCGTTCTCCACCTTCAGCGTCACGTCGCGGCAAACGAAACGGATGCCCGAATTGCGCAGCAGCGCGCCCGGCAGCAGGCCGCTTTCGGTCAGCACCTGGAAACCGTTGCAGACGCCGAACACCGGCACGCCCTTGTTCGCGGCCTCGATCACCGCGCGCATCACCGGCGAGCGCGAGGCGATGGCGCCGCAGCGCAGGTAATCGCCATAAGAGAAACCGCCGGGCAGGCCGATGAAGTCCAGGTTGTCCGGCAGTTCGGCATCGCCGTGCCAGACGCGGATGCATTCCGTGCCCGAGATCTTCTCCAGCGCCACCGCCAGATCGCGGTCGCAGTTGGAACCCGGGAACGTGACGACAGCGGAGCGGAACGCCATCAGGCGACCTTCTCGATGCGGTAGTTCTCGATCACCATGTTGGCGAGGAGCTTCTTGCACATGTCGTCGAGCGCTTCGTCGGTGACGGTCTCGGCCACGTCCAGTTCGAACAGGCGGCCAGCACGCACGTCGTTGACGCCGGCAAAGCCGAGGCCTTCGAGCGAGTGGTGGATCGCGCGGCCCTGCGGGTCGAGAACACCGGGCTTGAGGCTGACGTGGACGCGGACTTTCATCTGGGGACCTTTCGCTTCGCGGAGCGCAGATTCGAATTAGTGCGCCTATGACGCCGAGATCGGTTCGGGGCAAGGTTTGAGTGTATTGAACCGCCGCCGGCAACCTGCCATCCCCCCCCCATGCAGGAAACCATCAGCTTCGCAGGACAAGTCGCCATCGTCACCGGCGCAGGCCACGGCCTCGGCCGCGCCTATGCGCTGGAACTGGCACGGCGCGGCGCCAGGGTGGTCGTCAACGACCTCGGCGGCAACCGCGACGGGACCGGGCACTCGCAGGCAGCCCTCAGCGTCGTCGAGGAAATTCGCACGCTCGGCGGCGAGGCCATGGCCGACGGCAGCGACGTGTCCGACTTTGCCCAGATGGAAGCGATGGCCGCCCGCGCGAAGGAAGCCTGGGGCGGCATCCACGTGCTCATCAACAATGCCGGCATCCTGCGCGACCGCACGTTCGCCAAGATGGACATGGCCGATTTCGAGCAGGTCGTGCGTGTCCACCTGCTCGGCAGCGCCCATGCCACCAAGGCGGTGTGGGAAACCATGCGCGAGCAGAACTACGGCCGCGTGCTGATGACCACCAGTTCCTCGGGCCTGGGCGGCAATTTCGGCCAGGCCAACTACGGCGCGGCCAAGCTCGGCGTCCTCGGCCTCGCGCGCACCTTGCGCATGGAAGGCGCCAAGTACGGCATCCGCGTCAACAGCCTCGCCCCCACCGCCGGCACGCGCATGACCGCCGACATCTTCCCCGACGAGGCCTATGCCGCCTTCCAGCCCGAAGCGGTAGTGTCCGCCGCGCTCTATCTCGTCTCCCGGTACGCGCCCAACGATGCCATCGTCGCCGCCGGCGGCGGGGTCTGCCAGAGCGCCTTCATCACCATGAACGAAGGTGTCCTGCTCCAGGGCGATGACCTTAGCGTCGAAGGCTTTGCCCGCGCCTGGCCGGCCATCGCCGACCGCCAAGGCGACCGCGTGCTCGAAACCGGCATGGAACAGGCCCACCATGCGCTGTCCGTCCTCTTGAAATCGCGGGATTAAATTCCGGACGGGCGGATTGACGCCGCTTTCCTGAAACGGCAACCTGAACGATGCGACTGCGTCATTCGGGGGAAATCGTCAGGGCATGCATGGACAGATCTCGCCGCGCGATGCCGCGCGCCTGAAAGGCTATTCGCTCGCCACGCAAGTGGCCATCGCGGTATCCGCGATTTCGGCGATACTGCTGCTGGCTGCCTTTTTCTGGGCCTATTCCATCGGCAAGACCGGCCTGGCCCCGGACCAGAGCACGACGATCGGCATCGGTATTCTGGGCGGGGTCGGCATGATCGGGCTGGTCCTGCCATCGCTCGCCGGCACTGCCACCTTCCTGCTGTGGTTTCACAAGGCCATCGCCAACCTGCACCGGGCCGAATTGTCCGGCCTGCGCGCCCGCCCGCTGTGGTCGGTGATCAGCCTGTTCGTGCCGATCGCCCAGCTCTTTGTCCCCTTCCTGGCGATGCGCGAACTGTGGAACCGCAGCCACGGCGAGGATGAGTACCAGTCACGCACCGCCGTGACGACGATCTCGGTCTGGTGGCTGTGCCTGCTGACCGGATCGTTCCTGATCGCCTTTGTCCTCGTCATCGCCAGCCTCTACGTCTTCTCGCCGATCAAGCTCGTCGCGCCGGGCCTGCTCAACTTCATGCTGCTGGTGGTGGGCATCGGCTTCCAGTGCATGGCCGCGGGCTGCCTCGTGGTGATCCTGCGCCGGATCACCGCAGCCCAGGCCTCGCTGATCGACGGCAGCGCCATCTTCGCGTGAAGCCGTTCCGGCCGCCATCGCGCTTACGGCCGCCATCGCGCTTACGTCCGCCATCACAAGGCCTCGTACCGCTCGCCGCGGCCATCCGAACAGACGGGACAACTCCAGCCATGACCGAAAAGACCCTCAGCGAAGGGCTCGCCATCCTCGCGAGCCGGACCACCACGGTTCGCCTCGCGCTCTATGCCTACATCGGCCTTTCCACACTCGCCATCCTGACCTGGGCGGCCACGCTCGCGCTCGGCGTCGATCAGGTCAACGACCCATCCAATCCGCTGGTGGCCTCCTCGGGATTAGCCTCGATCGCCATCCTCCTTGTCTATGTCGGCTGCATCGTCACGATCTCGATGTGGATCCACCGCGCCCACGCCAACCTCTTCGCCGCCGGCATGGACGATCTGGAATTCACCCCCGGCTGGTCGGTCGGCTGGTTCTTCGTGCCCGTCGCGCTCCTGTTCAAGCCGTTCCAGGCGATGCGCGAGCTGTGGAACCGCAGCCACCTCGCCGATGACAGCTTCACCGCGCGCGCTGACTATCGCCTGACGGCCTGGTGGACCTGCTGGCTGATCGGCAACTTCATCGACAACGTCCTGTTGCGCGCCCAGGGCTTTGCCGGGACCATCGGGGTGATCGACCTGATCGCCTATGCGCTGCACGTCGCCGCCGCCTGGTTCCTGCTCGACATCGTCAACCACGTCGCCCGGGCCCAGGCCTCCGACCTCGACGCCAGCCACGCCTTCGCGTGAATGCGAAAGGTCAGTCCTCGACAACCTTGAGCAGCTTGCGCTCCAGCGGGCTGAGCACGTTCACCAGCTCATGCCCGCGCTTGAGGATCTGGCCGGCCTCGCCGAACAGCGTCCACATGCCCTGCTTGCCGCGCAGGGACGGACGCTTTTCGATGCGCGCCTGCGGCCGCTCGGCCGCGCGGCGGAAGGCGGAGAAATGCGCCGCATCCTTGTCGAAATCCATCGCGTAGTCGCGCCACATCCCGGCGGCGACCATCCGGCCATAAAGGTCGAGGATGCGCTGGAGTTCAAGACGGTCGAACCCGACCTGCAGCGGTACACGGCCGGGAAAGGCAACGACGCCGGCCGGAAGGGGATTTACACCGCCGTTGGGGCCAACCGCCATCGCGCCGTCAGACGCCCTTCACCACGGGTTCGGCATGCGCATCGACGACGGCGCGCGCCTCGGCATTGGCGCGCAGCAGGGCATCGACTTGCGCCCGCAGCGCCGCGACCTGCTCTTCCAGTTCATCGACGCGCTGGCTGCCCACCGGCTCGCACGGCTCCTTGCAGGGCGTGCCATAGGGCATGAATTCCTTGGCGTACGTCTCCGCCTTGACCAGCGTGGAACGGGCCTTGACGCCGATCATCGTCGCGCCTTCCGGCACGTCCTCGGTGACCACCGCGCTGGCGCCGACGCGCGCACGCCTGCCGACCGTCACCGGGCCGATGATCTGCGCGCCCGACCCCACGATGACATTGTCGAGCAACGTCGGGTGACGCTTGCCGCCCTTGCCGTTGGTAGGATTGGAACCACCCAGCGTCACGCACTGGTAGATCGTCACGTTGTCGCCGATCTCGGCCGTCTCGCCGATGACGGTGAAGCCGTGGTCGATGAAGAAGTTCCTGCCGATCGTGGCACCGGGATGGATGTCGATCGCGGTCATGAAACGGGAGATGTGGTTCACCACGCGGGCGAGGAAAAACAGGTCCGCCCGGAACAGCCGGTGCGCGATCTTGTGAAAGAACAGCGCCCAGACGCCCGGATAGAGCAGCACTTCCCACCGCGAACGCGGTGCCGGGTCGCGCGCGACGACCGAGTCCAGATAGCGGACGAGATTACCCAACATCGCGCGAATCTCCCATCATTCGGCCCGCAAGGCAAGCTGCCCCCGGGCCGATGGTCACATACCCTTGGTGTCGCCGCCCTTAACCTCTTCCAGCGCATCGCGCCAGATGGCCATTGTCGGGGGCTGCTTGCGCTCCAGACTGAGGCGGTCGATCGCGGCGACCAGCCGTTCGACGCCCAGATGGCTACGCTCGGTGCGCGGTACAAGGTAGTCGATCGCCGAAGGATCCAGCACGATCCCGTGCATCTGCGCGTGGACGTCGAACAGATCGGCCATCATCGCCTCGTCCGGCTCGCCGATTTCCAGCTCCAGCGCGGCGCCGAGACGCGACCCGAGGTCGGGCAGCTTCACCTGCCAGCGCCCCTCTCCTTCGCCGCGGCGATGACTGGCGACGATCAGCAGCGGGCGCCGGTTTTCCTGCGCGCGGTTCCAGGCATGGAACACCGCGTCCTCCTCCATCCGGTCGGCATCGTCGAGCGCATCGCCCTGCCCGGTCTCGACGAACCAGCGCGCCAGCAGCGACTTGCCCGAACGCGGACCGCCCGAAAGGATCGCTGTGAGGAACGGCCAGCGGCCCGGCTCCATCAAGGCGTCGACGGCCTGCGCGTTCGCGTTGCCCACGACAATGCGCGGCGGGCTGTCGCTCGCAGCCGACAGTGGAAGTGGTATCTGCCTCATGCCCCGAACCTTAACCAAAGCATTTTCAAGTCAGGTGGGACCACCTGACGACTCGGAAAATGCGAAAAACAAAGGAAATAGCGCGCGATCCGGTTCAACAGGAACGGATCGCGCTCTAGCGGCTGATCCTCAGCGCGCCGCCTCCCGCGGAGACTTTCCAACCTTGCGCACGAAGCGCGGCGGCGAGCCGGTCGGCGCCGCCTTCGGCGCTCACCCGCAACACGGAAATGCCACCGATGGCCAGGCTCACGGTGGCGGCGCCCCGCACGCCGGGCACGCCGCGCACGGCGGCAAGCGCGGCATCGACCGCACCGGCATCGGGACTTGCGAATTGTACGGTCACGCTCTCGGCCGCAGCGGCGGCGGGCGCCGGCTCACTCGGCACGGCAACCGGCGCCGCCGGGGCGATGCTGCCCGCCGGCACGGCGCCGCCCTGCGGCATCAGCTTGCTGCGCAGTTCGCCGAAGGCCCGGTCAAGCGCCACCTGGCTCATCGTCAGCGTCGGATCCGGGCGCAACTGGCCGCTCGACAGCGCGCCGCGATAGATGCCGTCGACCTGCTCCACCGCCTTGGCGAGCATCGCCGGCAGTTCCTGCTCGTTCGCCGCATCGAGTTCGAAACTGTCGAGATAGGTATTGTCGGGGCCATAGCGCGCGGTGAACGTGCCGTGGATCGGGCCGCCGGGCCACTGCCGCTCCAGCCGGGCGACCGGGATCAGCACGTCGCTGGCATTGAACTGGTCAAGCACGCCGCGCCACCAGAGGCGGCTGCGCCGGGTCGTCTGCCCTGCCGTGAGCAGCAGCGATTCGCCCCCTGCTCCGACCGGACGCACATAATCGACCGGGCTCTGCGAGGCCTGGAACTCGGCCCATGCCTTCTGCCAGGGGCCACGCACTTCGAAGACCTGCTGGACACCGCCGGAATTGAGCACCGGCACCAGCAGCAACGGCGCCGAACGCACGACAGCGCCGCTGCCGCCGACGAACTGCCCCGCCTTGCCCTTGTCGAAGATCACGCCCAGCGTGGCGATATAGCGGCGGGGACCGACCTGTTCCTGGCCGATCACCACCGAGGAAACCATGGCGTCGATCGCCTCCACCGGCATGTCGGGACCGCCCAGCTTTTTCCAGGCTTCCTTCTCGGCCTGCTTCCAGCCCTCGATTCGCGCCTCGGCGCCGGTCTTGGCCGAGACATCGACATGGATGCCGCTTACCTGAATGTCCTCGGAGTTGGCGAGCGGCGGAATTCCGCGATCGCCTTCGACTTGCGCACCGATTCGCCAGGCCGAGAATCCGGCCAGGCCAAGCGCCGCGCAGCCGCCAAGCAGCAGTGCAGCGCGGGCCACAGTCCAGCGCCGACCCTTGTCGTGGCCGGCCAATTGCCGGAAATTCTGGGAGAACGTGATCGCCATTATCGAAACCGTGGCGCCTTTTGCCCAATCGGGAATGGAAATCCAAGTCGGAAAGCGATAGGGGCGCGCAATGTCCGACGATAACTCCCCGAAGAGCTACTCTTACGAGCAGGCCGGCGTCTCGATCGCCGCAGGCAACGCACTGGTGAAGGCCATCGGCCCGCTGGCGAAATCCACCGCACGCCCCGGCGCCGATGCCGAACTGGGCGGGTTCGGTGGATTCTTCGACCCGCGCGCCGCCGGTTACAAGGACCCGCTGCTGGTTGCCGCGAACGACGGCGTGGGCACCAAGGTCAAGCTGGCGATCGACCATGACCGCCATGACCATATCGGCATCGACCTTGTCGCCATGTGCGTGAACGACCTTATCGTCCAGGGCGCGGAGCCCCTGTTCTTCCTCGATTATTTCGCCACCGGAAAGCTTGAGAACGGCGTCGCCGAACGTGTCGTCGCCGGTATTGCCGAAGGCTGCAAGATGTCGGGCTGCGCCCTCATCGGCGGCGAGACCGCCGAAATGCCGGGCATGTATGCCGCCGGCGACTATGACCTTGCCGGCTTCTGCGTCGGCGCCGTGGAGCGCGGCGAACAGCTGACCGGCGACAAGGTGGCCGATGGCGACATCCTGCTCGGCCTGGCCTCCTCGGGCGTGCACTCCAACGGCTATTCGCTGGTCCGCCGCCTCGCCGAGGACAAGGGCTGGAAGCTCGACCGCCCGGCGCTGTTCGATTCGGACGTGCTGCTGATCGACGCGCTGATCGCGCCCACGCGCATCTACGTGAAGAGCCTCCTGCCCTTCATCCGCTCCGGCCGCATCAACGCCCTTGCCCACATCACCGGCGGCGGCCTGCTCGAGAACATCCCGCGCGTGCTGCCCAAGGGCCTGCATGCCCGCATCGACGTCGGCGCCTGGCCGCAGCCGCGCCTGATGGCGTTCCTGCAGGCGCAGGGCAACATCGAGCCGGGCGAGATGGCCCGCACCTTCAACTGCGGCATCGGCATGGTCCTTGCGGTCTCGCCGGACGAAGTCGCCTCGCTCAAGGCCGAACTCGAAGCCGCGGGTGAAACCGTCTTCGTGATCGGCGTGATCGAGGAAGGCGACGCTCCTGATGTTCGGGGCTGCACCGTGCAGGGCAAGGCCGAGCAATGGTCCGCCCGCGAGGACTGGGAAGCCACCCACCTTGGCTGAGAAGGCCAAAGTCGCGGTTCTCATCTCGGGCAGCGGCACCAACATGGCCGCGCTGCTCTATGCCAGCCGGCTGGACGGCTGCCCGTATGAGATCGTGCTTGTCGCCAGCAACAAACCGGATGCGTCGGGCCTCGTGCTCGCCGCCTCCGAGGGCGTGGCGACTTTCGCACTCAGCCACAAGGGGCTGAGCCGCGAGGAACACGACGCGGCAATGGACGCCGCGATCCGCGAATCGGGGGCGCAATGGGTCGCCCTTGCCGGGTACATGCGCATCCTCACCGATGCGTTTGTCGGCAAGTGGGACGGCCGGATGGTCAACATCCACCCCTCCCTGCTGCCCAAATACACCGGCCTCCACACCCACCAACGCGCCATCGAGGCGGGCGACAGCCATGGCGGCGTGACCGTCCACCTCGTCATCCCCGAACTCGACGAAGGCCCGATCCTCGGCCAGCTGCCGGTCGCCATCGTGCCCGGCGACACCGCCGAGACGCTGGCCGCACGGGTGCTGATCGCGGAGCACCAGCTCTATTCGCGCTGCCTTGCCGAACTCGTCACCCGCGAGGCCTCGCCCGAGTGGCTGCTGGAGCGCGTGCGCGAACGCGCCATGGCGCTGCCCGAAGCGGACGAGATCTCCAGCCACGGCATGCCCTGCTTCGGCATCGTCAAGGGCAAGAAGTTCGCCTACTTCACCTCGAACCACCACGCAGACGGACGTACCGCGCTGCTGGTCAAGATCAGCGGGCCGGACGAGCAGGCCATGCTGATCGAGCAGGACGAGGACCGCTATTTCCGCCCCGCCTACTTCGGCGACGGCTGGATCGGCATCCGCCTCGACCTTGGCGAGAACGACTGGGATGCGATCGCCGACTGGCTCTCGCGCTCATGGCGTGCGGTGGCACCCAAGAAACTCACCGCGCTGCTGGACGTGGCGGATCAGTTCTGAGGTAGCGCCGATAACCCGGCGCGACCTCAGACCTACCCATCAACCCAATTCCCCGTCATTCCCGCAAAGGCGGGGGCGACGAAGTGTAATGGGTCAAGTGGCCGTGTGGCGACGCGCAGCTTGGCGGCCATTACCCTCCAAACCCAATCTAAACTCAGGCTCCGACCGCCCGCGCGTCGCGGATCATCCGGCCGATCTGGTCAAGCAAGGTCAGCCGCTCTTTCTTGAGGTCCTCCAGCCGCGTGTCGGAGGCGGCATCGAGTTGCTCCTCGATGCGATTGATCTTCCCGTTCACCTCGCCGTAGCGATCCGCCAGCACGGCAAAATGGCCGCGCGTGGCCTTGAGGTGGTGCAGGACCTCGATGTCCTCGGGGAATTCCTCGGCGAGATCGTGGGGCTTGTAGGTCATCGGCTCTCCTCTGTGCTCGATCGAGCTTCGATTGTAGCCCCTCACCCGCCCCGCTCCCTTGCGCGGGATCAAGCGCAAGGCGGAAAATTTCAGATCTGCGCGTAGTCCACCTGGGGCCGGCTTTCGCGAGTGCCGATATAACGCTTTTCAGGCTCGCGCGGGTCTCCGGCGATCAGCACGTGATCCGCGTGGACCTCGACCAGGGTGCCGACGAAGGGAAAGCCTTCGAGGCTGCCGTTCACGCGGTAACTGACGGTATCGCCGACCTTGAAGGTTGCGGGATCGAAATTGAATTCGAAGGGGCAGGCTTCGCCTATCTCACCCATGCCTTGCATCTTGCTCTCCTCTTGAGGGCGAAAATACCAAAGATGCCGGCACAGCCAAACCGAAATCGCGGGCTCCAGACCCCGGAAACAAAAAAGGCCGCCCGGGCGGGGCGGCCTTTCATGCGCGGAGGAAGCGTAAGCCTCAGCCGACGATTTCTTCGGGCTTGAAGAAGTAGGCGATTTCGATCGCCGCGTTCTCTTCCGAGTCCGAACCGTGGACCGAGTTGGCTTCGATCGATTCGGCGTAGGTCTTGCGGATGGTGCCTTCAGCGGCGTCGGCCGGGTTGGTGGCGCCCATCACGTCGCGGTTGCGCTTGACGGCGTCTTCGCCTTCGAGAACCTGCACGACCACCGGGCCCGAGATCATGAACGACACGAGGTCGCCGAAGAAGGGACGTTCCTTGTGGACGGCGTAGAAGCCTTCGGCCTGTTCCTGCGAGAGCTGGATGCGCTTCGAAGCGACGACGCGCAGGCCGGCTTCCTCGAGCAGCTTGGTGACGCCGCCGGTCAGGTTGCGGCGGGTCGCGTCGGGCTTGATGATCGAGAAGGTGCGGGTAACCGCCATGGTAGGTTCCTCAAAAAATGGGGCGAAAGTAAGGGTTTTGAATTGTTGCGCGCGCCCCTAGCCGGGAACGGGGCGCTTCGCAAGAATTAGGCGCCGGAAAGGTCAGGGATAGCGGCGGAGAATCATCCGGCCTGAACCCATCGGCCGCCGTCCTGCTTCCAGTAGTAGTGTTCGACGCCCTCGCGCTCGCGCAAGGCACGCCATGTATCGCGCGCGTGCTGGAGGGTGGACTGGTCGAACAGGAAAAAGGTGCGCGCGAACGGCTCCGCCCCTTCGCGCCACCGGCCGTCGGCGATCGCCATGAATTTCGCGCCATTGGCGGGCTGCGGCTCATCGGAAATGAGGATCGGCTGGTGGTCCTCCCCGTTCTCGCCCGCGAAGCCGTTGGCCAGGAAGCTTTCCGGCCCCACCGACCACAGCGCCTGGCAGATGCGCTGGCGCTGGCCGAGGTCGCCGGAAACGACGAGCAGGCGCTCGCCATTCCCCGCGACCTTTCCGGCGATCAGCGCCAGAGCGCTTTCGGCAGGATCACGACTGAGCTGATAGAAATCGACGCGCATGTCGCGACCCTGCCCTTTATCGATCAGGCTTCGAGCGTGTCGCGCACGAAGCGGTCGAGCAGGCGCACGCCGAAGCCCGAGGCGCCCTTGTCCCAGGTCGCGCCCGGCTTGTCGGTCCACACCGTACCGGCAATGTCGAGGTGCGCCCAGGGGGTGTCGTTCTCGATGAAGCGCAGCAGGAACTGCGCCGCGGTGATCGAGCCGCCGAAGCGCGGGCCGACGTTCTTCATGTCGGCGATCGGGCTCTCGATCATCTTGTCGTAGTTCGGCCCCATCGGCATGCGCCACAGGCGGTCGCCCGATGCGTTGCCGGCGGCGGTGAGCTGCGCGGCAAGGTCGTCGTTGTTCGAGAACAGCCCTGCATATTCGTGCGCGAGGCTGAGGATGATCGCGCCGGTCAGGGTGGCAAGGTCCACCACCTTGGCGGGCTTGTATTCGCGCTGCACCCAGGTCAGCGCATCGCAGAGCACCAGACGGCCCTCGGCGTCGGTGTTGATGACCTCGATGGTCTGGCCCGACATCGAGGTGACGACGTCACCGGGACGCTGGGCATTGCCGTCGGGCATGTTTTCCACAAGACCGCAGACGCCGATCACGTTGGCCTTGGCCTTGCGCAGCGCGAGCGCAAGCATGGTGCCGGCCACCGCACCGGCGCCGCCCATGTCCCACTTCATGTCTTCCATGCCGGCCGCGGGCTTGATCGAGATGCCGCCGGTATCGAACGTCACGCCCTTGCCGACGAAAGCAACGGGCGCCTCGCCGGCATTGCCGCCCAGCCATTCCATGACCAGCAGGCGCGCCGGACGCACCGAGCCCTGCGCGACGCCGAGCAGCGAACCCATGCCGAGTTCGGCCATTTCCTTGTCGTCGAGCACGCGGATCTTGAGGCCCGACCCCGCCATTTTCGCTTCGCAGCGGGCAACGAAGGTTTCCGGGTAGATCGCGTTGGCAGGCTCGGTCACCAGTTCGCGGGTGAAGGAAACGCCCTCGACGATGGCCTGCTCGACCGCCCAGGCCGCTTCGGTGCCTTCCGGCGCGCCGAGCACGGCAATATCAACGAGGCTCGGCTTGGCATCGTCGGCCAGCTTGGTGCGATAGGTATCGAGACGCCATGCACGCAGCACCGCGCCCAGCAGCGCGCCGGCCGCCTCGTCGGCCGCAAGGCCCGCGCCGGTGAGGTCCAGCGTCACGGCGGTTTCACCCGAAGTCAGGTACTTGGCGACGACGGCGGCGCCGGCACGCTCGACCGCGCCCTTGCGGTCCTTGCCCTCGCTGCCGAGCCCGACCAGCGCGACGCGCACGACATGGCCGTCACGCTCGACAAACCCCTCGAAAACCTGCCCGGCCTTGCCGCTGAAACGCGAGGCCTTGGCGCCTTCCACCAGCACCGCTTCGAGATCGGCGGGAATCGCGTCCTGATTCACGAAGCGGGCGACCAGACGCGCCGAGCCGGCGGCAGCAGCGTCAAGGAACTGGATATTCATGGGATCTCCTGAATTCTCGTGGGCAAGCGACGGACTTGTGCGCTTCGCCGCAACAGCGGATTGCAGTTAGGCACAGGCGGTGCGATAGGCAAGCCATGCTCCCGGCCGCCATGACCCAGCTGCATGTCCGCAAATTGCGCTTGCGATCGCTTCCCCTGCCCTTGCTTGTCGCAGGGATGACCACGTTTGCGCTGCCTGGCGCCGCGCTGGCACAGGACCTTTCACACCCCACCGAAAACACGCCGATTCAGGGCGCACCGCCCGCGCCGGGACCGGAAACCGCCGACAACGTGCCTGTCGCCTTCGAGGCGGACACCGTCCAGTACGACCAGAACGGCGAGACCGTCACCGCCAGCGGCAATGTCGTCATGCGCAAGGACAAGCAGTCCGTGCGCGCCGACACGGTCACCTGGAACCGCAATACCGGCCAGATCGTCGGCACCGGCAACGTGCGTGTGGTCGACCAGAACGGCAACCAGCTGTTCACCGACCGGGCCGAGCTGACCGACGAGCTCAAGACCGGGATGATGGAAAACCTGCTGCTGGTGCTGCGCGAAGGCGCCCGCCTGGCGGCCAACAAGGGCGAGCGCCTGGCCAACGGCGATGTCGTGCTGCAGCACGCGGCCTATTCCGGCTGCGCGGTGACAGACGACGAAGGCTGCCCCCGCAAGCCTACCTGGCGCGTGCTCGCCAAGTCGGTGATCTACAGCGAGGATCGCAGCGAAGTCCGCTTTTCCGACGCCCGCCTCGAGATGTTCGGCGCCATCCAGCTGCCGCTGTTCGGGCTGACGGTGAGCACCAACGGCGGCGCCGTGTCCGGCTTCCTGGTGCCCGACCTCAAGTCGAGCCCGTCGAACGGCATCGAGGTTGCCCAGTCCTATTACTGGAAGATCGCCGAGAACCGCGACCTGACCGGCACCTTCCACGTCTTCACCAAGTCCGCGCCGATGGCCTCGTTCGAGTACCGCGCGCTGACCGACCTTGGCGCCTACCAGATCACCGGCTACGCGACCTCGAGCAACCGCATCTCGCTCAGCGACAGCAACCCCGATCCCAACCGCGAACGCGCCTTCCGCGGCTACATCTTCGCCAACGGCAAGTTCCAGCTCGACCCGGCCTGGAGCGTGACCGCCTCGATCCGGCGCGCCACCGACCGCACGTTCCTGCGCCGCTACGACATCAGCCGCGACGACCGCCTGCGCTCGTCGGTGGAAGTCGAGCGGATCGATCAGGACAGCTACCTCTCGATCGCCGGCTATGCCACGCAGACGATGCGGTCCGGGCAGGATCAGGGGCAGATGCCGATCGCCATCCCGGTGATCGACTATCGCCGCCGCTTCAACGAATCGCTGCTCGGCGGCAAGTTCGAGCTTGAAGCCAACACCATGGGCATCACCCGCAAGGACGGGCAGGACACCCAGCGCGCCTTCGCCAGCGCCCAGTGGTCGCTGCGCAAGCTGACCAGCATGGGCCAGGAAGTGGTGTTCACCGGCCTCATGCGCGGCGACGTCTACCATTCGGACGACAACGACGCGACCGACACCATCATCTATCGCGGGCAGCCGGGCTGGCAGACCCGCGCCATCGCGCTGGCCGCCGTCGACGTGAAATGGCCGCTGGTCGGGCAGGTCTTCGGCGGCACCCAGGTCTTCACCCCGCGTGTCCAGCTGGTCGCCGCCCCGAAGATCCAGAACCTCTCGATCCCCAACGAGGATTCCCGCGCGCTCGAACTGGAAGACACCAACCTCTTCTCGCTCAACCGCTTCCCCGGTTACGACCGGTTCGAGGACGGCGTGCGCTTCACTTACGGGTTCGACTGGATGTTCGAGCGTCCGCGCTGGCGCATCAAGAGCACGATCGGCCAGTCGGTGCGCCTCAGCAACATGGCCACCGTCTTCCCCGACGGCACCGGCCTGACCAACAAGACCTCCGACATCGTCGGGCGGACCGAAGTGCGCTACCGCAGCTTCGTGAGCTTCATCCACCGCTACCGGCTCGACAAGGACAGCCTGACGATCCGCCGCAACGAGTTCGACATGGCGCTGGGCAACAACCAGACCTACCTTGAACTCGGCTACGTGAAGCTCAACCGCAACATCGACATCGAGACCGTCGACGGCGATTCGACAACGCTGGAAGACCTTCGCGACCGCGAGGAACTGCGCGCCGCCGGCCGTGTCGCCTTCGCGAAGTACTGGTCGATGTTCGGCTCCGCGGTCGTCAACCTGACCAACCGGAGCGAGGATCCGGTCTACGGTTCGGACGGCTTCCAGCCCTTGCGCACCCGCTTCGGCGTCGCCTACGAGGACGACTGCCTCGAGATCGGCGTGACCTGGCGGCGCAACTACGTGACCAACGGCGATGCCCAGAAGGGCGATTCCTTCATGTTGCACTTCGCGCTCAAGAACATCGGCGTCCATTGAGCCTGAAATTGTCCGCCCGGGGCGTTTTCGAACGCCCTGTTACAATTTGGTTTCCCGCCCCGCGCCCGAAACGTTGGCAGGCTCCGCCAAAGCCGCTATCGGACGCACTCAGTTTCGGTTAAGCCGCAGGCCGACATAGACCGGTCCCATGCGATCTGGTGCCTTCCGGGCATTCGATCCGGGGGGCCGGGATGGTCCGGTCGCAGACGGGATAGAGATCTACGGTGCTAGCAATCCAACGCAAAAGGTTCATCAAGCGCGCGTTCCGCAACTGCGCGATCGCCAGCGGCGCCGTCGCCTCGGCTCTCTCTCCGCTCGCCGCCTCGACGGCGGCATACGCCCAGTCCGCACAGACGCAGCAGGGCGACATCGTGATCCCCGACGACGTCAAGATCTTCGGCAACGACAACCCCAACCTGCGCCGCGCCACGGCGGTCGTGAACGGTGACATCATCACCGGCACCGACGTCGACCAGCGCCTTGCCCTCATCCTTGCCGCCAACCAGGGCAAGATCGACGAGGAAGAGAAGAAGCGCCTGCGCCTCCAGGTGCTGCGCAACCTGATCGACGAAACCCTGCAGATCCAGGAAGCCAAGGCAGCCGACGTGGCCGTCGACGACGCCGAGGTCGACAGCACGTTCGCCCGCGTCGCCTCGCAGAACTTCGGCCAGAACACGCAGGCCATGGACGCCTACCTCAAGCGCGTCGGATCCTCGTCCGATTCGCTCAAGCGCCAGATCCGCGGCGAACTGTCCTGGCAGCGCCTGCTCCAGCGCAACGTCCAGCCGTTCATCAACGTCTCCGACGATGAAGTGAACGAGATGCTGGAGCGCCTGAAGGCGGCCAAGGGCACCGAAGAGTATCGCCTCGGCGAGATCTACCTTGCCGCCACGCCCGACGCCCAGCAGCAGGTCTACCAGAACGCGCAGCAGATCGTGCAGCAGCTCAAGCAGGGCGGCAGCTTTGTCGCCTATGCCCGCCAGTACTCGCAGGCCTCGACCGCCGCGGTCGGCGGCGACCTGGGCTGGATCCGCCTGGCCCAGCTGCCCGCCGAACTCGCCACCGCCGCGCGCGACATGGCCCCCGGCCAGCTGGTCGGCCCGATCGAGGTGCCCGGCGGTTTCGACATCATCTACCTGATCGACAAGCGCCAGGTCCTCACCGCCGACCCGCGCGATTCCGTGCTGGCGCTCAAGCAGATCTCGCTGAACTTCCCCAAGGGCATCTCCGAGGCCGACGCCAACAAGCGCGCCGAGGCCTTTGCCAAGACCATCGGCACCGCCAAGGGCTGCGGCGACGTCGACAAGGTCGCCACCGGCATCGGCGCGCAGGTCGTCGCCAACGACCAGGTCAAGGCCCGCGACCTGCCGGGACCGATCCAGTCGGCCATCCTCAACCTCTCGCCGGGCGAAACGCTGCCGCCGTTCGGTTCGCTGACCGACGGCGTGCGCATCCTGATGCTCTGCGGCCGCGACGATCCCCAGGCCGATTCCGGCCCGAGCTTCGAGCAGCTGCAGAACCAGATGGAAGACGACCGCGTGAACAAGCGCGCGCAGATGTACCTGCGCGACCTTCGCCGCGACGCGATCATCGAATACAACTGATCCTCTCGTGAGCGGCTCCAAGGTCATCGCTGCGGCGCCGCTCGCCGTTTCGCTGGGCGATCCCGCCGGGATCGCCCCCGAACTGATTGCCGAAGCCTGGCGCTGGCGCGGCGATGCCGGCCTGGCCCCGTTCCTGGTCGTTGGCGGCGGCGCCGTGCTTGCCGCCGCGGCCCGCACGCGCGGCTTCGATCTTCCCGTGATCCGCATCGCCGATCCGTCCGAAGCGGCCGAAGCCTTTGCCAGCGGCTTGCCGGTTCTTGGCGATGAGGATGCCGCCCCCGCCTTCGGAACGCCGACCCCGGACGGCGCCCGGCTCGCGCTGCATTCGCTGACGCAGGCCACCGCACTGGCGGTATCCGGCGCCGCCGGCGCCATCGTCACCGGCCCGATCGCCAAGTCCAGACTCGCCGAAATCGGCTTTGCCCAGCCCGGCCAGACCGAGTTCTGCGCCGATGCCTGCGGCGTCGCCCATGACGATGCCGTGATGATGCTGGCCGGACCGAACCTGCGCACCGTGCCGCTGACCGTCCATGTCGCACTGACCCAGGTGCCGGGGCTGATCACCCGCGACCTGATCGAACGCAAGGCGCGCATCGTGGCCCGCGCGCTGGCCCGCGATTTCGGCCTTGCGGCTGCCCGCATCGCGGTGACCGGGCTCAACCCCCATGCCGGGGAAGATGGCCGCATGGGCCGCGAGGAGATCGACACGATCATCCCCGCCATCGCCGCTCTCGCCGCAGAAGGGCTTGCGGTCACCGGCCCCCACCCCGCCGACGCGCTGTTCGCCGCACATGAACGCGACAAATTCGACGTGGCGCTGTGCATGTATCACGATCAGGCGCTGATCCCGATCAAGACGCTCGACTTCGACGCCGGCGTCAACGTCACGCTCGGCCTGCCGATCGTGCGCACTTCACCCGATCATGGCACTGCCTTCGGCATCGCCGGGAAGAACCTGGCCAGCCCCGGCGCCATGATCTCCGCGCTGCGCATGGCCGGCGAATGCGCCGCCCGCCGCGCCACCACAGGACAGACCGCATGACCACCCTGCCCCCCTTGCGCGAAGTGATCGCGCGGCACGGGCTTTCCGCCAGCAAGGCGCTCGGCCAGAACTTCCTGTTCGACGAACAGCTGCTCGACCGCATCGCCGCGATCCCCGGCAGCCTCGAAGGCGCCAGGGTGCTGGAAGTCGGCCCCGGTCCCGGCGGCCTCACCCGCGCGCTGCTGCGGGCCGGCGCCGAAGTCACCGCCATCGAGATGGATCGCCGCTGCCTGCCCGCGCTGGCCGAACTCGAGGCCGCGTTCCCGGGCAAGCTCAAGGTCATCGAGGGCGACGCGATGAAGATCGACCCGGCGACGCTGTTCGACGGGCCCTACCACATTGCCTCCAACCTGCCCTACAACGTCGGCACCGCGCTGTTCACCGGCTGGCTATCGGGCGAGGCATGGCCGCCGCAGTGGTCGTCGCTGACGCTGATGTTCCAGGAGGAAGTCGCCCGCCGCATCGTCGCCGAGCCGAACACGTCGGCTTATGGCCGCCTCGCGGTGCTGGCGCAGTGGCGCTCGAAAGCGAAGCTGGCGCTGAAAGTCCACCGCAGCGCCTTCACCCCGCCGCCCAAGGTCATGTCCGCCATTGTCCACGTCGTGCCCGGCGAAGCACCGGCAGGGGTTTCCATGCGGGTGCTGGAACGCCTGACCGAGGCCGCGTTCGGCCAGCGCCGCAAGATGCTGCGCCAGAGCGTCAAGGGCATGTCCGGCGCGATCGAGGCGCTAGAACGCCTCGGCATCGATGCGCAGCGCCGCGCCGAAACGCTGACGGTGGACGAATTCGTGCAAGTGGCGCGCGAACTGACTGCACCGAAAGACTGAACGGCCCGACGCGCGCTGGCGCGGCGCCGGTCCGGCTTCCCCCGGATGCACGGGGTCAGTGCGAAAGGTCGCTGCCGCCCTCCAGCGCGATGCGCGCCGTCTGCAGGGGCTCTCCCGCCAGGTTCACCAGCTGCACGATGGCGACAATCCCCAGCAGCAGCAGTGCAACAATGAACGCGGCCTGCATCATGCGGGCCGGCAGCGGTCCATCCGAAGCCAGGGCCACGGCCAGCGGGTGACGCTGGCCTGCCCCCGGCTCGGCAAGCCGGGTGATGGTGATCGGCGCCCGGCTGCTTTCCAGAAGCGCCATCACGTCGATCGCCTCTTCCAGCACGATGTCGCAGTGCTGATCGGTGCGACAGCGGACCCATCCGGCCAGATCCTGCCCACCGATCTCGATTTCCACGATTTCCCCGGGCCTAAGCGCCACCGGCATCGCCAGTTGCAACCCCCGCTCGCTGGCATCGACAATCGTGACCTCGCTGTCGACCCCGGCCGAGTGCAGCCTTGCCTGCACTGTCGCCCGAACGCGATCCTCAGCGAAGATGCGCTGCTCTTTCATGGATCCGGCCTCCCACAGCCCCCTTGGCCGTCAGAATAACAGAACGCATGCCACAGGTAAGTTAAAGAACGTGCAATGCTACCAAAGATGGACAGGTCTGTCGGACAAATCGAATGACGGGGCCCGCGCGAACGCGAGGCCCGTCATCGCCGCAGGCGTCAGGCGTCTGCCAGAACCGGAGCCGCCGCCTTCTTGCGCAGGCGCCAGGCATGCAGCAGCGGTTCGGTGTAGCCATTGGGCTGCCCGGCGCCCTTGAACACGAGGTCGCAGGCCGCGCGGAATGCGAAGGACCTGTCCCAGTTGCCCGCCATCGGCTCGTAGAGCGGATCGGCCGCGTTCTGCGCATCGACCCGCGCCGCCATGCGCTGCAGCGAGTCCATGACCTGCGCCTCGCTGCAGACGCCGTGCAGCAGCCAGTTGGCCATGTGCTGACTGGAAATGCGCAGCGTCGCCCGGTCCTCCATCAGTCCGACATCGTTGATGTCGGGAACCTTGGAGCAGCCAACCCCCTGGTCGATCCAGCGCACGACGTAACCCAGCAGGCCTTGTGCATTGTTGTCGAGTTCCTCGCGGACCTCCTCGGCCGACCAGTTGGCGCCATCGGCCAGCGGAACCTGCAACAGGAGGTCGAGGCCGGGCACGTCCTCGACCGCGATCTCGCCGCGCAGGCCGAACACGTCGACTTCGTGATAGTGCATCGCATGCAGCGTCGCCGCCGTGGGCGACGGCACCCAGGCGGTATTGGCGCCGGTCCTGGGGTGGCCGATCTTCTGGGCAAGCATGTCGCGCATCATGTCGGGCGCGGCCCACATGCCCTTGCCGATCTGCGCGACGCCGGACAGCCCGTGCGCAAGGCCGATGGCGACGTTGCGCTTCTCGTAGGCGGCGATCCAGGCCGAGCCCTTGATGGCGTTCTTGCGCATCATCGGCCCGGCCCGCATCGAGGTGTGGATCTCGTCGCCGGTACGGTCGAGGAAACCGGTGTTGATGAAGACGATGCGATCCTTCACCGCGTGAATGCAGGCGGCAAGATTGGCCGAAGTGCGCCGTTCCTCGTCCATGACGCCGACCTTGATGGTGTGGCGCTCCAGCCCCAGCAGATCCTCGACCGCATCGAACAGGTCATTGGTGAAGGCGCACTCCTGCGGCCCGTGCATCTTCGGCTTGACGATGTAGATCGAACCCTCGCGGCTGTTGCCGTAGCGGGTGAGCCCCATGACATCCTGCTTGCCGATGGCGCTGGTGAGGACGGCATCCATGACGCCTTCGGGAATCTCGCCGCCGTCGGGCAGGAGGATCGCCGGATTGGTCATCAAATGGCCGACATTGCGGACAAACAGCAGCGAGCGGCCCGGCAGTTGCACCGTCTTGCCGCCGCTAACGGTGACGGGCTTGTCGCCCGCCAGTTCACGGGTCAGCACGCGGCCGCCCTTCTCGAAGGTCTCGGTCAGATCGCCGCGGATCAGCCCCAGCCAGTTGGCATAGGCGATGAGCTTGTCCCCGGCATCGACCGCCGCGACCGAATCCTCGAGGTCGACGATCGTCGTCAATGCCGCTTCCAGCACGATGTCGGCAATGCCCGCCCGGTCGGCGCTGCCGACCGGGCTCGCGGGATCGACAACGATCTCGATGCCGAGGCCGTTCGAACGATAGAGCCTGCCGCGGTCGGTCTCACCGACGTAGCAGGCCGGGTCGATCGCGGCCGCATCGATCGAGGCGACATCCGCCCACGAGCCTTCCGCCAGCGGCAGCGCCTTGTCGAGGAACGCACGGCCCGCCGCGATCACCGCCGCGCCGCGAACCGCGTCATATCCCTTGCCCTGGGCCGGCGCCGCGTCGAGCGCATCGGTGCCGTAGAAGGCATCGTAGAGGCTGCCCCAGCGCGCATTGGCGGCATTGAGCAGGAACCGCGCATTGAGCACCGGGACAACGAGTTGCGGGCCCGCCATCGTCGCGATCTCGGCATCGACGCCCCTGGTGCCGACGACGAAGGGCACAGGTTCGGGAACAAGATAGCCGATCTCGCGCAGGAAAGCCTGGTAGGCATCCTGCTCGATCGGCCTCCCCGCATGGGCGAGATGCCATGCATCGATCTGCGCCTGAAGGTCGTCGCGCCGGGCCAGCAGGGCGCGGTTCCGGGGGGCAAACTCGGCCACGAGGCGCGCGAAGCCGCTCCAGAAGGCAGCGGCGTCCAGCCCGACGGGGGGCAGAACCTGCTCTTCGACGAAGCGCGCCAGGGCGGCATCGATCCGGAGGCCCGAACGTTCCAGCATGTCAGTCATCATTCCTCGCAGTCCATGCGCGGCGCAAGTCAACGCGCGGCGCATCCGTGTTGGTCGCCAAGACTGTCCCGGGGAGGAATCGGAAGTCCGTATGCCCGATCCGCGCGTCATTGGCAACAGCCGCCTTGGCCCTGTCCCAGCACGGCGCGCGGCGTCGGCAGCTCTTACAATGGCGTCGGAAAGGCTTACATTGCAGGAACTCGTCAACCATCGAGTCCACCAGGAACCCATGACTGGCATGGGCGTTGCATCAATCGTGCTGAGTGTTGGGGCGGAGTTCGAAGAAGGAAGCCATGCTTCGCAAGATTGCCCGATTGTTCGTCATCAAGACGAACTGGGAAGCCTACATGATCATCTACGCGCTCGCGCTGGGCGCGGTGGAACGCGGCAGCGTTTACCTGTCGCGGTTTCCGGGATTCGGCGGCAAGTTGCTGTTCCTCGCCTGCACCGGCGCGGTGTTCATGGCGGGCGCCAAGATCCTCGATGCGATCAAGTACGAGAAGGCCCAAAGGCTGGCCGCCGACCCCGCACCGGAACCCGAAAAACCGGGCAAGGCCGCCTGATCGGCGATCGTTCGGGGGTAGGTAGGGCGATTCTGTTGCAAGGCTCGCCCCCAGCCCCTGGTATCCCTTCTGTTGCCCGGTGGGTCCAACCGCGCTTTAGCTTTGTAACTTCAGACCGTTAGGTCCTAGAATTACGCGGCGAGAGCGAGTGCTTCGTTGTCGTTGGCACTTGTGAGTTTTGAGCCTTGAACGGGTTACTCAGCCCGAATGAAAACACCGCTTTTCAACACACGTCGATCCTAGTTCGGCCCCGTCATCACCCCTGCGACAACAGGGTTGCCCCAATGAAGGGACGGGTGATGGTGGAGCCGCCGGGTACCGCCCCCGGGTCCGCTGTGCCTATTGAACGGCGCAGTTTATCATCATATCCGGCAAGCCGGCACCGACCCATATAGGGCGTGCGCCGCAAAAGAAAAGGGGGAGAGCCTGCGCCCTCCCCCTGCTTTTTTTTTGACGGGTTTCCCCGAAAACTTCACTTCTTCAGGGCGTCGCGGATTTCCGCCAGCAGTTCCACTTCGGTGGGACCGGCCGGCGCTGCCGGGGCTTCCTTCTTGGGCAGCAGGCGATTGGCCTGGCGCACGATGAGGAAGATCACGAAGGCCAGGATCAGGAAGTTGATGACGGCGGTGATGAAGGCGCCGTAACCGAACATGGCAACGCCCGCGGCCTTGAGCGCCGCGTAAGTCATCGGCCCGGTGTAGCCCGCCGGAATCGTGCCCAGCACCACGAACTTGTTGCTGAAGTCGATGCCGCCGGTGATGAGGCCGATGAACGGCATGATCACGTCGTCGGTCAGCGAGGCGACGATCTTGCCGAAAGCCGCGCCGATGATCACACCGACGGCGAGGTCGAGCACGTTGCCACGCGCGATGAAAGTCTTGAATTCCTGAAGCATTGTCCGCTTGTCCCTTGGTCGTTTTTCCGGCCGGTGCGCCGGTTGCCGCGTCGCGTGGCTGCGGTGTTGCCACATTGGCCCTTTCGTAACAATCGGTTGCGGCGCAATGTTCCATGCAGGGACTGTCCTTGAACCGGCACCGTGCACTGCTATCTATGCGGGCAGGACAGGACGAGGCCGCTTTCGGCCCGCCCGGACTTCGTGTCCATCAGGAGGTTTGCCCCGCATGACCCTTTCCCCCGCTGCGCGCCCCGGCCGCAACGCCGCCCGCAACGCCCTCATCTTCGGCGCGGCGCTCTCGCTGGCCGGCTGCGGCTTCAACTCGGTGCCCACCAAGCAGGAAGCCGCCAAGGCCAAGTGGGCCGACGTGCAGGCCGCCTTCCAGGAACGCGCCAACCTCGTGCCCAACCTTGCCGCCGTGGCCAAGGGCGCGGCAACGCAGGAGAAGGACATCCTCACCGGCGTGGTGGAGGCGCGCGCCAAGGCCACCTCGATCCAGCTGACCGCGAACGATCTCAATGATCCGGCCAAGATGCAGCAGTTCCAGGCCGCGCAGGGCCAGCTCGGCCAGAGCCTCTCGCGCCTGCTGGTCAGCGTCGAGCAGTATCCCGAGCTCAAGTCGATCGTGAACTACCAGATGCTCCAGACCCAGCTCGAGGGTCAGGAAAACCGCATCCGCATCTCGGTGCGCGACTACAATTCCGCCGTGCAGGACTACAACACCGAAGTCCGCACGTTCCCGACGATGATCGGCGCCAAGCTGCGCGGCGCGGACCCGCTGGTGCCCTACCAGGCGACGACGCCGGGCGCGGAAGTGGCGCCCAGCCTCGAAGGCAAGATGTAATCCGGTGAAACTTCTTCGCGCCGTTGTTGCGGCCGTCCTTCTGGCGTTCGGCACGCTGCTTGCCCAGCAGGCAGCGGCCGAGCCCACCTTCCCCAAGCTGACCGGGCAGGTCGTCGACGATGCCGACCTGCTCAATCCGCAACAGGAAGCGCAGCTGACCCAGAAGCTGGCGGCGCTGGAGAAGAACTCCGGCCGCCAGCTGGTGGTCGTCACCCTGCCCAGCCTGCAGGGCTACGATATCTCCGACTACGGCTACCAGCTCGGCCGCGCCTGGGGGATCGGCGAGAAGGACAAGAACACCGGCGCCCTGCTGATCGTCGCGCCCAACGAACGCAAGGTGCGGATCGAGGCCGGCTACGGCCTGGAACCGATCATCACCGACGGCCTCTCGTTCCTCATCATCAACAACCAGATCCTGCCCCGCTTCAAGGCGGACGACTATCCCGGCGGCATCGAGGCCGGCGCCGACGCGCTGATCCAGCAGCTCACCCTGCCCCCCGATCAGGCGCGCAAGGTGGCGGCGGACGCGGACAAGGCGCGCAAGCCGCAGAAGGGCGGCTTCCCGATCGGCACCGTGATCTTCATCCTCATCATCGTGTTTTTCGTGGTCATGCCGATGGTCAACGAGGCGCGCGGCGGCGGACGGCGGCGCAGCGGGCTTGGCGGGCCGATCATCTGGATGCCCGGCCCCTTCGGCCACGATGACGACGACGACCGCTGGGGTGGCGGCGGCTTCGGCGGAGGCGGAGGCGGCGGCTTCGGCGGCGGTGGCGGTTTCTCGGGCGGCGGCGGCAGCTTCGGCGGCGGCGGCGCGAGCGGCAGCTGGTAGAGGAGAGAGACACGATGCCTGCCCCCATCTACCTTTCGCCCGAAGACCACGCCCGCATCAGCGCCGCGGTTGCCGAGGCCGAAATGCACAGCTCCGGCGAGATCGTCACCGTGCTGGCCGACTGTTCGGACGGCTATACCGACGTGGCGCTGGCCTGGAGCGTGGTGGTCGCCTTCCTTGCCCTTGGCGCGCTGGTGATCGCCCCGGGGTTCTACATGGGCCTCTACGAGCAGGTACTGGCCGACTGGGGTCATGAGTGGACCCCGCGCATGATCGTCGGCCTTGCCGCCGGGGTTGCCGCGATCAAGTTCGGGGCGATGCTGGCCCTGCAACTCTGGCCGCCGCTCAAGTTCTGGCTGGTGCCGGGGCCGGTCAAGACCATGCGGGTCCACGCCCATGCCCTGCGCGCCTTCCGTATCGGTGCCGAGCAGCGCACCACCGGGCGCACCGGCATCCTCATCTACCTCTCGATGCGCGAACACCGCGCCGAGATCGTGGCCGACCGCGCCATCGCCGCCAAGGTCGATCCCGAAGTCTGGGGCGAGGTCATGAGCGCCCTGCTCGCCCCCGTGCGCGAGGGCCGCGTGGCCGACGGCATGGTCGTGGCGGTGGGCAAGGTCGGCGCGATCCTCGCCCGCCACTTCCCCCGCGACGACAACGACATCAACGAACTTCCCGACAGGCTGATCGAAGTATGAGCGAATTGACCCAATTGCCGCCCGATGCCGATGCGCCCGACGAGGTCATGTGGCAGGGCAAGTTCATCACCGCCCGCACCCGGGGACGCTGGGAATACGTCAGCCGCGCGCGCGGCATCCGCGCTGCGGTGATCCTCGCGGTGGACGCTGAAGACCACGTCATCCTTGTCGACCAGTACCGCGTGCCGCTTGGCAAGCGCTGCATCGAACTGCCCGCCGGGCTTGTCGGCGATCATGAAGACGTGGCGGACGAAGCGGCCAGTGTCGCCGCCGCGCGCGAACTTGAAGAGGAGACCGGCTACCACGCAGGCCGGATGGAGGACCTCGGCGAGTTCTACTCCTCGCCCGGCATGGTCAGCGAGAGCTTCACCCTGTTCCGTGCGCACGATCTGGCAAAAGTCGGCGAAGGCGGCGGCGTCGACAGCGAGAATATCGTGGTCCACCGGGTTCCGCTTGCGGACATCGCGCACCGTATCGCCCAGTGGCGCCAGGCCGGTTATGCCATCGACGTCAAGCTGCTGCTCCTGCTCGGCGCCGCCATGCTTGGCCAACACACGCCGGGCCAACACACGCCGGGCAAACACATTCCGGGCTGACGCCATGCGCACCCGCCTCGGCATCTGCCAGCGCAAGCGGCGCTATGCGACCGAGGCGGAGGCGCTCGCCGTGGCGGCGCGGGCGGAGGTGACCTTGCGGCCCTATCGCTGCCCGCTGTGCCGCCACTATCACCTCACCGGACGCACCAAGGGCATGCGCCTGCCCGCCTTCGAACGCGAGCGCCGAATGCCTCGATCCTGATACAGTTTGCAACGTTTGCTCGGGGCCCATGCGGTTCATCGCATTTTCCGTCCGGAATCGACAAAAATACCCCGTTAAGCAAGCAATTGAGGTTGCAAGCCGCCTAGGATTGGCAGAGGGCCAAGCCTCAGCCCTATGGAGTTTCCCTTGGTCGGATCGTTGTCCCGGCGCATCGTTGTTCTCTGCGTCATCCTGAGCCTCGTGCTCGCCCTGCTGGCGGGGCTGCTGCTCGATGCTTCGGCGCAGATGCGCGCCAGCCTGGGCTGGGTGACGCATTCGTCGCAGGTGCTGGAAATGAGCACGCGGACGCTGCGCCATCTGCAAGCGGCCGAGTCCGGCCAGCGCGGCTTCGTGCTTACCAAGAGCCTCGATTTCGCCACCAACGTCGCAGACGAGATTGCCGCCGCCCGCCGCGACGCCGACACGCTCGTCAAGCTTACCGCGGACAACCCGCTGCAGAACGAAAGGGCCCGTCAGGTCCAGTCGCTGATCCTGCAGCGCACCCAGTCCCTGACCGAAACCGGACGCCTCGCCCGCTCCGGCGATTTCGCCGCCGCTCGCGATAATGTCGCCTCGGGCAAGGGCCGCTTCCTGATGCTGCTGGTCAACGCGCGCGCGAACGACCTGCTCGAGGCCGAGCGCGCACTCGCCGCCGAGCGCATGCGGACGGTTCAGCTCCGCCTCGACAACATTCGCTGGCTGGTGGTGTTCGGCACGCCGATCGCGGTCATCCTGATCACCTTCATGGCGACCGCGCTGATCCGCCGCATCCGCCGCCCGGTGGACGAGATGATGGCGGTCATGGGCCAGCTCGGCGCCGGCGATCGCAGTGCACGCGTCACCGCCCACATGGATTCGAGCGAGTTCGAGCGCCTCGCCCAAGGGTACAACGAAATGGCGGACGAACTGGAAACGGCCGTCGCCGACCAGCTGGTCAGCGCCGACCAGCTCCACCACGTCAATGCCGAACTCAGCCGCAATGCGGATGTCCTGCGTGAACGCGGCGAAGTGATCGAACTGCTCGGCGGCATGGCCCACCGCATGCAGGCCGCCCGCACGGACGAGGAACTGGCCGCGATCATCCGCGTCTTTGTGCCGCGCGTGCTGCCCGACATTCCCGGCGCCCTCTTCGCGCACAACAACTCGCGCAACCTGCTGATCCCGATCGCCGCCTGGGGCGGCATCGAAGTGGAAGCCGCCGGCTTCGCGCCCGACCAGTGCTGGGCCCTGCGCCGCGGCCAGAGCCACTTCGTGATCGACCCCGGTTCGGACATCGTCTGCGCCCACGTCGGCCATGACACCGATCACTACCACTGCGAGCCGCTGCTGGCCGGCGGCGAAGTGATCGGCGTGCTCTACCTCAAGGGCGTGGTCGAGGCCGAGCGCCGCTTCCGCCTGACCGTGCTGACCGAGAACATCGCCTCGGCTCTCGTCAACCACCGGCTCCAGCGCGGCCTGCGCGAACAGACCATCCGCGATCCGCTCACCGGCCTGTTCAATCGCCGCTACATGGAAGAGACGCTGGCGCTCGAAATCGCCCGCGCCACGCGCACCGGCAGCCCGCTCAGCCTGGTCATGTGCGACGTCGACCATTTCAAGCGCTTCAACGACGAGTTCGGCCACGAAGCGGGCGACGCCGTGCTCCACGCTGTGGCTGCCGAAATGCGCGCGCGCTTCCGCGACGGCGACGTCGTCTGCCGTTTCGGCGGCGAGGAATTCACGATCATCGCACCCGGCTCCAGCGCCGCGGTGCTGGCCCAGCGTGTCGAGGTCGTGCGCCAGGCGATCAGCGAACTGACCGTGCACCAGGGCGGGCGCATGCTGGGCCTGACGACGATGTCGTTCGGCATCGCCACCTGGGAAGACAACATGGAGCGCGACGGCTCCACCCTCATCAAGGCCGCCGACGCCGCGCTATACCGCGCCAAGCGTGACGGACGGAACCGGGTGGTGCTCGACGGCCGCGCGGAAAGCCTCGCGGCCTGAAGGCTGTAGAAAAGAGAAGACGCAGGGGAGCCCTTCGGCGAAGCTCAGGATAAACTTCGCCCCCCCTGCACCCGCAATACCGTCCAGGTTACGCCTGCCAACTCCGCGGCGCGCCCATTGCTTTCTGGGCGATGCTGCGGCGCTTCACAGCGTCGTGAAGATCGCACCGAAGTCCTTGCCGCCATTGCCGGCCTCGACAAAGGCCTCGTAGATTTTCGTGGCATGTTCGCCCATCGGCACGGTGGCGCCCGAGGTTTCCGCCCCCGCCATCGCCAGACGCAGGTCCTTCAGCATCAGCGCCGAAGCAAAGCCGCCCGCATAGCCGTTGTCCGCCGGGCTCGCCGCGCCGACGCCCGGCATCGGCGTATAGTCGTTGAGCGACCAGCAGTAACCGGTGGCCTTGGAGCTGATCTCGTAGAACGTCTGCGGATCGAGGCCCGCCTTTTCGGCCAGCGCCAGCGCCTCGCAGGTGCCGATCATGTGGATCGCCAGCAGCATGTTGTTGCACATCTTGGCGACCTGCCCGGCCCCGGTGTCCCCGGCATGGATCACCGCCTTGGCCATCGGTTCCAGCACCGCCTTGGCCCGTTCGAACACGGCATCGCTGCCGCCGACCATGAAGGTCAGCGTACCGCCGTTGGCTGCCGCGATCCCGCCCGAGACGGGGGCATCGGCCATCGCGTAACCCGCCGCCTGCGCCAGTTCGACAACCTCGCGCGCGGTGGCGAGGTCGATGGTCGAACAGTCGAGGAACAGCGCGCCCTCGGGCGCCTTGCCAAAAACGTCCTGCGTATAGACCGCGCGGACGATGCCGCCATTGGGCAGCATGGTGACGACGGCATCGACACCCTCGACCGCATCGGGAACGGTCTCGAAGGCGGTGCAGCCATGCTCGGCCGCACGGGCCAGCGCCTCGCCGGACAAGTCGAAGGCGTTCACCACGTGGCCCGCCTTCACGAGATTCGCGGCCATGCCGCCGCCCATGTTGCCAAGGCCGATGAAGGCGATTTTCATGACATTCTCCCAAGATCGACCGCAAGCATCGCCGCGCCCAGAAGAAGGAACAGCGGCCCGAAAATCGATGCAAAAACCAGATGGAAGGTCTGGAAAGCTTTATCCAGACGCGTAAGCGGGAGCGGCTCCTCCCCGGTTGCCCGAAGGATGGCCGCCTCTAATGCGCTTATCTTTTCTTCGCTGCGATGCCGCCAATTGACGACCGCAACCCAGGTCAAGAACCCGCCAAAAACAAGGAAGAGAATGGCCGGGATCACTTGCCCTTCCAAACCCCCGGACGCTTCTCGACGAAGGCGGCCATGCCTTCGGCCTTGTCCTCGGTCGCGGTCAGCACCTGGAACATGCGGCGCTCCATCACGAGGCCGGTGTCGAGCGTGGTCTCGAAGGCGATGTTGACCATTTCCTTGTTCATCATCGCGGCCAGCGGCGGCATTCCGGCGATGGTTGCAGCGGCCTTCAGCGCCTCGTCCAGCAACTGGTCAAGCGGCACCACCCGGCTGACGAGGCCCGAACGCTCGGCTTCGGCGGCGTCCATCATGCGGCCGGTCAGGCACATGTCCATGGCCTTGGACTTGCCCACCGCGCGGGTCAGGCGCTGCGAACCGCCCATGCCCGGCGCCACGCCCAGCTTGATCTCCGGCTGGCCGAACTTGGCGTTTTCGGACGCGATGATGAAATCCGCCATCATCGCCAGTTCGCAGCCGCCGCCGAGCGCAAAGCCGTTCACCGCCGCGATCCACGGCTTGCGCGTGGCCTTGACAACATGGCTGGTCCAGCCGGCGAAGAAGTCCTGCGAATAGAACTCGGCGCTGGGCTTGTCCGACATCTCCTTGATGTCGGCGCCGGCGGCAAAGGCCTTCTCGCCCGATCCGGTCAGCACCGCACAGCCCTGCGTAGCGTCCGCCTCGAACGCGGCAAAAGCCTCGATCAGATCGGCCAGAACCCTGGAATTCAGCGCATTGAGCGCCTGCGGGCGGTTCAGCGTGATGAGAGTGACGTTGTCCTTCTTTTCGACCAGAATCGTCTCGTAGCTCATCATAGTTCCTTCAGGTGTTCGCTTCGCTTGTGATGGTCGGCGCGGGGCATGGCCCATGCCGCTGTGACTGTGCCTCTCGGGAAGAGGCATAAACCCGCATGTCCAGCCGAAGTCAGATCGGCTGCCATTCCTCCTCGGGCGGCAGCGGCGCGAAGATCGCGTCCAGCCGTTCCGGCGTCACCTCTTCGGGCCGCGCAGGGTTCCACTTCGGCGCATGGTCCTTGTCGACGATCACCGCGCGCACGCCCTCGGCAAAGTCCGGCAGGACCAGCACGCGGCTGCCGATGCGGTACTCCATCGCCATGTTCTGCGCGAAAGTATCCAAGCTCAGCGAGGCGGCAAGCTGGCGCAGCGAGACCTTGCAGGCCTGCGGGCTCTTGGTGCGCAAGGTCGCCAGTTCGCGCACGGCCCACTCGCTGTCGTCGCCTTCCAGCGAGGCGAGCACCTGCTCCAGCGTGTCGAACGCGAAGTGTTTGCGGATCTGCGCATCGTGCGCGGCGATCTTCGGTTCCGGCGGGGTCACCGACAGCGCGGTGAGCACGGCGCCGATGTCATGCCCGGCGGCGATGCGGCGCTTGGCTTCGGGCAGGTCCTCGCTCTGGAGGTAATGCGTGGCAAGTCCGGCCCAGAGGCATTCCGCCCCGTCCAGCCGCGCGCCGGTGAGCGCCAGGAACTGGCCCAGCCGCCCTTCCAGCCGCGAAAGGTACCAGCCCCCGCCGACGTCGGGGAACAGGCCGATGCCGGTTTCGGGCATGGCAAAGCGGGTGTTCTCGGTCGCCACGCGGTACTGCGCGGGCTGCGAGATGCCGACGCCCCCGCCCATGGTGATGCCGTCCATGAAGGCGACCACGGGCTTGGCATATTCGAACAATTGATGGTTCAGCCGGTATTCGGCAAAAAAGAACCGCTGCCCCTCGCGCCCTTCATCCTCCAGCGCGGAACGGCGCAGCAGGCTGATGTCCCCGCCCGAGCAGAACCCGCGCCCTTCGCTGTGCTCGATCCAGACCGCCTTCACCTCGGGATCGGCCGCCCAGCGGGTCAGCGAATCGCTCATCGATTCGCACATGCCCAGGGTCAGCGCATGGATCGCCTTGGGGCGGTTCAGCGCGATCACCCCGGCAATGCCTTCGCGGGACGTAAGCAGTTCTTCGGTCAGGATATCGGTGGTCATGGTCATCCCCGCAAAGGCTTACTTGAGGAGGTCGCGGCCGATGATCATGCGCATGACCTCGTTGGTGCCTTCGAGGATACGATGGACACGCAAGTCGCGCCAGAAGCGCTCGATCGGATAGTCCTTGAGATAGCCGTATCCGCCGAACATCTGCAGCGCCCGGTCGACCACCGAGGAGCCGGTGTCGCTGGCCATCATCTTGGCCATGGCGGCAAAGCGGGTCTTGTCCGGTGCCCCTGCCGTCACCTTGGCCGCCGCGAGATAGAGCAGCGCGCGGGCCGCTTCCAGTTCGGCGGCCATGTCGGCGAGGCGGAACTGGGTGTTCTGGAATTCGCCGATCGGCTGGTCGAACTGCCTGCGGTCCTTCACGTACTGGATCGCTTCGTCGAGGCAGCGCTGCGCGCCGCCCAGCGAGCAGGCACCGATGTTGAGACGGCCACCGTCGAGGCCCGCCATCGCGAACTTGAAGCCGTCACCCTCGGCACCGACGCGGTTCTCCACCGGGATGCGCGCATCCTCAAAGATCACCTGCGCGGTGGGAGAGGCGTTCCAGCCCAGCTTCTTTTCAGGCGCGCCGAAGGAAACACCGGGCGTATCCTTGTCGACCACGAAGCAGGACACCCCGCGCGACTTGTGCTCGCCGGTGCGCGCCATCACCACGTAGACGTCGTTGACGCCGCCGCCGGAGATGAACTGCTTGGTGCCATTGAGGACGTAGTGATCGCCGTCCAGCCGCGCGGTGGTCTTGAGCGCGGCCGCGTCGGAGCCCGAGCCCGGCTCGGTCAGGCAGTAGGAGCCGATCTTGTCCATCGTCACCAGATCGGGAAGATAGCGGTCCTTGAGCTGCTGGTCGCCGAACTGGTCGATCATCCAGGCGACCATGTTGTGGATCGAGATATAGGCGCTGGTCGCCGGGCAGCCGTAGGACATGGCCTCCATGATCAGCGCCGCATCCAGACGACCAAGGCCGATGCCGCCGTTCTCTTCCGAAACGTAGATCGCGCCGAAGCCCAGCTCGCCCGCCGCCTTCCACACGTCCACCGGATAGTGGTGCTTCTCGTCCCACTCGGCCGCGAAGGGGGTGATACGGTCGGCAGTGAACTTGCGCGCCGTTTCCTGGATCGCGAGCTGGTCTTCGGTGAGGCCAAACTGTTCGGTCATCGGGGTCCTGCTGTCTGGTGGGCGCCTCTAGGCGCACTTCTTGTAGGTTAGCGTTCCGGGTGCGGCATCGGGCCCGGTGTCCTTGCGGACCAGCGTCCTGCCGCCGTCGGGGCTGGAGAGCGCAACGTCAAGGTTCCAGCTCTGCCCTTCGCCCGAAAAGGCGAAATCGGCTTCGATCGCATTGGCCGAGGCCGACTTTATCGTGCCGAGCGAGGCAACCGCCTCGTAGAAGGTCAGCCGCTTGTCATCGATGACGAGCAGGCCCTTGGCATCGCCGGCGGTGCTGGTGCAGTCCGCCTCCACCATGCCCCAGCGCCCGCGCAGGCCCTCGGGGATTGCGGTGGGCAGCGGGGCCGGAGCGGCTTGCGTTGCAACCTCCTCCACCGGGGCCTCGCTCGTCGCGGTGGCTTCGGGCTGCGGCTGCTTCTGGCAGGCCGACAGACCCAGAGCGAGCGCGACGGAGAGGGAAAGCGGGGCGGCCAGGGTCCTGATATTCATCACGAAACGTCCTTTGCACTTCGGGCATTCAAGCAGGAACGCCCTGAGCTACCCCGCTGTTCCTTACATCACCCCATGGTCGGAATGATGAAGGCGCTGTCGCCCGCGCCGCCGTCCGGCCAGCGCTGCGTCACTGTCTTCACCTTGGTCCAGAAGCGCACGCCTTCCATGCCGTACTGGTTGTGATCGCCAAAGGCCGACCGCTTCCAGCCGCCGAAGCTGTGGTAGCTGACCGGCACCGGGATCGGCACGTTGACGCCGACCATGCCGACCTGCACGCGGCTGACGAACTCGCGCGCGGCGTGGCCGTTGCGCGTGAAGATGGCGACGCCGTTGCCGTACTGGTGCCGGGTGGGCAGTTCCACCGCTTCCTCGAAGGTCTTGGCGCGGACGATCTGCAGCACCGGGCCGAAGATCTCCTCCTTGTAGGCGCTCATCTCGGGCGTCACATGGTCGAACAGCGACGGGCCGACAAAAAAGCCTTCCTCATAGCCCTGAAGCGAGAAGCCGCGGCCGTCGACGACCAGTTCCGCGCCCTCGTCGACGCCGGTCTGGATCCAGTTCTCGATCTTCTGCTTGTGCACGGCGGTGACGACCGGGCCGTACTGCGCCTCGGGATCGTTGGAGACACCGACCTTCAGCTTGTCGATCGCGGCGATCAGCTTTTCGCGGAGGATGTCGGCGGTCTCGTCACCCACGGGGACGGCCACCGGCAGCGCCATGCAGCGCTCGCCCGCCGAACCGTAGGCGGCGCCCATGATGTCGTTCACCGCCTGATCCATGTCCGCATCGGGCATGACGATGGCGTGGTTCTTCGCGCCGCCCATCGCCTGCACGCGCTTGCCGGCAGCAACGCCGCGCGAATAGACGTAGTGGGCGATGTCGGACGAGCCGACGAAGCTGACCGCGGCGATGCCCGGATGGTCGAGGATGGCGTCCACCATCACCTTGTCGCCGTGGACCACCTGCAGCACGCCTTCGGGCGCGCCGGCTTCGAGGAACAGTTCGGCAAGGCGGTTCGGCACCGAGGGATCGCGCTCCGACGGCTTGAGGATGAAGGTGTTGCCCACCGCAACGGCGGGCGCGAACATCCACATCGGGATCATCGCCGGGAAGTTGAACGGGGTGATGCCCGCGCCAACGCCGAGCGGCGCGCGCAGCGAATAGACATCGATGCCCGGCCCCGCGCCCTGGGTATATTCGCCCTTCAGCATATGCGGGATGCCGCAGCAGAATTCCACGACCTCAAGTCCGCGCTGGATGTCGCCCTTGGCGTCGTCCACCACCTTGCCATGCTCGCTCGCCAAGAGTTCGGCGAGGCTCTGCATGTTCTGCTCGATCAGTTCCTTGAACTTGAACAGCACGCGGGCGCGGCGCTGCGGGTTCATCGCCGCCCACTTGGGCTGCACCGCCTGCGCGGTGGCGACCGCACGGTCGAGCAGCGCGGCGTCGCCCAGCGGCACCTGCGCCTGCACCGCGCCGGTGCTGGGGTTGAAGACATCGCCGAGGCGCGCGGACGGGCTGCCGGGTCCGCCGACTACGAAGTGGTCAATCAGGCGCATTCCTCATCCTTTCGAAATTCTGTCTTCGGGCACAGGCGCGCCCTTCAATGGCTAGGTGGTCCCGGCTCGATTTGCAGGCAAGCTGAAAATACGCCATCGATAACTGCACATTTGCAGCCCGATGGATGATTTCCCGCAGTGACGATGCCTTACCGATGCCCCCATCCATGCCATCGATAGACTGGAGCGACTATCAGGCCTTCCTCGCCATCGCCCGGGCGGGGCAACTGGCCGCCGCCGCGCGCGTGCTGGGCGTTGACCCCACCACGATGGGCCGCCGGCTGCGCCGTCTGGAGGCAGCCCTCGGCACCCGCCTCTTCGAGCAGACCCGCAGCGGCCAGGACCTCACCGAAGCGGGCGAGGCCCTGCTTGCCGCCGTGGAATCGATGGCGAAAGCCGCCGGACAGATTTCCGAACAGGCCGACCAGAGCGACGGCCTATCCGGCACTCTGCGCATCAGCACTTCGGAAGGGTTCGGCTGCTGGTTCCTCGCCCGCCACCTGCCCGCCTTCCAGTCCGCTCACCCGCGGCTTGCCATCGATCTTGTCGCCTCCAGCGGGTTCCTCAGCCCCGGACGGCGCGAGGCGGACGTGGCGGTGATGCTCTCGCGCCCGCGCACCGGGCCGCTGGTGGCGCACAAGCTGGCGGATTACACGCTGGCGCTCTACGGCAGCCGCGACTACCTCCAGCGCCACGGCACCCCCGCGCGCCCGGCGGACCTGCTCGAAGGCCACGCGCTCGTCGGCTATATCCCAGACCTCATCTACGCCCCTGAACTGCGTTATCTGGACGAGATTCACACCGGCCTTCGCGCCACGCTGCGCTCGCCCAGCATCACCGCGCAGCAGAGCCTGATCGCCAGCGGCGCCGGGCTTGGCGTGCTGCCCTGCTTCATGGCCGGAAGCGATGCCCGGCTGGTGCCGGTGCTGCCCGAAAAGCGGATATTGCGCAGCTTCTGGTTCGTCACCCACCAAGACATCCGCAAGCTCCCCCGCGTAACCGCGTTCCGGCAGTGGCTTGACGAAACCGTCAGGCACATGGAGGGAGTTCTCACGCCATGATTGGCACTATTCAGGGACAGCACGCACAGTGACCACGACGACCATCGATCCGGCCGAATTCCGCAAGGTTCTGGGCAGCTATCCCACCGGGGTCTGCGTGATCACCGCGCTCGACGAGGACCGTCCGGCGGGCATGGTGGTGGGATCGTTCACCTCGGTCTCGCTCGATCCGCCGCTGGTGGGCTTTTTCCCGGACAAGCGCTCCACTTCCTGGCCGCTGATCGAGAAGGCGGGCCACTTCTGCGTGAACGTGATGGCCAGCGATCAGGGCGAGGTCTGCCGCGCCGTCACCGCCAAGGGCGCGGAGAAGTTCGTGGGCGTGGAATATACCGTGTCCGCGCATAACCTGCCGATCATCGCCGATTCCATCGCCGCCATCGAATGCCGCCTCTACTCGGTGACCGAGGCGGGCGATCACTGGTTCGTGCTGGGCGAGATCCTGCGCATGGAAACCGTGCGCGAGGACGAGCCCATGCTGTTCCATCGCGGCCGCTACGGCAGCTTCGCCGAGCGGATGTAAGCACGGCCATGCGGGACTTTCGCGTCGAACTGCCGGGCGGAACGCTTGTCGGCGTGCGGCGCGAAGGTTCGGGCCAAAAATCGGAAACACCGCTGGTGCTGGCCCACGGCTTCGGCGGGTCGCGCCGGGACTGGGACGCGGTGATCGCCGCGCTTCCTGCCGACCTGCCGCTGATCGCCTACGACGCACGCGGCTTCGGCGCCTCGCCCGCCGAGCCAGGCGCGGCCTTTTCCCATGCCGACGACCTCCTCGCGCTGCTGGACGCGCTGGAGGTGGAGCGCGCCGATCTTTCCGGCCTGTCGATGGGCGGCGGCAATGTGCTGCACTTCGCGCTCGACCATCCGCAGCGCGTGAGGCGGCTCGTTCTGGTCAGCCCGCTGATGCTCGGCTGGTCATGGAGCACGGACTGGATCGAGCGCTGGAAAGCCATGGGCCGCGCCGCCCGCTCGGGCGACATGGCCCATGCCCGCGAGCTGTGGTGGAACCACCCGCTGTTCGCCAGCACCCGCGACATTCCCGAGGCCGCCGCGCATCTCAAGGCCTCGATCGCGGCCTTCCCCGGCAGTCAATGGGTGCAGGACGACCAGCGCCCCGAACAGCCCGACGTGGACCGCCTGACGGCCCTTTCCGTGCCGACACTGCTGCTCACCGGCACCCGCGACACCGAGGACTTCCGTCTGATCGCGAACCTGATCGCCAGCGCCGGACAAGATGTGGCCCGCATCGACCATGCCGGCTCCGGTCACCTTCTCAATCTCGAAATGCCCGGCGTTGTGGCCGGTGAGATCGAGGCGTTCCTGTCCTAAGGCCGGATGGCAACCGCCGCGTGCGCGCGATAGGGGCTCTGGTTCCAGACGTTACCGGGCGGGTCGTAGCGGCACACCAGCACCTCGAAACTGCGCCCTTGCGCCAGCCCGCAGCCAACCGCCGTGGTGCCCGACCAGATCATCTGGGTATAATGGCCGACACGGTGGACCCCGTCCTGCCACGACCGCATGCGGCGCAGCAGGGCTTTCTCGCCCGCCCAGCCCGCGACCATGTCCTCGACCCGGTAGGCACCGCGCGTCCCCATCCACAGGTTCTCGCCCTCGCTGCGGTTGGCGCTGTCGTGCTGCAGCACACCGGAGGCCGCCAGCCGCTGCGCCCAGCGGGCCGCGTCGCGGGCAAGATCCGCGCTCCAGCGCAGCGGCGGCGAACTCACCGCGGCGCGCTCCCGGTTGTGGAGCGCCAGCACGACATCCTGCCACGGCGCGTCACTGACCGCAGGCCCGGTGGCCGAAGCCGCCGCCGAAGCCGCGAGAGCCGCTGACGCAAGTGCGCCAAACATCATCGATAATCCTTACCCTGCAACCCTTGCGGGTACCCGCTACACCCGCAATCCTGTCAATTTGCGGAACGGTCCGAGACTAGCGCAGCAAGGGTTAAGACAAGCATTCCAGACGCCCCGTGCCATGCCGGGAAGGCGCACGAAAAAGGGCCGGAGTTTCCCCCGGCCCCTCATTGCGGCATTTACCCGGATCAGAACTTGCCGGAGAACGACGCGCCGATCACGCGCGGTTCGTTGAACACGGCGGCCATGTAGTTCTCGATCACCCCCTTGAGGTTCTTCTCGCCGGTGATGTTGCGGGCGAAGGCGGCGATCTCGTACTGGCCGCCGGGGGCCGAGTAGCCGATCTTCAGACCGCCCTCGAAGTCACCCTTCGAATGGAACTCCCGGGTCTTGTAGAGCACGAAGTTGGTGTAGCCCTGGAACATCCAGTCGGTCGCCGCGAAGAGCGAGCCGCCGTTGCCCAGCGGCACGTCGTAGCGCGCGGCGACATTGGCGGTGTACTTCGGCGCGTTGGGCAGCGGATTGCTGTCGATCTGCGCGAAAGTGCCCCTGCCGGCGATGACGATCGTCGGATCCTCGACCGTGCAGACCACGACGCCGTTCAGCGCACAGACCTGCGCGTAGACGTTCTTGTCCTTGATCTCGGTATGCAGCAGGCTGAGACCGGCGGTCAGCGTCAGGTTCGGCACCGGGCGCGCTTCCAGTTCGGCTTCCATGCCGTAGGCCTCGGCCTTGTCGGCATTGAACAGCACGCCGTTGCCATTGACGTCGTTGCCGTTGAGCTGGATATCCTTCACCCGGTAGGCAAAGCCCGAAAGGTTGAAGCGCACCTTGTTGTCGAACAGCTGGGTCTTGATGCCCGCCTCGCCCGAGAGGATCGTTTCCGAATCCGCCGTGGTGAAGTCGGCGTTGAACACGGCGGAACGGCCCTGGATGGTCGGCCCGCGGAAGCCGGTGGCGACGCGCACGTAGACGCTGACGTCCGGGTTCACCTTGTAGTTCAGGCTGGCATCCCAGCTCGGCTTCTCGTCCGAAAGGCGCACATAGCGGCGGCCGGTGTAAGTGGAGGCACCGGCGATGGTGTCTGCCGTCTTGAGCAGGCGGGTCTTCTTGGTGTCGTTGGTGTAGCGGCCGCCGGCGGTCAGCGTCAGGCCGTCCACCAGCTCGTAGCTGGCCTGTCCGAAGAAGGCCCAGCTGGTGTTCTCGTTGCGCAGGCGCACCCAGTTGTTGGGGTTATGCGCGGCGGTCGTGAGGAAATAGGCGCGCTGGTAGAAATCGGTGATGTCGCGCGAATCGAACCACATCGCGCCGACCTGCCACTTGAAGCGGGTGTCGCCGTTGCTGGCGAGGCGCAGTTCCTGCGTCAGCTGGTCGAGATCGCGGACATTGCCCTGCGACTGGCCATAGCCGTTGGCGACGCCGTTCACCGGATAGTCCGCTGCCGCACCGCCGTCGGTATCGCCGCGGCTGTAGCCCGAGGTCGATTCCCACGCGGTGATCGAGGTCAGCGTGACCGGGCCGAAGTCCATGGCGATGCGGCTGGAGGCGCCGTAGGTGTCATAGGCCTGCGGGTTGTTGTGCGCCTCGTCCAGCGCGATCTTGCTGCGCGGCTCGCCCGACACATCGTTCGAACCCTTGGTGAAGGCAGCGCGGTGGAAGATCGTCGAGGTGCCGTCGTACTTGCGGGCGTGGAAGCTGGTCAGCATCGAGAAGCCGCTGCCGGTCGGCGCCAGCAGCAATTGCACGCGGGCGTCACGCTCCTCGAAACCGCCCATGGCGTCCTTCCTGGGCGATGCGGTGCCGTCGGCGCTGGGGCCACTGTAGGTGTTGTCGATCCAGTCGTCGCGGCGCTGGTAGAGCGCGGAAACGCGGATCGCCAGCAGGTCCTGGATCAGCGGGCCGCCGACGCCGCCGTCGAAGGTGGCGGTGTTGTAGGAGCCGTAGCTGGCACTGGCGCGCCCGGTCCAGCGGTCGGTCGCGGGCTTGATCGTGTCGAACTTGATGATGCCCGCCGTGGTGTTGCGGCCGAACAGCGAGCCCTGCGGGCCGCGCAGCACTTCCACCTGGTCCATGTCGTAGACCGGGTTGGACTTGAGCACGACGTGCTCCAGCACGACATCGTCCTGGATGATCGACACCGGCTGCGAGGCGCCGAGGTAGAAGTCGATATTGCCGAGACCGCGAATGTAGAAGCGCGGGAAGATGCGGCCCGTGGTGGTTTCCGCGTAGAGACCCGGAACGCGGCCCGCCAGCGCCAGCGTATCGTCACCCGCGGCCTGGAAACCGCGCAGCTGGTCGCCCGAGACGACGCCGACCGACACCGGCACGTCCTGCAGGTTCTCCTGGCGGCGCTCGGCCGTCACGACGATCTCTCCCAGGCCCTGGTTGTCGGCCTCCGGAGCGGCAGCGGCGCCGTCCTGCGCCATCGCCATCTCGGCGGAGCCGAATGTTGCGAGCGCGGAGCCGAGAAGCAGGGCAGGTCGAAGGCAGGAAAGATGTCGCACGCGGAGAAAGTCCCTTCAGGGTTGAACCGATCGGGGCAGCTAGAAACGTGCGATTACATTTGCGTTACAATGACTTCATCCATCTTCTTCGGGCGCCTGCGCAGCGATGTTTTGCAATCCGGCGATGCAATTGTGCAACGCTTATCGCCGTAACCACGGATTGAATGGCCCGAAAGACTGTTTGAGAATTCGCGACAGACGAATTTCGCGGCGCCGGCCCGGCTCAGTTTTCCGCGCGCTCCATTGCCGCGAATGCCGCCGCGCGGGCGTCGAAGATCTCCTCGAGGTGGTTGACCGGGTCCCCCACGGTCACCCCGCCCTCGACCGGAATCACCGCGCCGGTCATGTGGCGCGACCGCTCGCTGGCGAGGAACAGCGCCACTTGCGCCACGTCGTCCGGTTCGCCGCGCCGCTTGATCAGCTGGTTGGAGAGGTAGACCGCGTTCACCCCCTCCTCGATCCGCGCGGCAAGGCCGCTCTCCGCCCCCTGCTCGCCGAAGGAAGAGAGTTCGGTGCGCACATGGCCCGGCACGATGCAGTTCACCCGGATGCCATGCCGCGCCAGATCGATGGCGGAGGACTTGGAGAACTGGATCAGCGCCGCCTTGGACGCGCGGTAGGTCATCATCGCATGGCCCGCCAGGGTGCCGGCAATGGAGGCATTGTTGAGGATCACGCCGCCCCGCTTCCGACCATCAGGCCCCTGCCGCGCCATGATCCGCGCCGCATTGCGCGTGGCCAGCATCGGCCCGAGCACGTTGACCCGCATCACCCGGTCAAAATCCTCCAGCGTATCGTCGAGGAAGCTGGGGAAGGCGCCGCAGGACATGCCCGCATTGTTGAACAGCACGTCGATCCCGCCGAAGCGGGAGACGGCAGCCTCGATCATCGCCTCCACCGCCGCCGGATCGGCGACGTCGGTGGGCTGGTAGACCGCCGCTGGCCCGAGCCTTTCCGCCAGCGCCTCGCCCGCCTCGCCGGCAATATCGGCGATCACGACTTTCGCGCCTTCGGCCACGAACAGCGCCGCGGTGGCGCGGCCGATGCCGCTGGCGCCGCCGGTGACGACGGCCACCTTGCCGGCAAGTTCCCCGGCCATCAGCGCGCCTCGAAGGTGATCGGCAGCGATTCGATCGTGCGCGTGGCGACGCTCGGCTGGTAGCGGATCGCGCTTTCGGGGATCGCCAGCTTCAGGTTCTTCATCTGCCGGACGATCTCGCGCGCCGCCACCTTCACTTCCATGCGCGCCAGCGCCAGCCCGATGCAGCGGTGCGGACCGCCACCGAAGGCCACGTGACGCCCAAGGTTTGGCCGCGAAGGATCGAACGTGCGCGGGTCCGGGAACACGGTCTCGTCGTCGTTGCCCGATCCGTAGACCAGCAGCATATGCGCATGGGCAGGGATCCTCGTGCCGTTCACGGTGACTTCCCGCGTGGTCATGCGGCTGAGCGCCCGCACCGGCGGTTCGGCACGCAGATGCTCCTCCACGAAGCGATTGAGTTGACGATCGTCGTCTGCCACGCTTTCCAGCAGTTCGGCCATGCCGGGGCGCGTGGTGAGGGCGTAGAACAGGTTGCCGATGGCGGTCGCGGTGGTGTCGTTGCCCGCGATCAGCGTGGCGCGCACCAGCGAGACGGCTTCCGCGAAAGTCAGCTTTTCCTTGCCGCCATCCTCGCCCGTGACTTCGGCATGGACCAGATCGGACAGCATGTCTTCCGAAGGGCTGGCCTCGCGCTCTTTCATCTTGGCGATCAGGTATTGCTGAAGCTCGGCGATCTGCGCGGCGTTGGCCAGCATCGTCTCGCGGCTCTGCATCGCGCCGATCTGCGCGGTGACCGCCACCGACCAGCGCGAAATCTGCTCCTCCATGCCCTGATCGAGCCCGAGCTGCTCGACGATCACGCGGATGGTCAGCGGAATGGCGATGTCCTTCACGCCGTCGCAGCGGCCATCGCCGCGCGCCACCACGTCGGCGATCACGGCGCGCACCACTTCGGTGATGCGCGGCTCCAGTTCCTTTACGCGGTGGGCGGTGAAGGCCTGCTCCATCAGCTTGCGGATGCGCGTATGGTAAGGCGGATCGGACATGATCGCGTCCGGGAAATAGCCGCCGCCATGCTCTTCGAGATAGGCCTGGAACTCCTCGCGCATGCCGCGCGCCTGCTGTTCGGAGTAGCCGTGCTTGACCGAGAAGGTCACCGGGTCCGACTGGACCGCCGAGATGTCCTCGTGCCGCGTCACCAGCCAGGAGCCGAGCCGCGCGTCATAATGGATCGGATCGCCGTGGCGCATGGCCCGGTAGTAGTCGCGCGGCCGCGCCTGGATCGCGGGATCGGCCAGCGAACCACTGTCCAGCAGCGCCTGTTCCCCTGCGCTCAGCGCCAGCCGCTCGCTCACTCGATCCTCGCCTGCCCCAGTTTGCGTCGACGTTGCCATGTGCCTGTCCCGTATGCGTGTCTTTGCGATCTTCTATGGACCGGCCGATGACGGCCAGCCATGCCCGCCCTCGAACCGAGGCTTGTCCCGAGGGGAAGAGTCCGTTTGACAATCCGGCGAAGCCGGATCTTGCGGCACCGGCCCTCTCCCCCGCCCAACCACCCATGAGCATATCCTATCGGGTGGTCGGGTGGGGGAGAGGGCCGGTGCCGCACAAAAATGCGCCTTCAGCGCATTTTTACAAACGACCCCTCAGTACCCCGACGCCGGCGCCACGGTAACTTCCAGCCCGTCCAGATCGCCCTTCATCCTGATCTGGCAACCGAGGCGGCTGGTGTCCTTCATGACGTCCGCCACCATGTCGAGCATGGCGAATTCCACATCGTCGGGCTCGCCCACCGCGTTCCACCAGTCGGCCGCGACGTAGACGTGGCAGGTCGCGCAGGCGCAGCCGCCGCCGCAATCGCCCATGATCCCGGAAACCCCGCGCGAACGGCCCAGTTCCATCAGGCTCACGCCCTCCTCCACGTCGGAAAATTCGTGCTTCACGCCGTCGCTGTCGGTCATGGTGACATGAAGGTTGCCCATAAGTCCGGCCCGGTCCTCTTCGTTTGATTTTCACACGTGATGCCGCAGCCGCGCCCCCGCGCAAAGCGCTCCCCGCGCCTTGCGACTTGCCCCAGCGGGAAAACCGCCGGTGCGAACGACCCGCGACGTTCCGGTACAGGACAAGCCCTCTGCCCGGCCCGTCATTTGCCGCATGGCTGCCCGCTTCTAACCTGCACTCCAAGAGCCACGCGCACATCGATGGCCGAAAGGAGAGACACCGTGGGACGGACCGTGATCCAGAACGCCACGATATTCGACGGGACAGGCCAAGGGACAAACGGGCCCACCACCAAGGGCGATCTCGTGGTCGAGGGCAACCGCGTGACCTCGGTCGGCGCTACGGCTGCCGCGCAGCCGGGCGACGTCATCATCGACGCCAGCGGCCTGTTCCTGATGCCCGGCATGGTCGAGGGCCACGCGCATCTCTCGTTCGAGAATGTCTGCGCGACCGAGGATCTCATCACCCCCTGCCCCGAAACGCAGGTCTTCACCGCCGCGCGCGGGGCCAGGGCGCTGATCGAGGCGGGCTTCACCTCCGCCTACGGCGCCTCCGAGGCAAAGCTGAAACTGGCCGTCGCCGTGCGCGAGGAGGTCAACGCCGGGCGCCTGCCGGGTCCGCGCATCCGGGCCGGCGGCCTCGAAATCTCGGTCACCGGCGCGATGGGGGACGAGAGCAAGCTGCACAATCCGAGGCAAGGCCCCTCCGCCATCGTCGACGGCGTGGAAGAGATGCGCAGGACCGTGCGCCTCCACTGCCGCGAGGGGATCGACAACGTGAAGCTCGATGTCTCGGGCGACCCGTTCTATCCCGGCACCCCCGGCCACACGACACCGATGACGTTCGAGGAAGTGCGCGTCGCCGCCGAAACGGCCCATGCCTATGGCCGCAAGATCAACGCCCACACCCGCTCCATCGAAGGCTCCAAGCACTGCGTGCGCGCGGGCGTCGACGGCCTGTTCCACTGCGAATACGCCGACGAGGAACTGCTGGACATGATGGAAGAGGCGCGGGACCGCATCTTTGTCGTCCCCACCGTCGGCCTTTTCGCGCAGATCATGGCGGGCGAGGCTTCGGCGCACGGGCTCTCGCCGGAAGTCGGCGGCTACATGAACATTCCGGACCTGCTGGAAAACTCGCTTGCGACGCATACCGAACTGCGGAGGCGCGGCATCCGCCACCTGATCGGCGGCGACTACGGCTTCGGCTGGAGCCCGCAGGGCACACAGGGGCGCGACCTCAAGTCCTTTGTCGATTTCTACGGCTATACCCCGGCCGAGGCGCTGGTCTGCGCCACCCGCAACGGCGGCCTTGCCATGGGATACGGCGGCGAGCTCGGCACGCTGGCGCCGGGCAAGCTGGCCGACCTGATCCTGGTCGACGGCGATCCGCTGGCGGACATCTCCATCCTCGCCGGGCCGGAAAAGGTCGTCTTCGTGATGAAGGACGGCGCGGTCCAGAAAATCAGCCCCACCCTTGCCGCGCGCGCAAACTCTCCCGCGCTCGAAGCGGCGGAATAAGGAGCCTCGCAATGAACGTCGCCACCGCACCGCTGCAGCCCGGCGAGGCCCGCTGCCCCGCCGAATCCACGCAGGACATCATCGCCGCCGACCGCAACCCCGCCCCCGCCTGGGCCGCCAGCGAAAGCTACCACTACCTCGGCAGCGAGGACGTCTCCAAGCAGCGCTACACCGATCCCGCCTTCGCCAAGGCCGAGTTCGAGCGGATGTGGACCCGCACCTGGCAGATGGCCTGCCGAGAGGACCACATCCCCGAAGTGGGCGACTATTACGTCTACGACATCGGAGCGTACTCGTTCGTCGTCACCCGCTGTGAGGATGACGAGATCCGCGCCTACTTCAACGCCTGCCTCCATCGCGGCACCAAGCTGAAGCCCTCCGGCACGGCGGGCTTCGCAGCGAACCTGAAGTGTCCGTTCCACGGCTGGACCTGGAACCTCGACGGATCGCTGAAGGACATCCCCGAAAAGTGGGACTTCGCCCACACCGCCACGCAGAAGATGTGCCTGCCCGAAGCCCGGGTGGAGCGGCTGGGCGGCTTCGTCTGGGTCAACATGGACCCCGCCGCGCCCGGCCTTGAGGAGTACCTCGGCGCAGAGGCCCTCGCCCATCTCAAGGCGTGGAAGCTGGAGGATCGCTATATCTATCTCCACGTCCAGAAAAGCTATCCGGCCAACTGGAAGCTGACGATGGAAGCGTTCATGGAGGCCTACCACGTCGGCGACACCCATCCGCAAGTGGCGCCCGCCAACGGCGACGTGAACTCGCAGTACGACGTCTACGGCGATCACGTGGACCGCTTCATCTCCACGCTCGGCGTGGTCAGCCCCAAGCTGCGCGGCACCTACAGCGAGGCGGACATCATCGCCAACTTCACGCTGGGCGACAGTTCCTCGCTGGGCGGCAGCAAGCCCGAACTGAAGGCCGGCGAACGCGCGCGGCAGGTGATGGCGGACATGTTCCGCCAGATGTTCGAGACGGCGACCAACACCGATCTCAGCCACGTTTCGGATACCGAGCTGCTCGATACCTACAGCTACACGTTTTTCCCGAACCTGTTCCTGTTCCCCGGCATCTCGCTGCCGATGATCTACCGCTTCCGTCCCGACGCGCGCGACCATCGCCGCACGATCTACGAAGTGATGTTCATGCGGCCCAAGCCCAGGGACGGCAGCGAGGTCGAAACCGCCGAGGTGGAGATCCTGGCCGACCACCAGTCCTTCACCGAAGCAAAGGGGATGGACCCCGGCTTCGGGCGCATTCTCGACCAGGATACCGACAACCTCCACGCCCAGCAGGAAGGCCTGGAAGCCAGCGCCAAGCCCGGCATCACGCTGGGCGACTATCAGGAAGTACGCGTGCGCCACTTCGAACAGACCATCGACAAGTACATCGCCATGCCGCCCTATTATCCCGATTTCAGAACCCTTCAGCGCTGATGACACGCAGAGGCGCCCTCCAGGGGCTTATCGTGATCGAGATCGCCGAGCGGGTGAGCGGCGAATATACCGGCAAGCTGCTGGCCGATCTCGGCGCCGAAGTGGTCAAGGTGGAGCGCCCCGGCGGCGCCCCCAGCCGCGCGATGGGGCCGTTCGCGGCGGGGGAATCGACGCTGTTCGCCTACCTCAATACCAACAAGAAATCGGTCGTGCTGGACCTTGCCGATGCGGCCGACCGCAAGGTGCTGGACCGCCTGCTGGCGCGCGCCCACGCGCTGATCGACGATCATGACGAGGGCTGGTGCCGGGCGATGGGCCTGACGCCGGACATGGTCTCCGGCGCGCATCCGGCGCTGGTCCACACGCTGGTCACCCCGTTCGGGCAGGACGCGCCGGAAAGCTGGCAAGCGGCCCGTCCGATCAACGTCATCGCCGCCGGCGGCTGGGCCTATCACAGCCCCAGCGAAACGCCTGCCGACAGGCCGCCGCTCAAAGGCGCGGGCCGCTTCCTCTCCGACTACGAAGCCGGGATCGACGCCGCGCTGGCCACCTTGGCCTCGCTGCTGCGCCTGCGCCGCGAGGGACAGGGGCAGTTCATCGATATTTCCGAAGTGGACGTGCAACTGAACCGCACCGACTGCGTGCTCGGCCGCATGCTGGCGGGCGAGGCCGAGCCGAGCGACGCGCGCACCGCCTACGACATGGGCGGCCCCGGCACCTCCTTCGCCTGCCGCGACGGGCACGTCTTCCTGCTGATGACCAGCCGCGCGCACTGGCAGGTCCTCTGCGCGCTGATGGGCGACCCCGCCTGGACGCGGGAACTGCGCGAAGACTGGCTGGAGTTCGACTGCACGCCGCCCAATGTCGCCAAGTTCCGCGAACACTTCACCGGCTGGATCGCCCGGCAGGACAAGCATCCGGTCACCGAGGCCGCGCAGAAGGCGGGCCTTGCCATGGTGCCGGTGCAGACCGCGCAGGACCTGCCCCGCCACCCTCAGTTCATCCATCGCGGGTTCTTCCAGCAGGCCGTGCATCCCGCGTTCGGGCAGGTCTCCTATCCCACCGCCGCCTACCGCATGAGCGCCACGCCGGTCATGGTGAAGGCCGCCGCCCCCCGCCTCGGCGCCGACCAGGAGGAGATCCTCGATGCCGCGTCCTGACCGCAAAGGCCCCCTCGCCGGCATTCGCGTGATCGAACTCACCAAAGTCTGGGCCGGACCTTACGCGGGCAAGCTGCTCGCCCACCTCGGCGCGGAAGTGATCAAGATCGAATCCCGCTCCAACCTCGACGAGATGCGCGCCTATGGCGGTGTGGACATCGACGCCGCACCCTATTTCCTGTCGATCAACCAGGAGATCCTCTCGGTTCAGGTCAACATGAAGACCGCCGAGGGGCTGGACCTCGTCAAGCGCATGATCGCCGATGCCGACATTCTGATCGACAATATCCGCCCCGGCGCAATGGAACGCTCCGGGCTCGATTACGAAAGCCTCAAGGCGATCAAGCCGGACCTCATCCAGTGCGCGATCAAGATGTGGGGCAGCGACGGGCCGCTGGGCTATCAGACCGGCTACGCCCCCTGCTTCGCCGCGCTCTCGGGCCTGACCGCGCTGGTCGGGCATGAGGGCGAGACGCCCAAGGGCATGAACATCCGCTACGGCGATTCCACCGCCGGGGCACTGGCCGCGCTCGCCTGCCTGGCCGCGCTCCACCACCGCGAGAGCACCGGCGAAGGCCAGTTCATCGACCTCTCGGCGGTGGAGGCGATGACCAGCCTGGTCGGCGACAGCCTCTTTGCCGCCAGCGTCACCGGAGACGTGCCCAGCGCCGACGGCAACTATCACGCGGAGATGGCCCCGCACGGCTTCTACCCCTGCGGCGAGAGCGGCTGGACAAGTATCGCGGCGGCGAACGAGGCCGAATGGCAGGCGCTGTGCGGCACGCTGGACGCCCCCGCCCTCGCCGCCGATCCGCGCTTCGCGACGCTGACGGACCGGCTAAGCAACCGCGCCGCACTCGATGCCGAACTCTCCGCCCTCACCCGCCCGCACGACGCCGCGGACCTTGCCGAAAAGCTCCGCAACGCGGGTGTTCCGGCGTTCAAGGCGATGAGTTCGATGGACCTGTGCGCGGACGCATTCCTCTGGGGCCGCGGCGCCTTGCGCATGGTCAGCGACCACCGCAACACCGCGCGCCCGGTGATCGGCCCGTCCTGGCGGATCAGCCCCGAAGGCCCGCAGGTCGAACGCGGCGCGCCGCTCCTCGGCGAGCACAATGGCTACCTCTACCGCGAGCTTCTGGGCTTGTCGCAAAGCGAAATGGACGACCTGATCGCCCGCAAGGTCATCGACTGAGGACCGGCCGCACGAAGCGCCGCCACGATCAATCCCATGGCCGCCTTGACGCGGGGACCACTGCGCCGGACTTCTCGTCCCGGCGAATGGGAGAGCAACGATGAATCCACCGCGGCCAAGGCCAAAGCTGGACCAGGAGAATACCGCATTCTGGACGGGCGGCCGCGAAGGCAGGCTGAACATCGTGAAATGCGGCGATTGCGGTGAATTCACTCATCCCCCGCGCCTGCTCTGCCGCCACTGCCAGTCCGAGAATGTCGCCCCTCACGCAGTAGCCGGCACCGGCGTGATCGACAGCTTCACGGTGAACCACCAGCCCTGGGCCAGGGATCTCGAAGTCCCCTATGTGATCGCCCGCGTGAAGCTGGACGGCGCCCCCGGGGTCTACCTGACCACCAACATCGTCCATTGCCCGGTCGAGGCGGTCGATTTCGAGGACAAGGTGCGCGTCGTGTTCGAGGAGCAGGACGGCATCTTCTACCCCCTCTTCGAGAGGATCGCCTGATGGCCAGCACGGAAGCCTATATCACCGGCCTCGGCCAGTCCGAGGTCGGCGTGCGCCTGCCGCGCCATCCGCTGCTCCTGACCGTCGATGCCGTGCGCGAGGCGCTGGACGACGCGGGGCTGACGCTCGGCCAGATCGACGGCGTGTTCACCTACCCCGGCAAGATGAACGGCTACACCGCCTTCTCGCCGGTCAGCAGCGACGACCTGATCGAAGTGCTGGGCATCAAGTCCAAGTGGCACCTCGGCGCGATGGAGCAGCCCGCCCAGCTTTCCGCCATCGCGGCGGCGGCGATGGCGGTGAAGCAGGGTCTCGTGCGCCATGCGATCTGTTTCCGCACCGTCTACGAGGCGGGCGGCATGGCCGATCCCGGCACCTACATGTCGGGCATGAAGCAGGACACCGTCACCGGCCCCTCGCAGTGGACCAGCCCGTTCTGGGCCACGTCCGCCGCCTGCTGGACCGCGCAATATGCCGCAAGGCACATGCACCGCTATGGCATGACGCGCGAGCAGCTTGGCCAGATCGCCATCAACGCCTCGAAGAACGCCATGCGCAACCCGCGCGCGCGGGCGATCACCAGGGAAGCGCTGACGCTGGACAAGTACATGTCCGCAAGGATGATCTCCAGCCCGCTCTGCCTCTACGACTGCGACCGCTTCACCGACGCCTCGACGGTGGTGATCGTCTCGGCCGGTGACGCGCTGGACGAAGTGACGACCACCCCGGTGCGCATCGCCGCGATGGCGGGCTCGGTCGATCGCTATTCGTGGGACCAGGTCGAATGGTTCGCCGCCTACGAGACCGGCGCCGACCTCTGGAAGCGCACCGACTACACCGCTGAGGATGTGGATACCGTCCAGTTCTACGACGGTTTCGCATTCCTGCCGATCACCTGGCTGGAGGGCCTCGGCTTCTGCGAAAAGGGCGAAGGCGGCCGGTTCATCGAGGGCGGTTCCCGCATCGCCCTGGACGGCGAACTGCCGATGAACACCTTCGGCGGCCAGCTTGGCGCCGGGCGCCTGCACGGCTTCGGCTTTGCCCATGAGGCGGTGAACCAGCTGCGCGGCACCGCCACCGGACGCCAGGTCGCCGGCGATCCGAAACTGGCCGTGGCGACCTCCGGCGGCGGGCCGATGGCAGCGGCGCTGCTCCTGGCGCGGGATTGAGAACTCCGGCCTCGCGGGCTCTCCTCCTGTGAGGCCGGGGATGTGAAGAACAAGGATTAAAGCAGGGGAGCATAGCCCCCCTGCACCCCCAAAACCGTATAGGGCACGCGCGCAGCTGCGTTTTGCACCCTCTTCGAGCCGGGAGACCTAATAGCCTGCGGCGCCAAGGAGCGCACAACGCGGTTGGCCAACGCAACGAAGACGGTAATGGGGGTCCAGGGGGGCTATGCTCCCCTGGTCTTATCCCTTTACCTTCAGGCCACCGCGACCTTGGCAGCCTTGCGCGGCGCCCGGTGCCGCTTCAGCCCGATCAGCGGGCGCAGCGGGCCGATTTCGCGGCCGATCAGGTAGAAGATCCAGGATCCCCCGGCCACGGTGATGCAGAGCGTCAGGAATTCCGGCAGAGCGGTCAGCCCCATGTCGCGGATGGCATAGCTGACAAAGACCATCACCGTCTGGTGCGCGATGTAGATCGGGAACACCGCCTCGACCAGCATCGGCCGCCACTTGCTGTCGAAGTTCCAGTAGCGGTCGGCAATGCCGAACAGCGCGACCACCGTGCCCCAGCACTGCACCGACTTGGCGAAGGACAGCGGCTGCTCCCACGCCGCCGGCGTCGGCGTGTTGCCGGGCCAGAGCAGCGTATCGCCGATCACCCAGGCATAACCGAGCAGGCCTAGCACCAGCGCCAGCTTCCACTGCCTCGCGATCGCCTGGCGCATCGGCTCCGACCCGCGCAGCAGGAAGCCGTAGAGGAACATGCCGAAGTAGTGGAGGTGCGCGGCGCGGTCCACGAAGAGGCTGTGGATGTCGGTCCAGCCGTCGTAGAACAGCCTCACGCCAAAGATCAGCACGATGCCCAGCGGCAGCATCAGCGGGCCGGACAGCAGCTTTTCCGCCTGCCCGCGCAGCCATGTCCGCCATGCATCCGGCAGGAACATCAGGCCCGCGCAGAGCACCAGCGTGTAGACGAGCAGGTAGATGACGAACCACAAGTGCATCGTCGCGGGCAGGCTTTCGTAGCCCACCTTGCGGAAGCTGAAGGCGTCATGGAACAGGAAATAGCCGTAGCCGTGCGCGTAGCCGCTGTTGATCAGCCCCATGTAGGGCTGCGGCGGGACAACGACGGTAAGGCCGAACAGCAGCGGAATGCCGAGGCGCAGCAGGCGGCTTTTCAGGAAGGCGCGGTTGTTGCCGTCCTTCTTGAGCAGCGCCGCGCTGGCATAGCCGGAAATCGCGAAGAGCAGCGCCAGTCGCCAGGCACTGAGGCCGAGGAGCGGGATTTCCGCCCAGCTCACCACCCCGCGCGTGGGGGTCTGGAAACCCCACGGGGTGAACGAAAAGCCGACATGGTAGAAGATCAGCAGGACAAAGGCGCCAACGCGCAGCCAATCCATTCCATAGTGGCGTTGCGACGGGGCGGGCTTCATCATTCTCCAGTGGGGGTGGCGGTTCCATCCGGCGGGAACCCGGCTCATGCGGGGCCCACTTAGGGATTTCGGCGCCTTTCCGCAATGACGGGCTTGTATCAGTCCGTCGCGATTGCCGCGCGGTTACGCCCGCCTTACGCACTTGCCGGATAGGCCCGAGATCGATCCGGAGCGGACGAAACTGCCCTTGGGCCTGCGGGCGCCGCGCTTCATCATCGCGCGATGATCCGCACCCGATCCCGCGCCACGATGGAAGATATAGCCAGGATCGCCGGGGTCTCGAAAAAGACGATCAGCCGCTACATCAACAACTCGCCCGATGTCAGCCGGTCCATGCGCGCGCGGCTGGACGCGGTGATCGCCGAGACCGGCTTTGTCCCCAATGCCCAGGCCCGCGCGCTGGCGCTGCGGCGCACCTTCCTGGTCGCACTGGTCCACGACGGATCCGACCGCGCCGTGCGCGAGGCGGCGGAGGCAGGCATCCTGCGGGCGATGGAAGGCAGCGAACTGGCACTGGTGGTGCTGCCCCGCGGCGACGACGCGGCATCGGGGCTGCACCGCTTCCTGGAACGGCATGGCCCCACCGGAGTGGTCCTGCTGCCCCCGCTCGCGGACCGGGAAGACCTTGCCGCCCTCTGCGCCCGGGCGGACACGCCGTGCCTGCGGCTGGGCGAAGACGAACCGGCCTGCGACGAACGCGCCGCCATGGCCGCGCTGGTGGAATGGCTGCTGGCCAATGGCCATCGCCGGATCGGCCTGATCGCCGGGCCGGATGCATCGGCCTCGGCCCGGCGGCGGGAAGCGGGTTACCACGATGCCCTGGCGGCGCACGGACTGGACCGGGGGCCATGGCTGGTGGCGGCGGGGGACAATTCCTTCGCGTCCGGCATGGAAGCGGCCGCACTGCTGCTGGAACTCAGCCCGCGCCCCACCGCCATCGTCGCCTGCAACGACGAGATGGCCGCCGGCGCCCTTGCCGCCGCCGCCGAAAAGGGGATCGCGGTGCCCGGCGAGCTCTCGGTTGCCGGTTTCGACGATACCCCGCTCGCGGCCATGACCGTGCCGCCGCTGGCCACGGTCCACGTGCCCTGGGCACGCATGGCCGAGGCGGCAATGGCCCGCCTGCCCGGGATCGCGCCGATGACGCGGCATGACCGCGCTTGCGACAGTTTCCCCGGGGACGGTTTTTCTGGTGACGGTTTCCCCGGAGACGGTTTCCCCGAGCCCCCCCGCTCATGGCAAGGAACGCCGGTCCTGCGCGCTTCGGTTGCCCCGATCGCCCCCGGGCAGGGCGAACCGGCGGCTATGCCGCGTTTGCGGCGCGCAATTCCTCAAGCGTGAAGCCATTGGCCGGCATGCATTGCTGCACCTCGATCACGTTGCCCTCCGGGTCGTAGCCGTAGAGCGTGAGGACATGGCCGGCGTCGACATGGTCGCGCCCGCTGAACGTCATGCCGCAGGCCTTGAGGTGCACGATGTCGTTCTCGATGTCGGTCACGTCGATGCACATATGGGTATAGCCGCGATCGTTGGGCCTGAGCGGCCGCGCCAGATCGGACGGCGGCGCGGAATATTCGAACAGTTCAAGATAGCACTGCCCGGCGCGCAGCATCACGCCCCTGGCCGCCGAGCCCGGCAGGTCGACGATGCGGTCCATCACCGGCTCGCCGGACCAGCCGAAGCCCTCGTCCACCGGTTCGAACCCGAAGGCCTCGCAGTAGAACCGGGTCATGCGCTTCAGATCGCGGCAGTTCACGCCGACATGGTGGATGCCCCGGATCATCACGTGTTCTCCCGCGTGCTCTTGCGCACCGACTATCGGCGCCGACCCGGGGCGCGGCAACCCTGGCCACTTGCCTCACCGGGCGAAACGCTTGCCTCCAGCGGCGCGGGAAAAACCGACTTTCGGATGATTGCACGGTCTTTACCTTTTGCGGAGTAATACCAATGGGGAATTCCCGAATATTCCGCCGATTCCATCAGCCCCCTCGTTCGAGGATCCGTTTTCGTGTTCCACACGCCCTTGGGCATCCGTCATGCACCCGATTTGCAGCCGGGGCCGACTGCCAGCGCCGATGCCGCGCTCTATGCCCGTGCGACGCGGCTGATCGGGCTGGGCGCCTGGGCATGCGATCTGGCGACCCAGGAATTGTCCTGGACCGAGTGCGTGTTCGAACTGTTCGGGCTGCCGATGGACCGGCAGGTCGACCGGCGCGAGGCACTCACGTTCTATTGCGAAGAATCGCGCGAGACGATGGAACGGCTGCGCGCCCATGCCCTCGCCACCGGCGCCGGCTTCACCATGGACGCCCAGATCCGCCGCGCCGACGGCGAACTGCGCTGGATGCGCCTCACCGCCGCCGTCCGCATGGCCGGCGACCATGCCTCGGAACTCTACGGCACCAAGCAGGACGTCACCGAGGAACACGCCCGCTGGCTGCGCCTGCGCCGCATGGCGGAGAACGACCCGGTCACCGGCCTTGCCAACCGATCCTTGTTCGAGATGCACTTCCTCGACCTGCCGATGGGCGACGAGGCGCTGGCCGACATCGGCACGCTGGTGCTGTTCGACCTCGATTCGTTCAAGCAGATCAACGACCGCTGGGGCCATGTCGCGGGCGATGCCTGCCTTGCCGCGTTTGGCCACCGCCTTGCCGCCGCCTTCCCCGAAGCGCGCATGATCGCCCGTATCGGCGGCGACGAATTCGCGATGCTGCTCACCCGCACCGGCCAGATCGAGATGCCGGACCGCACGCTGCGCCGCTGCCTGCCGGGCCTGCTGAGCCCGGTGCCCTGGGGCAGCGAACTGCTGCCGCTGGGCGCCTCGGCGGGCATCGCGCAAGCCGGCGGAGCGGGCCAGCTCGATCCCGAGGCGCTGTTCGTGCGGGCCGACAGCGCGCTCTACCGCGCCAAGCGGCAGGGCGGCGGCGTGATGGCCGCCGCCGCTTAGAGTCTGTTTGAAGAATGCCCGAGGGGCATTCTCGATACGGCACCGCAAAAATCCGCCTACGGCGGATTTTCAAACGCCCTCCGGCTCCACCCAGGTCGTGCGCGTCACCCGCGGGCTGAGGTACTTGGTTGCCGTCCAGCCGCCGTCGACCACGATCGACTGGCCGTTGATCATCTCGCTGCCCGGCAGGCAGAGGAAGGCGATCACGCTGGCGATGTCCTCCGGCTGGGCGAGGCGCGGATAGGGCGTGGTTTCCACGTTGGCGCGCTTGAAACCCTCGTCCTCGAAACGGTGGCGCACCATGTCGGTCATCGTCACGCCCGGCGCCACGCAGTTGGAACGGATGCCGCGCGGGCCATATTCGCAGGCCATGTGCTCGGTCAGCGACTTGAGGCCGCCCTTGGCCGCCGAATAGGCGCCGCCGCGCCGCCCGCCGACATGCGCGAAGGTGCTGGTGACATTGACCACGCTGGCCCCTTGCGAAAGGTGCGGGATCACCTCGCGGCAGAGGCGAAACGGGGCGACCAGCATGATGTCGAGGAAATCGTCGAGCGTCTCGTCGTCGGTCTCGTCGAGCGGCTTGGGGCTGCCGACGCCGGCATTGTTCACCAGCGCATCGATCCGGCCGAACCGCTCCAGCGCGGCGCCGACGATGGCGGCCGGAACGGCGGGATCGGTGAGATCGGCACTGATCGCCAGCACCTGATCGGGATTGCCGATCGCGGCTTCCAGCTTGGCCAGCTTGTCCTTGCTGCGCCCGACGCCGACGATCGCGAAGCCTTCGGCGTGGAGGATCCTGGCCGTCTCCAGCCCGATGCCGCTGCCCGCGCCGGTGATGATCGCCGTCTTCATCGCATACTCCCGTCCGTGTCCTTCGTTTCCGGCTAGGCGCTTTCGGCGCGGCGGATAAGCCTGACCACGCCGGCAACGATGCTTGATCGCTTCTGCGATAAGCGGGGGCGCCCGCCTTGGCCGCCCCGGTGGGCGGGTCTAGCCTTGCCCCATCATGAGCACGAACCAGAACGATATGGCCGCCGGCAATGCGGCACTCGCCGGCATCCGCGTCATCGACATGAGCCGCGTCTTCGCCGCCCCCATCGGCGCGCAGATCCTTGGCGACCTTGGCGCCGACGTCATCAAGATCGAGCGCCCGGGCGTGGGCGACGACGGGCGCGGCTACGGCTTCTCGTGGGTCCCCGGCAAGGACGGGATCGAGACGCGCCATTCCAGCTTCTTCACCGTGTCCAACCGCAACAAACGCTCGATCACGCTCAACCATGCCAAGCCGGAGGGGCAGGCCATCCTCAAGGAACTGGTCAAGACCGCCGACGTGCTGATCGAGAACTACAAGGTCGGCGATCTCGCCCGCTTCGGCCTCGACTACGAGAGCCTGAAGGCGATCAACCCGCGGCTGATCTACTGCTCGGTCACCGGCTTCGGCCAGACCGGGCCGATGGCCGCGCGTCCGGGCTATGACGGGCTATTCCAGGCCACCGGCGGCATGATGGCCGTCACCGGCATTCCCGAAGGCCAGCCCGGCGCCGGCCCGCTCAAGACCGGGCCCAGCCTCGTCGATTTCGTGACCGGCCACAACACCGCGCTCGCCATCCTCGGCGCGCTGCAGTACCGCCATCGCAGCGGCGAGGGACAGTTCATCGACATCGCCCTGCTCGACAGTTCGGTGGCGATGGTCAGCCACATCATGCAGGACTACCTGATCAGCGGCCAGGCCCCTCCCCGGCTCGGCAACGGCGGCAACGGCGGCGGCCCCGCCGACCTGATGCACTGCGCCGACGGCATCGTGTACCTCACCGCCGGCACCGACGAGCACTATCGCCGCCTGACCGTGCTGATGGAGCGCCCCGAACTCTTCACCGACCCGCGCTTCGACAGCAATCTCAAGCGCGGCAAGACCAACCGCGCCGAACTGATGGACCTCATCAACGCCTGGAGCGCGGGTTTCACCGTCGCCCGGATGCAGGCCATGCTCGACGGCGTCGGCATCCCCGCCGCGCGCTACAACGAACTCGCGCAAGTCTGGGAGGACGAGCAGGTCAGGCACCGCAAGCTGCGCGCCAGGACGCCCCACGCCTGGGCCGAAAGCGGCTCGGTGGACCTCATCGCCAGCCCGCTCGCCCAGATGTCGGCGAGCCCGGCCACGATCCGCATGGCCCCGCCGATGCTGGGCGAACACACCGCCGAAGTGCTGGCCGAGATCGGCATCGACGAGGCCGGGCTGGCGCGGCTGCGCGCGGCGGGTGCGGTCTGAGAGCTTGTTTAAAAATGCCTGAAAGGGCATTTTCAGGGCGGCGCCAGCCCGATCCCGCCACAAATGCTCCTAGCACCACCGCGATAACTCTTTACCCCAACAGATTTTATTGTCACAGTATACGATATATAATTGGCAGTCAGATCCGGGGTAAATGGAGATGTTCAGGACAGCGATCCCATTCACGGCGATGGCTGTTGCCGCCGCGATGCCTCTGGCGGTGACCGCTCAGGATGTCTCGTCCGCTTCCAGTCCGGCGTCATCGGCTCAGGAAGCGCTGAGCGCAGCCATGCGGCCCGCGATCTATCCGCATATCTACAACGTCACCGTGCCCACGGACGATCCCTGCAAGACCGCATTCTTCGTTTATCAAACCACCCAGAAACAGACGAAGATCGACTTCATCTTCGAGGCCGACTGGACAAGAGTGCGCTGGGTACAGTTCGTGGAAGGAAAGGATCAGAAGGAAATCTGGTGGACCGACTGGATCCGCATCGACATCGACGATGAAGCCGATGACGCCTTCGTACCGCTCCACGTGGCCAAGGATCAGATCCAGCCCGCCTTGAACGCCGCGACTGCACTCAAGGAGGCCTGCCGGAAATAGGCCGCCGCATTTCGGCCTCCCCCGATCACACCAGCAATCCCTTCAGCGTTGCCAGCACGACGCCGAGAGGTAATGTCAGGCACAGCGCGGCGGCGAAAGGCAGCAGGGTCGCGGCAACCAGCATGACCACGCTGCGCACGTCGACCGGCAGGAACCGCATGGCCTGCGCACCGGCGACAACCGCGTAGAGATCCGCCCCGGCCGAAAAGTCCGGGGCTTCGAGGATGGCGGGGCGTTCTCTCCGGTCCCCACCGTCGCTGCCCTCGCCCGGCGCCGCGTCGCGGCGGAGCCAGCGGGCTTCGAGCGAGGAGCCCAGTTCCATCGCCAGCGCGCCATAGGCCATCGAACTCTGGCGCCAGACCGCCATCATCTTCCCGGAAAACAAGAGGAGCGGCCCGGCACAGAGGATCGCCACCACGGCCACGCTGCCGCCGACCAGCAGGCCGTCGGTGAACCGGCTCGACGTGCCGGAAAGGTGATCATGGCCCAGCCGCCCCGCCGCGATGGCGCCGAGCGCCATGCCGAACAGGGTGAAGGCGCGCAGCGACTGGCTGAGGAAGGCCAGTCCGCCGCACTGGTCGGGGTGCGAGGCCACCAGCCGCAGATCGAGGCGGGACAGGCAGACCAGCAGCCGCGCCCAGATCGCGATGCGCCAGAGCCAGCCGATCAGCAGGGTCAGCAGCAGCGGCAGGCTGAAGGCGAATTGCCAGAGCCCCGCCATCGACAGCCGGTCCGTGCCCGGATCGCGCATCCAGCCAGACAGGTGCGCGCCCGCCACCCCGCGAAAGGTCAGCATCGCCGTGACAAAGGCCAGGACCACCGTCGCCGCCTCGATCAGATGGGAATCGAGCAGGCGGCGGCTGACCACGATCTGCCGGAACAGCGCATGCCGCCCCGCCGCATCGAGCAGGCCCGAGCGCGCGAAGTGCCCCGCGATCTGCCCCAGCCGCGGCCCGCAGGACGACAGCGCCGCGACCAGCAGGGGCGCGGCAAGGGCATAGCGGGCATGGACGCCGATATCGCGGCCGAAATCGCCAAGCCGCTCGGGCGCGAGCAGCAGCGTGAAGACCCCCAAGGGCAGCCAGCCGATCGCCAGCACCACCAGCACCCGGCGAAAGGGCTGCACGAAAGGCGGCCTTGCCACATGGATGAAGTGGGCCAGATGGCGGGGCGGGCCGTGCCGGAACAGCGCTTCAAGGTCGGACATGGCATATCCTTGGCGCAGGCACGGCCCATGCCGTCCCGCCTTTCGGACTATCCCGTCATGGCTGCCCCGAGGAAATCGGGATAAACCCGCAGGTTGCGCCGCTGCCCGCCGCATAGGCGGTATCGGGGGAGGTATCGGGGGCGGTATCAGGGTCAGCATCGCGGGCAGCCGCCTGTGTGCCGTCAGCGCCCCTTGAAGACAGCCGCGCGCTTCTCGGCAAAGGCGGTGACGCCCTCGACAAAGTCCTCGGTGCGCGAGGCGTCGCGCTGGCCGAGGCGTTCGTGGGTGAGCGCCTGTTCCAGCGTGCAGTCGGTCGCCGCCCAGGCCACCTGCTTGATCCGCCGCAGCGACCAGGGCCCACGTGCCAGTTCGCCGGCCAGCGCGAGGGCGGCGCCGTCCAGCGCCTCGTCCGCCACCACGCGGTTGACGAGGCCCCATTCGAGCGCCTTCGCCGCCGGAAGACGCTCGCCCAGCAGCATCATCTCCATCGCCCGCACCCGCCCCACCGCGCGGGTCAGCAGCCACGAGGAGCCACCGTCCGGCACCAGCCCGACATGGCGGAAAGCCTGGAGGAAAAACCCGCTTTCGGCGCAGAGGATGAGGTCGCCCGCCATGGCGAGCCCCGCGCCGACGCCCGCCGCCGCGCCGCGCACGGCGGTGACGACCGGCTGCTCCATGTCGCGCATGGCAACGATCACCGGGTTGAAGTGACGGTCGAGCAGCGTGCCGACATCGCGGCGCGGGTCGGCCAGCATGCCCGCCGCATCGCCGAGGTTGGCGCCCGAGCAGAACGCCTTGCCCTCGCCCGTCAGCACCACCGCCCGCGCCTCGAAGGCGGCGCGGGTCATCGCATCGAACAGTTCCTCGCCCATCTGCGCGGAGCCGGCGTTGCGGGTGGCGGGATCGTTCATCGCGATCCGGGCGACGCCGTTTTCAAGGCGGTAGAGAACTTTTTCGTAAGTCACCTGCGGTCGCCTCCCGGTCAGGCCAGCATCTGGCCAAGACGGCCACGGACAATCGCTTCGGCATCGGCGACGATCCGCTCGATCAGGTCCTTGCAGGTCGGCAGGTCGTGGATCAGGCCCTGCACCATGCCGGCCCAGAAGATGCCCTTGGTAAGATCGCCGCTCTGCAGCAGTTCGCGGCCCACCGCCCCGGCGACGAGGTGCTTGATGTCCTCGAAGGTGGATTCGGGACGGGCCGAGATCTCGACCACTTCGTCGGACACCGCGTTCTTGCCGACGCGGGCGGTGTTCTTGAACTTGCGGAAGATGAGGTTGGTGCCCCGCTCGTCGTTCGCGATGTAGCGCGCCTTGACGTTGTCGTGGATCGGCGCCTCCTGCGTGGCGCAGAAGCGCGTGCCCATGTTGATGCCCTCCGCGCCCAGCGCCAGCGCCGCGGCAAGGCCGCGCCCGTCGCCGAAGCCGCCGCTCGCCAGCATCGGGATCGAGACCTTGTCCGCCGCCGTGGGGATCAGGATCAGGCCGGGAATGTCGTCCTCGCCGGGATGGCCGGCGCATTCGAACCCGTCGATCGAGATAATGTCGCAGCCGTGCTTCTCGGCCGAGAGCGCGTGGCGCACGGCGGTGCACTTGTGGATCACGGTGACCCCGTGGGGCTTCACCAGTTCCCAGATCTCGCGCACGGCCTGGGTGCCTGCGGTCTCGATGATCCTGACCCCGCCGTCGAGCGCGGCCTCGGCATAGGCCTTGTAGTCGGGCGGCAGCAGCGTCGGGAACACGGTGATGTTCACGGCAAAGGGCTTGTCGGTCATCGCGCGGCAGCGCTCGATTTCCTCGCGCAGCGCGGCGGGGCTCGGCTGGGTGAGCGCGGTCAGCGTGCCGAGGCCGCCGGCATTGGACACCGCGCTGGCCAGTTCGGCCAGCCCGACCCCCTGCATGCCGCCCTGCACGATCGGATGCTCGATGCCGAGCATCTCGGTGACGCGGGTCTTGAATGCCATGGCCTGTGAACTCCCGGAATATGTCCTTGCCGCGGTCCTAGGGAGAATTTCCGCGCTTGGGGACACCCCCGCCCCGCAATTCGCGCCGGCGATGCCCGACCGGGGTACGGGCGGGGTACGGGCGGAGCCCGGCCCGCCATGCCCCAACTTAGCGCGCCCGCGATGGCCCGCGCGCCTGCGCGCCATTGCCTGCCCGCCGCAGGGTTGTACATTCGTTCAATACGAAACGAAGAACAATCCGAGAGGTGTCGGAGTGCTGAAATCTGTCGACGGCGGGCTGCGGTCCGTCCCCTATCCGATCGACGATCCCGAACGGATCCCGGTCCGGCGCTACTACGATGCCGAGTTCTACCAGGCCGAGCTGGACCACTTGTGGCCCCATGTCTGGCAGATGGCCTGCCGCGAGGAACAGATCCCCGAGGTGGGCGACTGGATCGAGTACGAGAACGTCGGCAAGTCGGTCATCGTCGTGCGCACCACCAGCGGCGTGAAGGCCTTCCACAACGCCTGCCGTCACCGCGGCGTGCCTTTCGCAGGCGGCACCGGGCAGGCGCACGGCAACTGCCGCAAGTCCGGCTTTGTCTGCCCGTTCCACGGCTGGCGCTGGAACATGGACGGCGAATCCACCCAGGTCTACGGCAAGCACCTGTTTTCCGAGCGCCAGCTCGATGCCGACGACATCAACCTGATCCCCTGCCGCGCCGAGACCTTCATCGGCTGCGTGTGGATCAACCATGACAACGACGCCCCCTCGATCCGGGATTCGCTGGGCCCGGTGGCGGCCAACCTCGAAGCCCGCAATCTCGACAAGATGCGCGCCGAATGGTGCTTTGCCGCCGAGCTTCCGGCCAACTGGAAGGTCGCGATGGAGGCCTTCATGGAAGGCTACCACGTGATGCAGACGCACCCGCAGCTGCAGCATGCCGCGCCGATGATGTACGATTCGATGTACAAGACCCCGCGCGGCCCGGTGCCGATCATGGCCGAGGCGCACCTCTCCTACCGCGAGAACCAGGAATTGCAGGTCAATTCCATGGCCCTGCTCAGCGAGGGCATGGCGGGCATGGTCCACGAGAAGGAAGTGGAGATCGCGCGCGGCCTCGTCGGCATCGAGGAAGGCCTGCCCGAAGACCAGAACATGGCGATGTTCCACTGGCTGGGCATCGTCATGCACCAGATCACCGAGCAGCTCAAAGCGCGCGGCGAGCCGGTGCCGGACCTCTGCACGGTGGCGCAGACGCACCCGGTGAAGGCGGTGGAGTTCCTGTTCCCCCACTACTTCCTGCTGCCCTACTTCACCTCGATGTCGGCCTACCGGATCCGCCCGACCGGGCCGGAGACCTGCTTCTTCGAGATCTGGTCGCTCACTTACGTGCCCGAGGACAGCGACATGGAGACGGTGATGGAACCCACCGTGCTGCCCTACAACAGCCCGGACTTCCCGCCGATCCCGCGCCAGGACTATTCGAACATCCCGATCCAGCAGAAGGGCCTGCACGCCACCGGCTTCGAGTTCATGCGACTCTCGAAGGACGTCGAAGGGCTGATCAGCAATTACCAGCGGATCATCGACGGCTACCTCAAGGGCGTGCCGCAGGACCAGCTGGCCAGGGCCGCCCACAAGCTGGGCGGCAATTTCGACGGGCCGATCGAGGACCTCGGATTCTGAGAACCCGCCTGGAAATTCGCGAAAAGCGCATCTTTCGGCACGGGGCCCGGTTCACACCGGGCCTCGTTTCGTGCGCGGCGCGGCCGGGGAAAGCCCGTCAGCCCCCGGTCAGCGCGGCGACCAGTTCCCGGACCTTCTTCTGGCGCCACTGCGGCAGCGGCGCCACCAGCCAGTAGGCACGGCGGCACGGGGTGACCGGCCCGACCGCGACAGACTTGCCCGCCGCGAGCCCTTCGGCCAGCAGTGCGGGCACCCGCACCCGGCCAAGCCCGGACAGGGCAGCGGCCACCGCCTGACCGGCATCGGCGACCTGGATCGCCGGCTGGCAATCTTCACCCTCGGAAGCCGCCTCGCTCTCGGGCGCGGGATCGCCCGGCCAGCCGATCCAGTCGCCGCCGCCCAGTTCCACCCATTCGGCGGCGCCCAGCGCCAGCCCTTCGAGATCGCCCGGACCATCGGTCCAGCGCACCGCGAGGTCGAGATTGGCCTCGGTAAAGTCGGTCAGTTCGCCGTCGACAAGAATGTAGCGCACTTGCGGATTGGCCGCGCGGAACGCGGCCAGGCGCGGCGCCAGCCAGGCGGCGAAGAATTCGCGCGGGGCGGCAATCGTGTAGACGTGGCTGGACTGGCCCGCCTGCATCGCCTGCACCGCATCCTCGAAATGGAGGAAGCCGGTCCGCAGCGCGGCCAGCCCCGAACCGGCCTCGTCGGTCAGTTCCAGCCCCTTGCTGGTGCGGCGGAACAGCACGACGCCGAGCAGGTCCTCCAGCGCGCGAATCTGCTGGCCGACCGCGGCCGGCGTCACCGCCAGTTCGTCCGCCGCGCGGGTGAAGGAGAGGTGACGGGCCGCTGCATCGAACACGCGCAGGGCATTGAGGGGCAGGTGCGTCCGCTTCATGGCGCTTCCCTAGGCGCTGGAACGGGAAGGAGCAAGGATGTGGCTCGAACGCCCCGCCGGACTACTGGAAAACGACTGGCGGGACGGGGCTTGCCGCAAGCAAAGGGCACCCCCCGGATCCCGGCGGCGCAAATCCCGGCGGCGCAGTTCCCGGCGGGGCCGATACCCTGCACCGGCGCGCCTTCGCCCGTCCCATGGCTCAGCCCGCGGTGGCGGGCGCCGCCAGCGGGAACAGCGGGATCTGCGCCTGCAATTCGCTGCCGTCGCTGCGCAGGAACGTGTAGAACCCTTCCATCGAGCCTTGCGGCGTCGACAGCGGGCATCCCGAGACATAATCGTGGCTGCGGCCGGGACGGATCAGCGGCTGTTCGCCCACCACGCCCTCACCCTCGACCAGGTTGACGTCGCCGTTGCCGTCGGTGATGCGCCAGTGGCGGGTCATGAGCTGCAGGCTGTCATCCGAATCGTTCTCGATGCGGATGTGATAGACCCAGAACCACTTGCCCGCCTCGATGCGCGACTGCTCGGGCAGGAAGTTCACGGCGACACGCACGGTGACCCCGTCGGTCACGGCAGTATGTTGGAACAGTTCCTTCATGACACGGCCAGCCTATCGGTCATTCGACAAGTCGACAACTCATAGAACTACCCAGTGGGTTCCACAAATTGCGCGATAATTTTCCGGTGGATCACGAAATTGCCGCGAGCGCGCAATCGAGCTGCCAGGCAAAGCCCGCAGGTTCGTAGGCGGTCGTCACCCGGGCATTGAGCTTGACCCGCGGCACGTCGACGATGATCCGCGAACCGAAGCCGAGCCTGGTGGGCGGCGCCACCAGCGGGCCGCCGCTTTCACGCCAGGCGATGCGGAAACCGGCACTTGCGGGGTCGCCGTCCTCCGCCTCTCCCTCCCCGGCATCGGCGCCCTGCACCGACCAGGCAATGTGCACGCGCCCGCCCGGCACCGAGAGCGCGCCGTACTTGTGCGCGTTGGTGCCCATCTCGTGGAGCGCCATCGCCAGTGCTTCCGCCGCCCCGGGCGAAAGCATCACCTCCGGCCCCCGGCACTCGACCTGCCCCTGCGCCTCGCCCAGCCAGCGCAACTGCGCCTCGACCATCTCGCCGACCGGAACCGGCGACCAGGCGCGCCGCACCAGCAGGTCCTGGTTGGCGGAAAGCCCCTGGATGCGCTGCTCCAGCCGCTGGAGAAAATCGGGGCGGGCCACGTCGGTGCGGCGCGCGAGCGACTGGATGATCGCCAGCATGTTCTTGCTGCGATGGTTCACTTCCTGCAGCAGAAGCTCGATCCGCTCTTCGGCATCGCGCATTGCGGTGACGTCGGTATTGGTGCCGAACCAGTAGAGGATCTTGCCCTGATCGTCGCGAATGGGTTTGGCGCGGGACAGGAACCAGCGCCATTCTCCTTGCGCGCTGCGCAGCGGGAACGTGTCCTCCCAGTCCTCTCCGGAAGCGATATGGGCGCGGAACCGGGCGGTCGCCGGTTCGAGGTGATCGGGGTGGTGGACCGCCCTCCAGCCCCACCCTTCCATCTGTTCCAGCGTGGTCCCGGTATAGTCGAACCAGCGCTTGTTGTACCAGAAGATCCAGCCGTCGCTGCGGGCGATCCAGGCCAGTTGCGACATGTTTTCCGCCAGCAGGCGAAAGCGCGTCTCGCTCTGTTCGAGACGCCGCAGGGTGGCGTTCTTGAGCCCGATGTCACGCGCGATCTTGCTGGCGGCGACCACCCGGCCATGGCCGTCGTACACCGGCGAGACGGTGACCGCCACTTCCACCGCGCTGCCGTCCTTGCGGCGGCGCACGGTCTCGAAGGTCGGCACCCGCTCGCCGCGCATGATGCTGGCGATGATCGCGTCTTCCTCGGCCTGGCGGTCATCGGGGATCAGCGTGCGCACGTTCCTGCCGACGATCTCGCCGGCAGGCCAGCCGAAGATGCGTTCGGCCGCGTGGTTCCAGCTCAGGATCGTGCCGTCGAGCGACTTGCCGACGATGGCATCGTCGCTCGATTCGACGATCGCGGCGAGAAACGCCGCGGCGTCGGCCCCAAGCGGGGCGGCGCTCAGAGGCCCGCCTTCGTCAGCGCCTGATCGAGATCGGCGATCAGGTCCTCGGGATCTTCCAGCCCGACGTTGATGCGCAGCATGCCTTCGCCGATGCCCATCGCCTCGCGCCCTTCCGGCCCCATGTTGTGGTGGGTCGAGGACGCGGGGTGGCACATCAGCGAACGCGAGTCGCCGATGTTGTTGGAGATGTCGATCAGTTCCAGCGCGTCGAGCAGCGCATGCGCCTGCGCGCGGCCGCCGTCGAGCACGAAGGAGAAGATCGGCCCGCAGGCGTCCATCTGCTTCATCGCCAGCGCCTGGCGCGGATGGCTGTCGAGCCAGGGGTGCAGGATCCTGGGCACGCGGCCGGCCACGAACTCACCCACCTTGAGCGCGTTCTCGCTCTGGCGCTTGGCACGAAGGTCCAGCGTCTCCAGCCCCTTGAGCACCACCCAGGCATTGAACGGCGAAAGGTTGGGGCCGGTGTTGCGCTGGAACGGCAGCAGTTTCTCGTTGATGAATTCCTCGCTGCCGCACACGGCGCCGGCCAGCACGCGGCCCTGCCCGTCCATCAGCTTGGTGGCGGAATAGGCCACCACGTCGATGCCGAATTCGAGCGGGCGCTGCAGCGCCGGGCTGCAGAAGGCATTGTCGACCACGGTGGTGATGCCGTGGGCCCTGGCGATCTCGGCGATGCCGGCAAGGTCGGCGATGTCCATCGTCGGGTTCGCCGGGGTCTCGAAGAAGAACACCTTGGTGTTGGGACGGATCGCCGCTTCCCACGCCGACAGGTCGGTGGCGTCGACCACCGTCACGTCGATGCCGAAGCGCGGCAGCAGGCTGTCGCCCAGCCAGCGGCACGAACCGAAGGCGGCGCGCGCGGAAACCATGTGGTCGCCCGCCGAAAGCTGGCAGAGCAGCGCGGCGGTCATCGCCGCCATGCCCGACGCCTGCGTGCGGCACGCCTCGGCGCCTTCGAGCAGGGCGATGCGCTCCTCGAGCATCTGCACGGTCGGGTTCTGGAGACGCGAATAGGTCATGCCGTCGTCCTCGCCCATGAAGCGGGCGGCAACGGTGGCGGCATCGTCATAGGTGAAGCCCGAGGTGAGGAACAGCGCCTCGCTGGTCTCCCCCATTTCCGAGCGCCAGGTGCCACCGCGGATTGCGCGGGTGGCGGGACGCCAGTTGCGGGTCTTGGTGCGGTCCTGTCCGGTCGTGCGTTTCATGGCCCAAGCCTCTAGGATCGCGCGGACGCCGATGCAAGCGCCCGTGCTGACCCCAGGTGCCGTTCTGCCATGGCTAGGGGCGTTTCAACCACCGCTTGCAGTCGCCCCATATCCTCCGTATTCCGCGCCCAAATGCAGCCGATCGCTTCCCGCAACAATCGTGACCCGCTCGGCTGGTGCCTTGTCGTCACCGCGCTTTTCTTCGCCCTTGCGCTGTGGCGGATCTCCACGCCCAGCGCCTATTACTTCGACGAGGTCCACTACGTTCCGGCCTCGCTGAAGATGCTGAAGCTGATCCCGACGAATCGCGAGCACCCGCTGTTCGGCAAGGAAGTGATCGCCGCCTTCATCCACTTCCTCGGCGACCGCCCGCTGGCATGGCGCCTTGGACCGTTGCTGCTGGGCACGGCGGGCCTCTTCGCATTCGGCCGCCTGGTCTGGCACGCATCGCACCGGCGCCGCGCGACGATCACCGCGATCGTGCTGCTGGCGACCAACTTCATGTGGTTCGTGCAGAGCCGCATCGCCATGCTCGACATGATCGAGGCGGGGCTCTGCATGATCGCGCTGTGGCAGTTCGCGGCGGCGCTGGGCACCAGGACCACCGGTGCGGCGCGGCTGCGCCTTGCCGCCGCTGCCATCGCCATGGGCCTCTCGCTCGGCGCCAAGTGGAGCAGCGCCCCGGCGCTCGTCATGCCGGGCCTGTGCTTTTTCGTGCTGCGCGTCAAGGAAACCGGCTGGAAGTTCGTCGGCAAGCGCGGCGCGGGCCCGATCCCGGGCGTCTCGCTGCTCGAAGCGGTGTTCTGGCTCGGCCTGCTGCCGCTCGCGGTCTACTGGGCGACTTATGCGCCGGCGATGTTCTACGCCCGCCTGACGCTTTCGCCCTACGACTTCATCGGCCAGCACGAACTGATGGTGCGCCTGCAGGACAGCGTGAAGAAACCGCACCCCTACCGCAGCTTCTGGTACCAGTGGGCGGCCGACTGGCGGGTGATCTGGTACCTGTTCAAGACCATCGACGGCGCCCACCGCGGCATCGTGATGCTGGGCAATCCCGTCTCGATGCTGGCGGGCCTCGCGGCGTTCTTCTGGGGCCTGTGGGCCGCGCTGTTCCGCCGCCGGGGCGACATCGCCGCGTTTTGCCTGCTCTATGCCGCCACGCTGATGATCTGGGCGGTGAACGGCAAGCCGGTGCAGTTCTATTATCACTACCTGCTGCCGGGCGCCTTCCTGATGGCACTGCTGGCCTTCGCGCTCGACGCGCTGTGGCAGCGCAAGGACCGCTGGCGCAAGCTGGGAACACTATCGATGGCGGCCTCGCTCGGCATGTTCGTGCTGTTCTTCCCGATCATCTCGGGCCTGCCGCTGCCGAGCGACGAGACCTACAATTTCTGGATGTGGCTGCCGAGCTGGCGCTGACGTTCAGGCGACGATGCGGTGCTGCCCGTTCCCCCGGGCAAGCATCGCCTTCCAGCCCGGCAGCGTCGCTACCACCCGGTATTCCGCCTGGATGTCGGGCGTCAGCACCTCGACCACACCGAACGCCCGCCGCGCTTGCCGCGCCGCGATCAGCTGCGGATCGGGCACATCGATCTATGATGGTCCTCTCCCATCCCCTTTGCGAAAACGGGAGAAACACCGGACTGCCTGTCGATCAGGAGCCCTGAAACGACAAACGCGCGCCGACGAACGGCGCGCGTTTGCGAAACGAGATCAGAGGAACCGGCCGAAAACGGCCAGTTCCGGGTCTCAGTACTTGCCCCAGACGAACTTGTTCGACAGCGCGAAGTTCCACACCGAAGCCAGCACGATGCCGATGATCGCCGCCGCATAGTCATGGAAACCGATGCGGACGAGCGCCGTCGATGCGCCGATATTGGCGATCATGCCGAACGCACAGGTCAGCGCGAACTGCGCCCAGCCGCGCACCAGCGGGCCGAAGCCGCGCAGACGCTTGTCGGCATAGGTCAGTTCGTTGTTCAGCACGAAGTTGAACGTCATCGCGACGATGGCCGCAATCGTCTGGCCGGTGATGAAGGCCGCTTCCTTGGGATAGTGGCTCATCGCGAAGTCCGCGCCGAACAGGTGCAGGACCAGCGCCAGCACCGTCATGTGCAGCACCGCGCCCAGGCCGCCGACCGTGCCGAACAGCGCGAAGCGGGTGGGGATGAAGCGGCCGAGCCACTTGTCGTAAAGACCAACGAGGAATTCGAACACGACCGTCCTGTCCAGCTTGCTCTCGCCTTCCGCGCGCGCGGCGAAGTTCAGGGGAAACTCCTTGACCCGCAGCGGCGTGTCCACCGTGGCGAGAATGTCGAGCAGGATCTTGAAACCCACGCCCGAGAGCCGATGCGCGTCGGCCCGGAGTGTCTTGGTCTGCAGCATGAAGAAGCCGCTCATCGGGTCGGTGAGATCGACGCCGGTAACCTTGTTGGCGATCCTGTTGGCAAAGCCGGACGCCTTGACGCGGTCGGGACGGCCCCAGGCCTCGGTGCTGGCGCCTTCTGCAAAGCGCGAGGCATAGGCAAGGTCATACTCGCCCGAGGTGATCGCCTTCAGCATCAGCGGCAGCAGTTCGGGATCGTGCTGGTGGTCCGCATCCATCACCGCAACCACCGGCGCGGCCGTGGAGCACATGCCCTCGATCGCGGCGCTGGCAAGGCCCCGGCGGCCGATGCGCTGGATGCAGCGCACGCGCGGATCGCGCAGCGAGAGGCTGCGCGCCTCGTCCGAGGTGCCGTCCGGGCTGTTGTCGTCGACGAAGATCGCCTCCCATGAAACGCCCTTGAGCGCCTTGTCGAGCCGGTCGATCATCGTCGCGAGGTTCTTGCGCTCGTTGTAGGTCGGCAGGACGACGGCCAGCTCAAGCGGCTTGGATGCCTGCGCTGCGGCGACGTCTGCGGCCTCTGCAAGATCGGTAGGGGTAATGGTCATGCGCCCTGTTTTACGTGGTAAACCTGAAGAAACCTTAGTCGCGGTCAAAGACGCCTGATTACAGACGGGCCAGCACGGCGTCACCGATCTCGCGGGTGCCTGCGCTGCCGCCCAGATCGCCGCCCTTGATGCCGTCGGCCAGCGTCTTGGCCACCGCTGCCTCGATCCGCACCGCCTCGGCCTCGAGGCCGAGCGAGTGGCGCAGCAGCATGGCTGCAGACAGGATCGTCGCCATCGGATTGGCAAGCCCCTTGCCGGCGATATCCGGCGCCGAACCGTGGATCGGCTCATAAAGGCCATAGGAGCCTTCGGCAAGGCTGGCCGAAGCGAGCAGGCCGATCGAGCCCACGCACATCGAGGCCTGATCGGAAAGAATGTCACCGAACAGGTTGCCGGTGACGATCACGTCGAACTGGCCGGGGTTCTTCACCAGCTGCATCGCCGCGTTGTCGACGTACATGTGGCTGAGTTCGACCTCGGGATATTCCTTGGCCACCTCGATCACCACATCGCGCCAGAGCTGCGAGGTTTCGAGGACATTGGCCTTGTCCACCGAGCAGAGCTTCTTCGAACGCGTCATCGCGGCCTGGAAACCGGCGTGGGCGATGCGGCGCACTTCGTCCTCGGCGTAGGACATCATGTCCCAGCCCTGACGGCGGCCGTCTTCCAGCGTGCGGATGCCCTTCTCGCCGAAGTACACGTCGCCGTTCAGTTCGCGCACGATCAGCAGGTCGATCTTCGAGGCGACTTCCTCGCGCAGCGTGGTCAGGTCTTCCAGACCGGGGAACACGCGCGCCGGACGCAAGTTGGCAAAGAGGCCCAGTTCCTTGCGCAGGCCGAGAATGGCCTGTTCGGGACGCAGATGACGCTCAAGGTGGTCGCACGAGAAATCGCCCACCGCGCCAAACAGGATCGCATCGGCCGAGCGCGCGATCTCCAGCGTTTCGGCGGGCAGCGGGTGGCCGTGCTTGCGATAGGCAACACCGCCGACATCACCCTCGACCAGTTCGAGACCGGGAAGTTCAAGCGCCTGAAGCACACGCACTGCCTGCTCGGTGACCTCGGGACCGATCCCGTCTCCTGCAAATACCGCGATGCGCATGTACGTTCTCCGCTTGGACTTTAACCGTGAATTCGTGCCAGCCGCTCGCGCAGCAGGACGCGCGCCCCCATAACGTCTCCGCGGCGTTCGGCAAGCGGATAGCGCGCAAGCTCCGGGCCGAGCCGGTCGAAAGTGGCAAGGATCGCGCCCCAGTCGTCGTCTGCCGGACGGCCCACCGGCACCCCGTATCCCAGTTCCCGCAGCAGCAGGACTTCGAAGGAAAGCAGCGGCATGACCCAGCCCCGCGCCGAGGGCGCGGCGCAGATCGCATCAAGCACGGCGGCCAGTGCCTGGTAAAGCGCGGGAAACGGTTGCCGCTCGGGAAGCGCCGCTGCGGCGAGCGCGGTCGCCCAGGCGATTCCCGCCGAAGGCAGCGGCTCGCTGAGCCAGGGGCCGCGGGATTCGACCAGTTCGATCCGCGCGAAAGGCAGCTGCCCCTCACGTTTCGACCGCAAGTCGGCTTCGACAAGATTGCCCGGGATCAGGACCGGACGGAGCTGCCGCCCGCGCCCGCCGGCGACATAGGCACCGACAAGGCCGCCCTCTTCGGTCAGCAGCCGGGCTATGGCCGCGGTTTCGCCGTGAGGACGGGTGGAACAGACGATGGCAGGCGCGCGCAACTGCATGGCTGCGGCTTGTGAGGGTTCAGAGGACGTGAAGCAAGGTGAAGAGAGGCAGGCTCGTCAAAGTCTGCCCCTGCCGGCAATCACTCGCCGGACTTGGCTTCAAGCTTGGCGATACGGGCCTTGAGATCCTCGATCTCGCCGCGCGCGGTCGCCGCCATTTCCTTCACCGCCTCGAATTCCTCGCGGCTGACGAAGTCCATGTCGCCCAGGAATTCACGGAAACGCTCGCGCGCATTGTCGCGCGCTTCGCGGCCGACACCGGCCAGCGTGCCGGCAGCGCCGTTCATCATCTTCACGAAATCGGCGACGAAGGGGTTTTCGCTTTGCATGGGGGCTATTTGGTCCTTTGCGGCCCGGCACGCAAGAGGGTGCAGAGCTAGGTCGTAAACTCATGAACGCCGCCATCGAGGCGCCCAAATGGTGAACAGCTCGGGCCGAAGGTGCCGCCGGGCGGGCTGGTTGCCCGTCCAAGGCAGCTTCGGTTCGAGATGGAAGCCATTTGGGCGTCCCTACGGGATTTGACCGAAATGGCCCAGCGCTGCGTCAGGAAGTCTTGAAATATCGACATATTCCAGCGCCTTCCCTCCTGCCGCTGAGCCATTTTGCCTCAAACCTCAATGGTGCCGTTCATGAGTTTACGGCCTAGATTTCGAACCGCTCCACCGCCCGCGGGCCTTCCGCGCCGTCCATGTCCGGATTGAGCTGGAGGAACGCGAAGTTCAGGTAGCTCGCAAAGCAGATCCACGCGAGATAAGGCACCAGCAGCAAGGCCGCGACCGGGCGGACGCGGGCGAACAGCAGGATGGTGATGATCACTGCCGTCACCATCAGACCCAGAACGATCAGTCCGCCGGTCATCTGGTGCATTGCGAAGAACACCGGGCTCCATGCGAGGTTGAGCACGAACTGCACGGCAAAGGCGATCACCGCCGGGCCGCGACCGCGCGCGCCGCGCGCCGCGCAGATCAACGCCAGTGCAAAGCCCATCATCACGTAAAGTAAGGTCCAGACGATCGCGAACGTGATCGGCGGCGGATAGATCCCGGGCTTGGCCAGCGCATCGAACCACGCATTGCCCGGCCCGCTTGCGGCCACCTTGCCGGACACAAAGCCCAGCAGCACGATCAAGGGCACGAGCACCAGCGACCAGCGCAGCAGACTGGCGCGCAATTGGGCAGGTGAGGCAATCGGGTTCATTCCCAGGCAACCCCCGAATCAGGAAAAACCATCAAGTGTGGTGGTTTGTGGTACGACAAATGCCAACACGCAATGCACGGCCGCGGTAAAAGCGCCCGCCCGCGTCACTTCGAGACCATCCGCAGGCCAACCCCGGTACTAGCCCCCGGTATCAGCCGCGCGAGGCCGAGACGAGAAACTCGACGTTTCCTTCCGGCCCCTTGATCGGGCTTTCGACGATGCCCTGGATGGTCCAGCCCTCGCTTTCCAGCCAGTCGCGCACTTCTGCGCAGACCCGCTCGTGCAGCGCCGGATCGCGCACGACCCCGCCCTTGCCCACTTCATTGCGCCCCACTTCGAACTGCGGCTTGATGAGCGCGACCACCCGGCACTGCGGCGCGGCAAGGCGCAGTGGCACTTCCAGAACCTTGGACAGCGCGATGAAACTGGCGTCGCACACGACCCAGCTGCACGGCCGATCGATTTCGCCCGGCGTCAGGATGCGCGCGCTGGTCTGCTCCAGCACGGTGACGCGCGGATCCTGACGCAGCTTCCACGCCAGCTGGTTGGTGCCCGAATCGACCGCGAAGACATGTTCGGCGCCGTGCGTCAGCAGCACATCGGTGAAACCGCCGGTGGAACTGCCGATATCCATCGCGGTCACCCCGGTGGGGTCGAGTTCGAAATGCGCGATGGCATGGGCCAGCTTGATCCCCCCGCGCGACACCCAGGGATGATCGCGCCCACGCACTTCCAGCGGGGCATCGGCCTTGATGCTCTGCCCCGGCTTGGCGATCTTGGTTTCGCCGGAAAACACCAGTCCGGCCAGCACCAGCGCCTGCGCACGCGTGCGGCTTTCCACGAGACCACGGTCGACCAGCATCTGGTCGACACGGCCCTTGGCGGGGGTTTTCTTTTCGGTGGATCGGGGCTCGGACGAGTTGGTCATGACTTTGCGCACTTGAGAAGGAGCGCGCCTCATTCCATACCGGGGCCATGAAGGCAAATCCGCGCCGGCTCGCAGCCGTCCCGTCGTTCTCCCGCAAACTTGTCGCAGGCGCCCCGCTGACCGCGCTGGCCGTGCTTGCCGCCTGCGTCCCCGCCCCGCCGCAGGTGCCGCCATCCGTGCCGCGCCCGGCGGCCAGCCAGCAACCGCAACCACCTGCGCCGCCGCCCGCCAACTGGCAGGACGCCCCGCAGACCCCGGGAGACTGGCGGATGACCGGCCCCGGCGCCGCCACGTTTGCAGATGGCCTCGTCACGCTGCGCTGCAACCGGCAGGCCGGCACCGTAACCCTCACCCGCGCCGGCAGCGCCAGTTCGCCTGCGCTGGTGGTGCGCACTTCGGACACCGCCCGCACGCTGGCCGCATCGGCCGGCGCGACCGGCCTTTCGGTGGACATCCCGGCACGCGATTCCCTGCTTGACGCGATGGCCTTCAGCAAGGGCCGCTTCGCCCTCGAAGCACCCGGCACCGCGACACTTTATGTACCGAGTTGGACCGAGGTTTCGCGCGTCGTCCAGGATTGCCGCTAACGTGCACTCGTGAACGGGACTCGGCGGACTCGCAAAAACGCGATCCGGGGCCCGTTCACGAGGAAAAATACAGCAATTTCAGGAACTTTCAGGCCGCACTCGGCTGCCCCGGGAATCGAGCTTTTGCGTGGCTCGAAGGCTGGGGATAACTGGCCCGAAGCCTCGATAATGACCGCAAAAAAATCGAATTCAAGACTTGTTGTGCGCTGCGGAATCGGAGACACATTTGAACAGGGCCGAGGGACCCTGGGAAACGCGCCCGGAAGCACCCCGAAGCCCAGCCGCTTTAACCAGCGGCGCCCTATGGCTCAAACAGCGCGAAAGGAGGTGATCCGATGTCTCATGGTTCAGCAGAGAGGTCGGCTTTTTCCGTCGCGAGGCATTATCGCTGAATTGAATTCGCGATAAAGGCTTTCGCTGGCGGCACTCCCGGCCGCTGACCATGCGAAGGGCCGCACCGGGCAACCGGGGCGGCCCTTCTCATTTGCGCTTCCCAAACTTTCGCACATGATCGGGCGAATTTCGCACTGGCCCTCCCTGAAAACCGGGCGCAAGAGCATGCTGCCGCAGCCTTGGCCGAGTCCCCGGTTCTCCCGCCCTCAACGCCGTGCTAAAGCTATAAGATTGCGTATCAAAATTACTTTGCGGTTGCGCTGCGCGTAATTTTCATTCAGAGGCACCCGCAACCTTAGTTTAGAGGATCACGTTCGATGGCGACGCTCGCCGATGCCGGCCTGACTTTCAGCACTCTGCCCCACCCCGCGCCGACCAGCGCCGAAACGCGCGAGACCATTCTCGCCAACCCCGGCTTCGGCACCAATTTCTCCGACCACATGGTCGTGGTCGAATGGACCGAAGGGAAGGGATGGCACGATGCCGTGGTAGGCCCGCGTCAGCCGATCGCGCTCGATCCCGCTGCTGCCGTTCTGCACTATGCCCAGGAAATCTTCGAGGGTCTGAAGGCCTACAAGCAGGCCGACGGCTCGATCGCGCTGTTCCGCCCCGAAGCCAATGCCGCACGCTTCAACAAGTCGGCAGAGCGCCTCGCCATGCCCGAACTGCCCGAAGCGCTGTTCATCGAGGCGATCGAACGTCTGGTCCAGGCGGATCGGGACTGGATCCCGGCAGCCGAAGGCGCCTCGCTCTATCTGCGCCCGTTCATGATCGCCACCGAGGCCTTCCTCGGCGTGCGTCCGGCCAAGAGCTACAAGTTCATCGTCATCGCCAGCCCGGCGGGCAACTATTTCAAGTCCGGCGCGCCTGCCGTATCGATCTGGGTGTCGGACTACACCCGCGCTGCCCCCGGCGGCACCGGCGCCGCCAAGTGCGGCGGCAACTATGCCGCCAGCCTGGTGCCGCAGGCGGAGGCAATCTCGCGCGGACATGACCAGGTCGTCTTCCTGGACGCCGCCGAGCACAAGTGGATCGAGGAACTGGGGGGCATGAACCTCTACTTCGTGTTCGAGGACGGCACGCTTCTGACCCCGGCCCTCACCGGCACGATCCTGCCCGGCATCACCCGCGACAGCCTGCTGCAACTCGCGCGTGAGGAAGGCCTCAAGGTCGAGGAAGGCAAGTACAGCCTCGACCAGTGGCGTGAAGACGCGACCTCGGGCAAGCTGGTGGAGACGTTCGCCTGCGGCACCGCCGCGGTGGTCACGCCGGTCGGCAAGGTTTCGGGCCGCGACGGCGCCTTCACCATCGGCTCGGGCGGCCCTGGCCAGCTTACCGCCAAGCTCAAGAACCGCCTGGTCTCGATCCAGCGCGGCGAAACCCCCGACACGCACGGCTGGATCCACAAGATCGCCTGACCCGATCGGGACAAATCAACAAGAAAGGGGCGATCGCTTCGGCGACCGCCCCTTTCTTTTGCCCGCACTGACCGCGCCGAACGCTCCTGGAAACCGTTTGGAATTTCGCGCCAAGCGAATGTCGCGGCACCAGCCCGCTGCCTCCACTCGACCACCCACAGGCTACTGCCGATAGGCGGTGGAGTGAGGCCAGCGGCCTGGTGCCGCCCTCGAAATGCCCTCACATATCGACAATGCCGCTCTGCTGCAGGATCGCCATATGGGTGCGGGTCAGACGCTCTACCGTCTCGTCGATGGACATGTCCGGGCGGACACTGTTGCGATAGATACGCGGCCCCAGCATCGCCCATGCGAGCAGGAATGTGGCAAAGACTTGCCCGTCCATGCCTTCGTTTCGCGGGTCCGCCGTGAAATGGCGTTCAAAACCCGCCGCCATCGCATCGAATGCCGGATAACGGTCGCCGATCCGCCCCGGAGACAGGAACTCCTCCGTCCACAGCGCGACCACATCCGGGTTCTCGAGCACGAAACGCGTGATGTAGCGCGCGCGCTCCTCGGCGGATTGCGACGACGCGAAGGCCTTGCCCAGCTGCTCAGCCGACCACTCGCGCACTTCCTCGATCAGGGCCTCACGGCTCGCGAAATGATAATAGATCGTTGTCCGATTCACCCCCGCCACGCGCGCCACTTCCGAAAGTGAAAGTGCTTCCAGCCCCTTTTCAGACACCAGACGCACTGCAGTTTCGATCAAGGCAAGATGTGTTTCCTCAAATCCCTTGTTCCGGCGGCGTGCCGCATGCCCATCCATCGATGCTCCGCGACGTTTTTCAATCGTTTGAACCATGCTCGCCATGAATGCTCCCGCCGCGTGAACGCTGTCAACGATTGCAGGCGCCCCAAGTTCCCATACTTTCGTCTAGTTCTTCGTGCACATCGCTGATTTCACCTTGGGATTATCATCCCGATGGCGAACCCGGCGCCCCGGCTCGACATCGTGAAAAACGACATGCGAACATGGGTTGCCGCCTCCCTGCGGGCTACCTACCTCCGCTGTTCCTCACAGCCACGAAAGCCCCTCTCCATGAGCACATCTTCCTATACGCCGCCCAAAGTCTGGACCTGGGACAAGGACAATGGCGGTGAATGGGCCAAGACCAACCGCCCCGTCTCCGGTGCGACGCACGAATCCGAATTGCCGCGCGGGCAACATGCGCTGCAGCTTCACTCGCTGGGCACGCCGAATGGCCAGAAGGTCACGATCATGCTCGAGGAACTGCTCGCAGCGGGCGTTGCCGAGGCGGAATACGATGCCTGGCTGATCGACATCGGCAAGGGTGACCAGTTCGGCTCCGGCTTCGTGGCGATCAACCCGAACTCGAAGATCCCCGCCCTTGTCGACTATTCGGGCGACGAACCCGTCCGTGTGTTCGAATCCGGCGCGATCCTGTTCTACCTTGCCGAAAAGTTCGGAAAGTTCCTGCCTGCGACCCAGCCCGCCCGCACGGAATGCATGTCGTGGCTGATGTGGCAGATGGGCACGGCACCGATGATCGGCGGCGGTTTCGGCCATTTCTACGCTTATGCGCCTGAAAAGTACGAATACCCGATCAACCGTTACGCCATGGAAACCAAGCGCATCCTCGACGTGGCCGACAAGCGCCTCGCGGTTTCGCGCTATCTTGCCGGGGACGAATACACGATCGCCGACATCGCCTGCTACGGCTGGTTCGGCGGTTTCCTGCGCGGCGACGCCTATGGCGACGCGGCGACGTTCCTCGAGGTGCCGAGTTACACCAATCTCGTGCGCTGGGGCGATGAACTCGCCGCTCGCAAGGGCATCCAGCGCGGCCGCATCGTCAACCGCAACGGCGAAGGCTTCGTGCGCGAACGCCACTCGGCCGCCGACATCGACGCCGTGCTTGCCGGATAAGCACAGACACGCGCGGACTTCGTCTCGCCATGGGGCGTCGTCCGCGTACCGGTACCGTAATCAGTGATGAACGGAGCCCTGCCGGAAAAAGCTCTCCTTCAGGGAGAGCCTGGCTGGGGCGGCAGGATTCGAACCTGCGAATGCCGGTACCAAAAACCGGTGCCTTACCACTTGGCGACGCCCCAGCAGGGAATGCGCGCTTAGCGGGTTCGTTTGGTCCTGAAAAGAGGCTTCCGCAGAAGTTTTCCGCAGGAGATATGCTCCCCCTGCACGGTACGGCCCGCCGGGCATGCCGCCTGCCCCTTCCCATGCCAGGACATCGCGCGCCACAAAAGGCCTCGTCGGCACCAAGAAATCTCCTGCGGACATGCGGAATTTGAGGGTATTTCGCGAGTCGACTGGCGCCGATTTCAGTTTTTTGCAGGCAAGATGCATAAAGCGCAATGAATGGAGCTCCCGGCACGCCGCACCGGCATCCAATCTCAAAAACCCCCACATAATTGCATTAAATGCAACAAAAAGCGATCTTGTTGCATTTGCGGAAACTGTCCTGCGGCGGCAAATGGACCTCAGATGTTGCACTGCAACACACACATTACACCGAGGTCCCGATGTTTTCTCTGCTTTCGCTCTATTTTGCCGCGCGCCGCGATGTCGTTCTTGCTGAACGCTACATGCCCGCCCTTGCCGACAAGGCCGTTGCCGAAGCCGCTGACGCCCAGCCCGTCGCGACTGAAACCGAAGTCGCCGCACCGGCTGAAAAGCTGCCTCTCGCGGCCTGATCGGACCCGAAGTCCGATCCGGCTGCCGTAAAGCAGCCCGAGCCGTCCGCCTGGGGCTTCCTCGTGCAGGGCCACGAGGTCGAGCCTGAATGTCAGGTCGGCGGTCGGATCTCGAACTTGCGGATTACCGGTTCAGCCGATCACCCGGCAGGCCCGCCGCACGATGCGCCACGGGCCGTATGCCATCGAAACGGCACGATCACCTTCGCAGCGGACGAGGTGATTGCTCCTTAAGCACCCCCAGAAAATGCTGCACCGCATCAGGCGGTGCATGAAATGCACCGAACGCGGCCTTGAAGGCACCCGGTTCGCGCCAGCACGAACCCGTAAAGATCGAGCCGTTCGGCGATGGCCCCACGGACCGCCATGAGCCCTTCGCCTTGGAGCGTTTTCCAATATGGCGAGGCCCGCGCGATCACGCAGGAAACGCGCAAAACCAAATTCTTGGAGCAGCGGATCCGATGCGAACGGATCGGAAAACGGCTCTAAAGCGGCAGCGACACCGTGGCAGAGCCCTTGAGGATCGTCGCCCCGTCCTGCGTTGTCATCCGGGTTTCGACGGTGACCACCGGCATGCCGAACTCGCTGGTCTCCTGCTTGTCGGTCACGACGGCGTCCACGTAAGTCACATCGCCTTCGAAGGCCGGGCTGCGGAACTGGGTCTTCGAGTGCCAGATGTAACCTTGGTGCCCCGCCCAGTAGGCCACCGTATCGAGGTGCCAGGCATTCATCGACGAGCCATAGCCATAAGCACCGCCCATGCCGACCTTTTCGGCCTTCTCGGGATTGATGTGGCCGGAACTGGGGCCATGGAACAAGCCGTCGCCCTGTCGGGGATCGATCTTGCGGGCTTCGAAATCGTAAGCCATGTCGCCGCCGAAACCGGCGTCTTCCTGCGCCGGATCGTGAATGCCCTCGGGCGCGTTCCAGCGCCAGGTGCCCCAGATGTTCTGCCGGTGCGCGCGGCATTCCAGCGCAAAGGTCACCCGGCTGTGCGGCCCGATCGCCCGGCGCGGCAGCGTATCGCCGACCTTGACCGCGCCCCAGCGCGGCGAAACCCCGTCCCGGCCTGACTTGATCCAGTCCAGCCGGATCCTGGCCACTTCATCCAGTTCCGCCCTCGTCCAGAGCTTCGGGCTGCGGCTCTCCTTGTCGTAGACCTTGCGCTTGTTCGCCTCCTCGACGAGGTAGCGGATCGAGGTTGCCCGCTCCTTGGCGACCAGCGCGCCATGCTGGTTGCGGTGCACGGTATCGCCATCGGCAAACATCGTCGGTCCGGCAAAGCCGGTATCGGCGATGCGATAGCCGGCAAAAGTCCGTTCCTGCGTCAACTTGTCGCCAGGGCGGACGGGATTGCCGTAGAACCACCATTCCTCCCCCGCAAAGATCAGGTGCGATCCTGGAACCTTGCCGACACAGGACGGGTGGCAGCCGTGGCCATAGTCCATCGCCACGGTGAAGCTCTGCGGCGCGACAATGCCGCCGAAAGCGCTGGATCGCGCGAAATTCTCGTCCCAGTGCAGGGGGTTGGCATAGTCCATCGCCTGCACCCAGCGGCGGATGTCGGTAGCGTTGCAAGGGTCCCAGAACTCCGCGAAGATAACCGGCTTGCCCACCCACTTGTCGACGTCGCTGGTGTCCAGCACCGCATCCCCTTCGGCCATTCCACTCTCTCCGCATGCCTGTTTGCCTGACGGTGTTCCACCACCGCGCGCAGCCCGCCTGTCCGAAGGTGCAGCCTGATCGGCAATCGGCGCAAGCGCGCTGGAGCGATACTTGCCGGCCCTGCGCATTCCTGCCGCGCGAGGCTTGGCCAAGTTGCGCTAGCGCTGGGTCAAACAGCGAATCGCGGGAGATGACGTCGCCATGAAGATCGACAACACGCTGGCCGCCGTGGTCACCGGCGGCGCCTCGGGCCTGGGCCGGGCCAGCGCCAGGGCTCTGGCCGATGCGGGCGTGAAGGTCGCCGTGTTCGACATCAGCGAGGAGGCAGGCGAGGCGTTCGCCGCAGAAATCGGCGGTGTGTTCTGCAAGGTCAACATCCTCGACGAGGACAGCGTCGAGGCCGGTTTTGCCAAGGCCCGCGCCGCGCACGGGCAGGAGCGCGTGGTGGTCCATTGCGCCGTGGTCGCAGGCGGCGGCAAGACCGTCTCGTTCGACAAGACCACCGGCGGCTACAAGCGCATGGCGACCGAGCAGATCGCCAGGACCGCCGAGGGCGTGTTCACCGCCTCGTACCGCGTCGCCTCGATCGCAGCTCTGGGCATGGCGGGCTCCGATCCCGTCAACGATGATGGCGAGCGTGGCTGCATCATTTTCACCTCGTCGGCGGCATCGCAGGACGGGCAGATCGGCCAGGTCGCCTATGGCGGCGGCAAGGGCGCGGTGAACGCCATGGTGCTGCCGATGGCGCGCGACCTCATGGATCTGGGAATCCGCGTCAACGCCATCCTGCCCGGCACTTTCGCCACGCCGCCGATGCTGCGCGTGAAGGAAATGAACGAGGCGGTCTACGAAGGACTTGGCAAGGCCGTGCCCTTCCCCAAGCGGCTCGGCAACCCGGACGAGTTCGCCTCGCTGGTGCTGGAACTGACGCGCAACACCTATTTCAACGCCCAGTGCATCCGCCTCGACGGCGGCATCCGCATGCCGCCGAAATAGGCGGCCGCCTCCGCGCAGATGAAGGGGCGCGTTGGCAGGCAGGAATTGGCCGAGATGCTCGAAATTTCGCGTAACCGTGCTGGCGGTGCCGAAGTCACCAGCCGGTTTGCGGACTGAGAGCGACCGGATCGCTCGCTTGCGGGGAACGATGCCGCCGGCGCAATTCCTCCTGTTGCGCCAACACATGCCTTGACTCTCGAATGCTGCGAGGGCCAAGCGGCGGCGATGCGACGTCCCGCCGTCAATGCCCTCAAAGCCCTGGTCGTCCGCCAGCGACGGCGCATGCGCGAAAGCGAACTGGCATTCATCCTGCTCGCGCTGGCCGCGGGCATCGCGGCCGGATGGCTGACCAACCTGCAGGGCTTTCTGGCCCACGGCATCCAGCAAATCCTCTACGGCGTCACCGGCAACCGTCTCAGCGCGATCGGTGAGATCCGTCATCCCTGGCGGTTGCTGGCGCTGCCGCTGGGCGGCCTCGTGCTGATCGGCATCGCCCATCTGCTGCGCCGCCGCCGCCGCGCCCCGATCGACGTCGTCGAGGCCAATGCCCTGCACAGTGGGCGAATTCCGTTCATCGACAACCTGATCATCTCCATCCAGACCATCGTTTCCAACGGCGCCGGGGCCTCGGTCGGGCTGGAGGCGGCCTATGCGCAGATGGGCGGCGGCGTTGCCTCGGTGCTGGGCCAGTGGTTCAAGCTGCGCCGGTCGGACATGCGCACGCTGGTCGGCGCGGGCGCCGGCGCAGCGGTGGGCGCAGCCTTCGGCGCGCCGCTGGCAGGTGCGTTCTACGCTTTCGAGATCGTGATCGGCACCTACACTCCCGCTGCCATCGCCCCGGTCATCGCCGCAGCACTGGGCGCCGCGTTCATCACCCGCCAACTGGGTGTCGAGCCCTACCTGATCGCCGCCTCCAGCACGCGGCCGCTGACGACACCGGACTATTTCATCTACGCGCTGCTGGGCATCTGCTGCGCGCTGGTCGGCATCCTGGTGATGCGGCTGGTGACGTTCACCGAAATCCACGTCCAGAAACTCACCCGCATCGCCAGGTGGCGCCCGCTGATCGGCGGGCTGCTGCTGATGCCGCTGGCGTGGATTTCACCGCAGTCGCTGTCCGCCGGGCACGGGGCCATGCACCTCAACCTGGCCATGCAGCCGGCGATCCAGTTCCTGCTGATGGTGCTGGCGGTGAAGATCCTGTCTTCGGTCATATCCCTCAGCTTCGGTTTTCGCGGCGGGCTGTTCTTCGCCTCGCTGTTCCTCGGCTCGCTGGTCGGGCTGATCTTTGCCCAAGCCGTGGCGATGCTGCCATTCGGCATCGAACTCGACCCCACCCAGTCCGCACTGGTCGGCATGGCGGGTGTCGCCGTCTCCATCGTCGGCGGACCGATGACACTGGCCCTGCTGATCCTCGAGACCACGCACGACTTCGCACTGATGGGTGTGGTGCTGACCGCCGCGCTCGTCTCCAGCGCCTTCACGCGCGAGACCTTCGGCTATTCGTTCTCCACCTGGCGGCTGCACATTCGCGGCTCGATCATCCGCTCCCCGCGCGACATCGGCTGGATGCTGAGCCTCACCGCCGGGCGGATCATGCGCACCGACTGGGTTTCGGTGCCCGCCACCCTGCCCCTCTCCGAATTCCGCGCGCGGGTGCCGCTGGGATCGACCAGCAAGGCGATCCTGCTCGACGCAGCCGACCGCTATGCCGGTATCGTCACCACCGCGTCCGCCTGGAACCCCAACCTCGATCCCGAGACCGAAGTGGGCACACTGGCAACGCTGGCCGACACTTCCCTCGCCCCCGCGACCGACATCCGCGCGATGATCAAGGCGTTCGACATTGCCGTGGCCGACGAACTGGCGGTGGTGGACGGGGTCGGCAAAGTCGTTGGCGTCGTCACCGAGCGCCATGCAAGGCGGCGCTATTTCGAGGAAATCGAGGCGTCCCAGCGCGAGCTCTTCGGCGAGAGCTGAGACAGGTTCTTCGCCCGGGCGATACCTGCGGCACTCCCCTTCCCGGCCCCCGCCCTCCAGACTACCTAGCGATCACTAGGTAACGGGAGAAAGCCCATGCGCACCCGCATGAACCGTGAGGGCCGGCGCACCGCGATCCTCGATGCCGCGATCGCGGTGATCGGCGAACGCGGCTTTCACGGGTTCTCGATCCGCGAACTGGCGCTGCGCTGCGCGATGACCGACGCCGGGCTGCTCCACCACTTCGGCTCGAAGACCGACCTGCTGCTGGCGGTGCTCGACCGCCGCGACAGGCAGGACGAGGACGCCATCGCCGCCCTTTTCCCCCGCGACGCGGCGCCGCGCAGCCGCGCGCAAGTGCTGCAGGTGCTGGCCGCCATCGTCGCGCGGAATGCACAGCACCCCGAACTGGTGCGCCTCTATGCGATGCTGCGGGTGGAAGCGCTCGCCGCCGACCACCCCGCCCACGCCTATTTTGTCACCCGCGACCGGCTTGCCCGCCGTCGCTTCGCCGAACTGCTCGACCTGCCCGGCGAAACACCGGACCGTCTCGCGCGGCAGGTGCTGTCGGCGATGGACGGGCTGGAACTGCAATGGCTGCAGGAGGAGCGCGGCTTCGACCTCGTGGCGACATGGAACGAAACCGCCGGGCGGCTGATCCCGTAAACCGGCGCAAACTGGGAGAGTGTGATGGATCGCAGAACGATGTTGGCCTCCGGATTGGCCGCCGGTGCACTGGCCTCGCCATCCGGCAAGGCGATGGCCGCGACGGCAAGAAGCTTCCCCAAGGGCTTCCGCTGGGGCACCGCCAGCGCCGCGCATCAGGTGGAGGGCAACAATACGCTGAGCGACCTCTGGCTGGTCGAGCAGGTGAAACCGACGATGTTCATGGAGCCTTCGGGCGATGCCAACAACTCCTTCGAACTCTGGCCGCGCGACCTCGATCTGGTGAAAGGCCTGGGGCTCGACACCTATCGCTTCTCGATCGAATGGGCCCGGATCGAGCCGCGTCCCGGCGTGTTCTCCACCGCCATGCTCGACCACTACGCCCGGATCATCGACGGCTGCCATGCGCGCGGGCTGACGCCGATGGTAACGTTCAACCACTTCACCCTGCCGCGCTGGTTCGCGGCGCAAGGCGGATGGACGCAGAAGGACGCGGCCGACCTGTTTGCCCGCTACTGCGACAAGGCGGCCCGCCGCCTGGCGGCGGGCATGGGCTATGCCACCACACTCAACGAGCCGAACATGATCCACCTCGTCGACAAGGGCCTGCCGCCACAGATGGCCGGCATGGTAAAGGCGATGAACCAGGCCGCGGGCGCGGCCTGCGGGGCCGGCAACTTCAAGAACGGCATGCTGCCCGAACACGACGACATTGCGCTGCTGGAGGAAAACATGCTCGCCGCGCACAAGGCCGGCCGCGCCGCGATCAAGGCCGCACGCGGCGACCTGCCGGTGGGGGTCAGCCTGACGATGAGCGACGATCAGGCCGTCGGCGCGAATTCGCAGCGCGACGCAATCCGCAAGCAATTCTACGGGCCATGGCTGGAACTGGCCAAGCAGGACGACTTCATCGGCGTGCAGAACTATGCGCGGGCGATCTGGAATGCGCAGGGTCAGGTCCAGCCACCCGCCGATGTGCCGCGCAGTCAGATGGGCGTGGAAATTTACCCCGCCTCACTGGCTGGTGCAGTGCGTTATGCCCACGAGGCGACCGGGCGGCCGGTGATGGTGACCGAACACGGCATCGGCATCGAGGACGACGCAGTGCGCGCGAAGTTCATTCCCGAAGCGCTCTCCGGATTGCAGCAGGCCATTGCCGATGGCGTGCCGGTGCTGGGCTATGTCCACTGGACGCTGGCGGACAACTTCGAATGGGTGTTCGGCTTCAAGCACAAGTACGGGCTATGCTCCGTCGACCGCGCGACCTTCGCCCGCACACCCAAGCCAAGCGCCGCCGTGCTGGCGGCGATTGCCAAGCGGAACGCGGTGTAGAGCCTTCTATCGAATACAAAACCTCACCCCCTCCCGCGAAGGCGGGGGCCCCGCTTCCTTTTTGCCTCGCCCCGAAGAACAAGCGGGATCCCCGCCTTCGCGGGGATGACGCGTTTGGATTTGGCGAGCGTTCCGGGGGGACGGAAAACCTCACCCCTTCGTGCCGTGTTCAAGTCACCGTGAACCCGCCGTCGACGGCGAGCACCTGATTGGTCACCCGGTGCGCCATCGGGGTCGCGAAATAGAGTACGGCCGAGGCGATGTCCTCGGCCGTGCAACGGCCCAGCGGCGGGGTTCGATTGCCCGGGCCGACCGGCGGCGGTCCTTCGGCATGGATCGCGCCGGGCGTGCCGACGCCGCCCGGCAGCACGGTGTTGACGGTGATCCCGTGCGCCGCAAGTTCGAAGGCGGCACTGGTGGTGAGCGCCGCGAGCGCGCCCTTGCTGGCCATGTAGGCCGCCAGCCCCTGCACGAACTGGCCAACCAGCCCGCTCGAGGCGCAGTTGACCACGCGCCCGCCCTCGCCGCCGGCGATCATCGCCCGCGCCACTTCGCGGATCATCAGGAACGGCGCGCGCGCGTTGATCGCCTCGATCCGCTGCCAATGTGCCGCCGTGCCCTCCAGCAGCATTTCGCGGTGCTGAAGCCCGGCGTTGTTGACCAGCAACCAAGGCGTGCCATGGCGCCCAGCAGCCTCTGCACAGGCAGAGACGATGGACGCCTCATCGGCGAGGTCCACCATGACCGCGTCCACCGCCTTGCCTGCCTCGACTTGCGCCCGCGCACCGGCTTCGTCCCGGTCGAGCACGACCACCCGCGCTCCGGCGCAGGTCAGCACCGCGCAGATGCCCGCGCCAATCCCGCTGGCACCGCCGGTCACGAGCGCGAGGCGCCCGGAAAGGTCGAAAGGTCCGCTCATGATCGTCTCCCGGTATCGACCGGGAGACGATCTGAACGCCGTCAGTTCCCGGCGATGGGCAGCCACACCGCGCTGGCCGCATCGCCGCCATACTGCACGGTCTCGGTGGCCTTCACATAGTCCTTGGGCATCGCCTCCATGATGGAAGGCACCCAGGACTGCGGGTTGCGGTCATAGAGCGGGAACAGGCTGGACTGCACCTGGACCATGATCTTGTGCCCCGGCAGGAACACGTGATCGACGTTGGGCAGCGACCACTGGAAGGTATAGCCCTTGCCGGGCTCCAGCGGCTGCGGCTTGTCGAAGCCGTTCACATAGCGCCCCCGGAAGATCTCGATGCCGACACCCAACTGATAACCCGCCAGTTCCGGATTGGCCGAGTTTTCCTGCGGATAGACGTCGATCAGCTTGACCACATAGTCGCTGTCCTGCCCGGTGGTGGAGGCGTGCAGTTCCACCTTGGGCGCGCCCATGATGTGCACCGGCTTGTCGAGCACGCCGGTGGTGTAGCTCAGCACGTCCGGGCGGCCATCGACGAAGCGCTGGTCATGAACAAGCCAGGTCTTCCATTCCTCGCCCTGCATGTGCACCGGGCGCGGCAGCATCGGCACGGGCTTGGCCGGGTCGGACACGTAGCTGTCGCTGCCCGCCGCCGGCTTCGCCCACGAGAGGCCGTAATTACCCGCAAGGTACAGCGGCGTGTAGGTCCCTGCGGGCCACTTCTGCGAGACTTCCCAGCCCGCCTTGGCTCCGACCGCGCCGGTGGCGTAAGTCAGCACCGGCGGCGTGTCGCACTTCGGCGCATTTGTCTTCAGGTGGCAGTCAAGGAACGGCTTCATGTAGTTGCGGCGGAACTGGCCGCCGGTATCGCCTTCCCACTTCAGCGGACCAAGCTCGCGCGCCTCGTAGTTCACCTGGGAGTGGCGCCAGGGGCCGATCACCAGCGAGACCATGTCGTTGTTGGTGTCCTGCGGCTCCAGCGCCTTGTAGACCGCCGGTGCGCCGTAGCTGTCTTCCTGATCCCACTGGCCCACCACCAGCATCGTCGGCACGGTCAGCTTGCGCGCGGCCAGCAGCTTGTCCACCGCCTGCCCCTGCCACCATGCATCATAGCTGGGATGTTCCAGCACCTTGCGCACGACCGGCAGGTCCAGCAGCCCATAGGCCTTGGCGTATTCCATCGCCGAACCGGCCTCGAGATAGGCCTGATACTCGTCGCCCGTGCCCTTGGGCACCGAGCCGCCGCCCTTCTTCACCGTCTGGCCCAGATCGTAGTCGAAGCCGAACATGCGGAAGGCGCCGTTGTGGAACCAGTCGTCGCCCATCCAGCCGTCGACCATCGGGCTCTGCGGCACCGAGGCCTTGAGCGCGGGATGCGGATCGACCAGCGCCATCAGCGAGGTGAAGCCGAGGTAGGACGACCCGGTGATGCCCACCTTGCCGTTGCTTTCCTTCACGTTCTTCACCAGCCAGTCGATCGTGTCGTACGTATCGGTGGCGTGATCGACCTTGGTGGGGTTCAGGGGGCCGCGCAGCGGGCGGTTCATCACGTAGTCGCCTTCGGAACCATCCAGCCCGCGCACGTCCTGATAGACGCGGATATAGCCGTCGTTCACGAAGTCCGCGTCCATGACCGGGAGAATTTCCTCGATCTTCTGGCTGCGGTTGCGGCTGCTCATCTTGCCGGCGTTGTAGGGCGTGCGGCTGAGCAGGATCGGGCCGTCATGCGTACCCTTGCGCATCACGATGACGGTGAACAGCTTCTTGCCGTCGCGCATCGGGATCATCACCTCGCGGCGGATATAGTCCGCCTGCGGGCGCACCCAGTCGTACGAGGCGACCTGCTCGTTCATCATGGTGTCGGTCTTGGCTGCCCTATCCTGCGCGGAAAGCTGCGAGGCGGCGGCGAGAGCCAGCGGCGCGGCGGCGACACTGACGGCGATGCGAAGGCTGCGGGCCCGAAGGTTTCTTGTCATGGAAGCGATTGGTGACGCGTGCATTTCACGCGGTCAAGCGTGAACACCGCCGTTATCGTGGACGGCGCAGGCCTGCCCGAAAGCCGCCACGATCGATCGTTATCCGCCGCAAGTGGCGGCCAAGCGTATTATTTTCGTAAAGTCAGCCCATGAGTCAGGCAACCGACAGGAAACACACGCTTTGCCACTCTGCATGAAGGATGCCGATTCGCCCCGCTCCACTTGCGCGCCTGCCCGCCTCTTCGCGCGCACCGTGCCGCTCGCTCTGGCCACCCTGCTCTGCACGGCCGCTCCGGTCCAGGCCGATCCCGCCCCCTTCGAACTGACCGGCCCAGACCTGCGGATCACCGTGACGCGCGGCCAGCAGACCCTGCCGATCGCACAAGTGCCCAGCCTTGCCGAAGGCGACAGGATCTCCGTCCACGCCGCGCTGCCCGAGGATCAGGGGCTCAAGTTCCTGCTGGTCTCGGCGTTCCTGCGCGGCGCCACCAATCCGCCGCCCAAGAACTGGATCGCCATCGCCGACACCTGGAAGAGCAAGGAAAAGGACAAGGCGCTCACCCTCACCGTGCCCAAGGGCGCGCGGCAGATGGTCGTGCTGATGGTGCCCGATACCAACGGCGCGGAAGGCGCGCTGGTCGATGCGGTACGCGGCAAGCCGGGCGAATTCGTGCGCGCCAGTCAGGACCTCAACCAGGCCTCGCTCGACCATTCGCGCCTCACCGCGTTCATGGGCGCGATCCAGGCGCAGGACAACACCGGGCCGGAATACCTTCGCGCGGTAGCCCCGGTGCTGGCCCGCAGCCTCTCGATCAAGCTCAACGAGGACTGCCTGTCCAAGGTCATCGAGATGCAGGCCTCCTGCCTGCTGGAGAACAAGGAATCGCTTGTCCTCAACGACGTCCATTCCAGTTCCCTGGCCGATACGCTGACCGGCACGCCCACCGACCTTGCCCTGCAGCTGAGCGCCACGCCCGAGGCGGGCGCGGGCTATTACAGCGCCTATATCGGCGTCGCCCGCGACATTGCCCGCATCTTCGGCGCCTTCAGCAACCCGCAGTTCGGCTACCTGCCAACACTCTCGGTTCGCCGGGACGAGACGATGTCGCTGCTGCTCAATGCCGCGCCTTCGTTCCAGAAACCCAAGTCGGTCATGGTCACCGCCCTGCCCGCGATCGAGGCGGACATTCCCCCGCAGCTGCGCAGCACCGCAAAGGCCCCGGTCTGCATCGCCCGCCCCGGTGCCCTGCTGCCGGTCGAGGGGGCGCCGCTGGTGTTCTCCACCGCCTTTGCGCATGACATGAAGGTCAAGATCACCACTGCTTCCGGCCAGACCATCGACGTGCCGGTGACGCCGCGCGCCGACAAGGGCGGCTACGTCATCACCGGGGAGGCACTACCGAGCGCTTTCACCGGTTCGATGCGCGCGCAGCTTCACGGCCTCTGGGGCTTCGCGCCGTTCGAGGGGCCGGAGTTCCTGCTCCAGCGACCGGACGGCAATGCCTGGAAAGTGACCGGCGATGCCGACGGGCTGGTCGTGGGGCGCGACAACGAGGTCGTGCTCGAAGGCGCGGCACCGTCCTGTGTCGAGGACGTGACGATGCAGCAAAGAAACGGCGGCCCCAAAGCGCTCGAATGGAAAGTGCGCGACGGCAACCGGCTTGCCTTCACGGTGCCGCTGGCCAAGGCCGCGCCCGACGAAGTGCGCGTGGAACTGCGCTATCAGGGTGCCAAGGGGCCCGAAACACTGAGCCTGCGCGCCCGCGCCGAAGCCAGCCGCATCGACGGTTTCGAACTCCATGCCGGAGACACCGAAGGCGAACTGACCGGCCAGCGGCTCGATCAGGTGCAATCGCTGACGCTGGGCGAGATCGAATTCAAGCCCGACGGCCTGACGCGCGAGGGAGCCGTAGACCGCCTGCGCCTCGTCGCCCAGGGCGGCGCAAAAGCGCCTGACACGGGAACCGCCGGCAAGGCCGTCATCGCGCTGGCCGACGGGCGCAGTCTTTCGCTGCCGACCCGCATCGCCGCGTCGCGCCCGCAGGCGGAACTGATCGGCCGCACCGTCTATCCCGGCCCTTCGGCGCCCGGTGCGCGGTCGCTCGAACTCGGCTCCGACGACCTGCTGCCGGACAACGGCGAACTGGTCTTCTCGATCAAGGCGGCGCCGGGCGAGCGTTTCGACACAGCCTCCACCATCGAGATCGCCACGACCGGAGGCCCGGTCGCCGCCCGCCTGAGCGCCGGCAAGGGCCTGACGCTGGAAAGCCAGCACGTCATGGTCGCCCGCCTCAAGGCCGCCGATCTACCCGCCGGAACCTTCGGCCCACTGCGTTTCCGCCTGGTCGGGGCCGACACCGCGGGCGACTGGAAGCCGATGGCAACGCTCGCCCGCCTGCCGCGCATCGAGAACCTCGCCTGCGCCGATAACAAGAGCGACGCGGCCACGCCGTGCACGCTGTCGGGCCGCGACCTGTTCCTGATCGGTGCCGTCGCCGCCGAGCGCACGTTCGCCCAGCCCGTGGCGGTTCCTCCCGGCTTCACCGGGGGCAGCCTGGCCGTACCACGCCCGGTGGACGGCAAGCTCTACTTGCGCCTGCGCGATGCTCCCGAGGATCCGGTGGCGCTGTCCTGACGGCTGCGCGGCGCCGGACGGTCGCGGCTGGAACCGAGCGCATAAGCAAACGGGCAGGAGAGCCATCGCTCCCCTGCCCGTGCATGTTCACCAGGACCAAGCGGCGGATCAGGCCGCCTGCTTGTGCCGCTCGGTCGCTTCGAGGTTGAGCAGGTCCGCCAGTTCGAATGCGAGTTCGATCGACTGCGCACCGTTGAGGCGCGGGTCGCAGTGGGTGTGGTAGCGATCCTTCAGCGCCTCGTCGGTGATGGCGATCGCGCCGCCGGTGCATTCGGTGACGTCCTGGCCGGTCATCTCGATATGGATGCCGCCGGCATGGGTGCCCTCGGCGCGGTGGACGGCAAAGAAGCCGCGCACTTCGGCAAGGATGCGCTCATACGGACGGGTCTTGAAGCCGGTGTCGGTCTTGATGACGTTGCCATGCATCGGGTCGCACGACCACACCACCGGATGACCTTCGGCCTTCACCGCGCGCACCAGCTTGGGCAGGCCGGCTTCCACCTTGTCGTGGCCATAGCGGCTAATCAGCGTCATGCGGCCCGGCTCGCGGCCCGGGTTCAGCGTATCGAGCATGCGCAGCAGCGCGTCGGGCTCAAGGCTGGGTCCGCACTTCATGCCGATCGGGTTGCCGACGCCGCGCAGGTACTCGACGTGGGCCGAGCCCTCGAAGCGGGTACGGTCGCCGATCCACAGCATGTGGGCCGAACAGTCGTACCAGTCGCCGGTCAGCGAATCGCGGCGCGTCAGGGCTTGCTCGTAGGGGAGCAGCAGCGCTTCGTGGCTGGTGTAGAAGTCGGTGCCCTGAAGCTGCGGAACCGAGGTCGGGTCCACGCCGCAGGCGGCCATGAAGTCCAGCGCCTCGCCGATGCGGTCGGCCATCTGCGCGAACTTCTCGCCCCAGGGGCTGCGGCCGATGTGTTCCATCGTCCACTGGTGGACCTGGCGCAGGTTCGCATAGCCGCCATGCGCGAAAGCGCGCAGCAGGTTCAGCGTGGCCGAGGACTGCGTATAGGCGCGCAGCATGCGTTCCGGATCGTTGCGACGCGCTTCGGCGTTGCCTTCGATGCCGTTGATGATGTCGCCGAAGTAGCTGGGCATCTCGACGCCGCCCACCATCTCGGTCGGGGCCGAGCGCGGCTTGGCAAACTGGCCCGCCATGCGGCCCAGCTTCACCACCGGCTGCTTGCTGGCGAAGGTCAGCACGACCGCCATCTGCAGCAGCACGCGGAAGGAATCGCGGATGTTGTCGGCGCTGAATTCGGCGAAGCTCTCCGCGCAGTCCCCGCCCTGCAGCAGAAAACCGCGACCGGCGGCGACTTCGGCGAGATCCGCCTTCAGAGCACGCGCCTCGCCCGCAAAGACCAGCGGCGGAAACTTCGCAAGCGTGGCCTCGACCTCGCCCAGCTTCTCCGCATCGCCATAAACCGGAAGGTGGCGGGCTTCCTTAGCCTTCCAGCTTTCCGGGGTCCAATTGCTAGCCACGTCATGTACTCCTGGCTGTTCCTTCGCCTTCACTCCCCGCGCCACATGCACAGGGCCAAACCGGCAAGAACCGCAAACAAGGGGCGCCCCATAGCCGCTCCAAGCAATTTTTGCAAAGCCGGTTTAGCCGATCAGCGTGATCGATTGCGCCACAGCACCGGAGCGATGGGCAAGATTGTTGCCGGAGGGCAGCCCCGGAGAGTGCTTATCGGTCGAGAGAGGCCGCTTCCCCTCGCCACCGTGGAGTGCCATTGCCTGCGCTGCCGCCTCGCACACGAGCCTGTTCGGCATCTGCGGGAGGTCGGTCCCCGCATGACTGAAGCATCAGGAGAGACGGCCCTGCCCCATCCGCTCCGCTCATCCTGAGCTTGCCGAACGATGGGAAGCCTTGCGCCGCGCCTCAGGGGGCTGCGACAAGCTCAGCCTGAGCGGGTGGGAGGAGCAACTTTGTCTGGGTTAGCCGACCGTCTGATCCGGATTTTAAAACACCCGTTGCCGATGCCAAATCTGCCCCGGATCTTCGTCATTCCCACCCCCTCTTCGTCATTCCCGCGGAGGCGGGAATCCAGTCAACGCAGCGCTTCGAAGCCAAAGTCGGTGGCGAGATCGCGCCATCGTGGATTGCCTTCTTCGATCAACCTGAGCTTCCAGTCACGGTTCCATTTCTTGATCCGCTTCTCTCGCTGGATCGCGTGTTCGATTGTCGCGTGCATTTCGAACCACACCAGCAGCTTGGTTCCATAGCGGGCGCTGAAGCCGTCGAAGCATTCGCTGCGATGCTGGGCGAGGCGTTGGATCAGGTTCGAGGTAGTGCCGGTGTAGAGTGTGCCGTTTCGTGCTGAAGCGAGAACATAGACGGCGGGCGCGAAGGTGTCCTTCATTGCCAGGTTGCTACTGGATTCCCGCCTTCGCGGGAATGACGAATGGAGTGAACAATCGGCAAGCCATCCGGGTTCAACGAACGTCCGCAATGGGGTGCACCCGGAGCGACAGCAATTTTCTGAAAAATCCGGATAACGGACGCCCGCCCATCCGCAACTACGGATGGCCACTCTCAGCAGCCGATGCTTCATTCACGTTTGCGGCAAGCCCCAAACCAAAACGGGAGGCCGAAGCCTCCCGTTCCTATTCAGCGCCTGGCCACCGTGCCGGAGCTTTTGCCTTCCGGCATCACCTCAAGCCGCCAGGACTTGTCCTTGCCGAGATAGCGCGCGGCCAGTTGCTGCATCTGCTGCGGCGTCACCAGCGTGTAGTCGTTGAGGATCGTGCGGATCGTGCCGATGCGCGAGGGGTCGTAGGTCGCCCCCTCGAGCTGGCTCATGAAGAACGAAGTGCTCGATGCGGCGCGCGTCACCTGCTGGCGCAGCGGTTCGGTCACCAGCGACAGTTCCTCGGCCGTCGGCGGATTGGCGATCAGGTTCTCGGCGATCTCGTCGGCGGTCTGGAAGAACACCGTGACCGACTTGGGATCGAGCTGCGCCACCGCCGTGATCGAGCCGCCGGTGGTCATGTCCACCGGCCACTGCGAAAAGACGTAGGGCGAATAGGCCACGCCCAGCTTCTCGCGCATGGCATCGAGCAGGCGGTTGGTGAAGAGCTGGGTCAGCACCTCGAGCTGGCGCGATTCGCGAATGCCCATGGCGCCGCCGCCGGTCGGCCACGAGATCACCGCCGCCGCCTGATCGGGATCGCCGTGGTGGTGCAGCACCACCGGCACGTCGGAAGGCTTGGGCACCGCGACTTCGGCGACCTTGGCGATCGGTGCCGGCACGCGCGGCTTGAGCGCGCCGAAGGTCTTCTCCAGCGCGGCGATGGCCGCCGTCTTGTCGAAGTCGCCGTAGATCTGCACTTCGACCGGGCCGCTCGCCAGCGCCTTGCTCCATACCGCCTTGAAGCCCTTGGCCGTCGTCGCCTCGATCTGCGCGGGAGTCGCCGTGCCGAAACGGGGATCCTTGCCGCGCTGATAGAACGTCAGGTCGCGGTTGAGCACGCCCTGCGGCGAAGTGGCGAAGGTATCGTACTGGATCTTGGCCGCCGCCTTGGCACGCAGGAAGGGACTGGGATCCCAGCGTGGCAGGTCGAGCTTGGCGGCAAAGAGATAGAGCTGGTCGGCCAGATCCTGCGGGCGGGTTTCCGCGGTGAAGACGAACGAGGCGTCCTGCACGTCGAAGTCGAAGCCCATCTTGCGGCCGGTGGAGATCCGGTCGAGATCCTCCTGCCCCAGCGTCGCCAGACCGGAGCCCACCAGCGCATAGTTGGCAAGGCCGAGATAGGGTGCATCCTTGGCCGCCATCGCGCGGGTGCCGCCGCCGAAACGCACCTTCACGGTGACGCGGCCGGGCTCTTCCTGCACCGGCCAGAGCAGGACCTTGACGCCATTGGCGAAGTTGAGTTGCTCGATGTCCAGCAAGCCCGTCGGCTGGTCGGACACCGCCTTCTGCGGCTTGCCGATGGCGGGCAAGGTATCGAACGAGACCGGCGGCGCATTGCTCGCCGAACGGGTCGAGGCATCAGGCGTGATCGGCGCCATCAGCGCCTGGCGCAGCGCCTCGTCGGTGACGCCGCCGGCCTTCTGGGTGCTGAACAGCGCGCGGGTGACCGTGCCGCTGAACAGCTGGCGGCTATGCTCCAGCACCTTGGCCGGCGTGAACATCGGCTTCGATTCGCGGAAGATGCGCAGCACGTCCTCCGGTCCCGCCACCGTCTCGCGGATGTCGAGCGCATTGACCAGGTCGTCCGCCAGCTTGGAGCCGGGCAGGATGCGGCGCTGTTCGACCGGGACCTGGAAACCGACATCGAGTTCGGCCACTTCGCGGTCGATCTCCTCCTGTGTCGGCGGGTTCGCGATGGCATCGGCGATCACCGCGCGCACATCGTGCAGCGCCGCCTTCCAGTCATCGCCCAGCGGCGTAATCGACACGAACGTGGCGTCCGCCGAACGCGAGACGTCCTCCTGATTGACCGAAGCGGAGAGATAGCTGCCGCCCGCACGCGCCTTGGTCTCGAGACGGCGGTTGATCACCGCCTGCGCGATCGCGTCGACCATCAGCCCCTGGTTGTAGGCGATGTTGTCGGTCACCTGCCGCCAGGGACGCAGCGTGGCATAGAGCAGCGAGGGCGGCAGGTCCGGCTCGACCAGCACGCGCGTCTCGCCCACCGGGTTGGCGGGATCGGCACCCGCAGGCGCGGCGGGATCACCGAAGCTCGGCGCCTTTGCCAGCGCGCCCGACACCTTCCAGCCGGCGAACCACTTCTTCACATAGCTTTCCAGCGTCGCCGGATCGGCATCACCGGCCACGATCACCGCGACGTTGTCGGGCCGGTACCAGCGCGAATAGAACGCGCGCACGGTGTCGGGCGTGGCGGCGGTCAGCGTCTCGACGGTGCCGATCGGCTCGCGCTGCGACAGCGGCTGACCGGCGTAGATCACCTGCTGCATCGCCTGCTGCACCCGCTTGGCAGCACCCCCGCGCTCGCGCATTTCGGCCAGCACGATCGGCAGGTCCTGCTTGAGGTTCGAGGCCGAGAGCGCCGGCGCGGTGACCATGCCGCTCATCAGCTTGAACGTCTCGTCCAGCGAGGTCGGCGTGGCATTGGGCAGGTCGAGCTTGAACACGGTCTGCGTGGTCGAGGTCACCGCATTGGTATCGCTGCCGAAGGTCGCGCCGAGGCGCTGGAAGGCGGCGATCGCGGTGCCCTCGGGAATGTACTTCGATTCGCGGAACAGCATGTGTTCGAGCAGATGCGCGTAGCCACGCTCCGGATCGGTTTCGTAGAGCGAACCGGCATCGACGCGGATGCGGATCGAGACCTGCCCCGGCGGCACCCCGTTGCGGCGAACGGCATACTTGAGGCCATTCGAAAGCTCGCCGAAGTGCCATTCCTTGTCATGGGGAATGTCGCTGCCCCGGTAGAGCCAGGGATCGGCGTCGCCCACCAGCGGCTCGTCCTCGCCGTTCTGCTTGACCACCACCGGAATACGCTGCTGCGCGGATTGCGGTGCCCCCTTGCGGGAACGCTGCTTTCCGGCACCTTCCGACGCCTTGCGTGCAGGCTGCGCGCTTCCCGGCGCCGCGTCGTCCTTGACCGCATCGGCCTTGGATTCGGCCGAAGCCGAGGCCAGGAAGGGCTGCGGGAGCGGTGCCAGGAGCAGCAGGGCGGCGAGCGAGCGGGCGGCGCGCGATTTGGTCGTCATCGCAAGGGGTATAGGGTCGCCCTTCCTTAAGGGCCAGTGAATAGCGGGGAGTTTCTTGCAGGCTTCCCAAGTTCCGCAGCCAAGCCATTCGAACTGCCCATATAATGCAACAGTCGATGCATCCATTGCGCCGCGACTTTCAGGTGATCGAGGCGGCTACCACCCTTCCCGCACTTGACCCCGCGCGCACGCCCCCTACATCGCGAGAACCATGTACATCGAAACCGAAACCACGCCGAACCCCGCCACGCTCAAGTTCCTGCCCGGCCGGCAGGTCATGCCCGCGGGCACGCGCGAATTCACCTCGCCCGAAGCGGCAGAGGCCTCGCCGCTGGCACAGGCCCTGTTCGACCTCGGCGACGTGACCGGCGTGTTCTTCGGCGAACACTTCGTTTCGGTCACCGCCGCCCCCGGCGTCGAGTGGGGCGATCTCAAGCCGCAGGTCGTCTCGGTCCTGCTCGACCATTTCGTTTCACAGGCCCCCCTGTTCGCCGGCGGCAGCGCCAGCGGCTTCTCGGTCCCGCCCGAGGAGGAGGAAGACTATGGCGACGATCCCGCCGATGCCGACATCGTCGACCAGATCAAGGACCTGATCGAAACCCGCGTGCGCCCGGCCGTGGCCAATGACGGCGGCGACATCGTCTATCGCGGCTACCGCGACGGCGTGGTCTACCTTGCCATGCAAGGCGCCTGCTCGGGCTGCCCCTCGTCGAGCGCCACCCTCAAGCACGGCATCGAAAGCCTGCTCAAGCACTATGTCCCCGAAGTCACCGAAGTGCGCGCGGCCTGACCGCAAGCAGGCGCCTTCACTTCATCATGACCTCATCCAACGATAACCGCATGCTGGTGATCGACAGCGCCACCGAAGCCTGTTCGGTCGCGCTGTTCGAAAATGGCGAACTGCTCGCGGGCGACTATCGCCTGCTCGGGCGCGGCCATGCCGAAGCGCTGGTGCCGATGATCGCCGCCCTTCCCGGTCGCGGCCGTGCCGGTCGCATCGCCGTGGCACTTGGACCTGGCAGCTTCACCGGCGTACGCGTAGGCCTGGCGGCAGCGCGCGGACTGGCCCTGGCCTGGGGCGCCGACGTGGTGGGCTACCCCTCGCTCGATCTCGTTGCCGCGATCGCCCGCGCCGAAAGCGGCGCCCGGCCGGTGGCCGTGGCGATGACCGGCGGCCACGGCGAATGGTTCATCGAGGGCTACGACGCGGACGGCACGATCGCCCGCCCGCTCGCGTCGCTGCGCCCGGCCGAGGCCGCCGCCGCCAGCCCCGAGGAACTCGCCGCGGGAACCCAGGCCAAGGCGCTGGTCGCCGCCCGCCAATCGGGCGAGGCGCTGGAAATCTGGCCCGATGCGCGCCGCGTGACATTGCTGCCCTCCTCCACCTTCACCACCGACATCCAGCCGCTCTACGGCCGCGCGCCCGACGCCAAACCGATGGCCGCGAGAGCCGCAACCGACACGAAAGGCGCCGCCCAACGATGATCGACGACCTCGACCGCATCATGTCGGTGATGGAAACGGCCTTCGACCCCAACTGGGGCGAGGCCTGGAACCGCCGGCAGGTCGACGACGCTCTCCTCCTTGGCAATTGCCACTACTACCTGATCTCGCCGGACGGCACGCCGGTAACCGGCGACGAGGAAGCGGCCGGCTTTTCGCTTTCGCGCACCGGCTACGAAGAAGAGGAACTGCTGCTCCTGGGCGTGAAGCCGCAGTTTCGGCGCCTTGGACTGGGCCGTGCCATTCTCGACGCGCTGCGTCTTGCCGCAGCCCGGCGCGGCGCCAGACGCCTGCTTCTCGAAATGCGGCGCGGCAACCCCGCACAATCCCTCTATTGCAATTTCGGCTTCTATTCCATCGGCGAGCGCAAGGACTACTACCGCACGCAAAATGGAGAGCGCATCGACGCCCTGACTTTCGCTTGCGACATCTGTGATGGAAATTTGTCGGACTTGTAATTACCCGTATAAATCGACCTTTACTGGCCGTCGATTAACAAGCGATAACTGGAACTTTAGTCGCAACTTGTGAATAATCTTGAATTGCGGACCAGATTGGTCCAAGGCCGAAATCGCGGAAGAGAAGCGCACATCGATTCCGCTCGGTAAAGTCGCAAAAATAAATCGAGGTCGTAAGAAAATGGACACCATCCAGGTTGATGCCAACGAGACGTTGATCACGCTCACTTCGGACATCGTCGCCGCCCACGTCAGCAACAACAGCGTCAGCGTCGAGGATCTCCCCTCGCTGATCACCAACGTCTATGGCGCGCTCGCCGGTCTCGGCACCACCACCGTCGTCGAGGAAGAAAAGCCTGAGCCCGCCGTTTCGGTGCGCGCCTCGGTCAAGCCCGACTACATCGTCTGCCTCGAGGACGGCAAGAAGCTGAAGATGCTCAAGCGCCACCTCATGACCCACTACAACATGACCCCGGAAGAATACCGCGTGCGCTGGAACCTGCCCGCGGACTACCCGATGGTCGCCCCGAACTACGCCGAAAAGCGCCGCGAACTGGCCAAGAAGATCGGCCTCGGCCGCAAGCCCAACGCGCGCCGCGGCCGCAAGCCCAAGTCGGCCGCCGCCTGATAGAGGCGCGGATGTCGCCGCAACCCGGCCCCGATGCATACAGGCACGGGTCGAAGCTGCGGAAAGACAGGCCTGCCTTGGCCCACAAAGGTTGAGATTGGAGGCGCACCAGCCTACATAGCCGGTGCGCCTCTTTTCATTGATACAGGTCAAACGTGCATCAACCAATCGACATCGAAGCCCTCTGCGCCGAACGCGGCCTGCGTATCACCGAACAGCGTCGGGTGATCGCCAAGGTCCTGTCCGAAAGCACGGACCACCCCGATGTGGAGAAGCTGCACCAGCGCGCTGCAGCGCTCGACCCGGGCATCTCGATCGCCACGGTCTACCGCACCGTGCGCCTCTTCGAGGAAGCCGGCATCCTTGACCGTCACGATTTCGGTGATGGCCGCGCCCGCTACGAAGCCGCCCCCGAAGCCCATCACGACCACATGATCGACGTCGAGAGCGGCGCCGTCATCGAATTCGTCGATCCCGAACTCGAAGCGCTCCAGCGCCAGGTTGCCGAACGCCTCGGCTTCCGCCTCGTCGACCACCGCATGGAACTGTTCGGCGTCCGGATCGAGCGCGAGGACGGCGAAACCCGCAAGTGAACACGGCAGCGGCGACTTCCTCCGCGAAGCGCCGCATTCCGCTGCGGGGCTGGCCGATCATCGCCTTGCGCCTCGCGGCCCTGCTCGCCACGCTGCTTGCCTGCCTTGGCGCCTATTACCTGCTGGCACCGTTCACCCGCGCCAATCCGGTTCCACGCCGCTTCCTGCGCGCGGTGGGCATGATCTGCGGACTGCGTACGCGCCTTGCAGGCTCCCCCCCCACCCGGCGCGGCGTGCTGCTTGCCAACCATGTTTCCTGGCTCGACATTCCGGCACTGGCCGGCGCGACCGGCAACGCCTTCGTCGCGCATGACGGCCTGGCCGGAATCGGCCCGCTGCGCTGGCTTTGCGAGCTGAACGACACCGTCTTTGTCGCCCGCCACGACCGCCGCTCGGTCGCCGCCCAGATCGAGCAGGTCCGCCGCGCCATCGCGGATACCGGCCGCCTGGCGATCTTCCCGGAAGGCACCACCAGCGACGGCAGCGGGCTGCTGCCGTTCAAGTCCTCGCTGCTTTCCGCCGTGGATGCCGATTGCGGCTCCCTCGCCATCCAGCCGATCTGGCTCGATTACGGCGCCCAGGTGGCCGACATCGCCTGGGTCGGCGCCGAGCCGGGCCTCGCCAACGCGCTGCGCCTGCTGGCGCGTTGGCGTCCGATCCGCCTCACGGTGCATTGCCTGCCGCCCCTGCCCGCCGAACAACGCACCGACCGCAAGGCGATAGCCCGCCATGCGCGCGAGGCGATCGAGCAGGTCATGACACGCCCGCGCGCTGGATAAGCCCGGCACCCACAAGAATGGCCCGGAAAGCGACTTTCCGGGCCATTCTTGGGTTAGCGGGCGAGCGCCGATCAGCGCGTCGCGTTGTAGGCCAACTGATCGTCGGTCAGCTGGAACCCGACCAGCACCTCGAAGCTGGCGCGGGCAACCGCGGCCTTGACATCGGGCTGCGCCAGCGGATCGACGGCGGCGTCCTGATCGCCGGCCTTGCGCGGACGGGTGATGCGCTCGCGAATTTCGGCGGGCAGCGTCGCGGCGGCACGATCGATATAGGCCGTGCCGGTGCCGTGGGCCTGCGCCCGGTCCTGACCGTCGGCAAAGGTGATCTGCACCTGGCCGACGCGCTTCGAAACGACCGCCGAACCGCCCTGCAGCACGCTCACGAAGATCGGCAGCGTCACCTGACGGGCGCCCTGCTTGTCGTTGCGGCGAGCCAGGACGTCGAAGCTGACGGTCGCGGTGACCTTGTCGCTCGCCTGTGCGCCGCCACGATCGCTGCATTCGGTGCGCACGTTCGTCATGGCGGCGACCATGTCGATATTGGTCGAGGTCTTGTCGTTCGGCGCGCGGAACAGGGTCATGTCGCCGGTATAGTCGGGGATGCCCACGGCCGGGCATGCGGTGCGCACGGACGTGATGCCGACACCCGAATCGACCACGATATCGCCCTTCTTTGCACAACCGCTCAGAGCGGTCACCGCGGCGGCAGAGCAGAGGACGGTAGCAGTCAGGCGGCGTGCATTCATCGGTACATCCCTCGAGTGGCGTGCGCTTGCCCTAGCGGCGCGCGCGGCAAAGCGCTAGAGGCCCATTCATGAACGCGCCCTTTCCGTCCGAGAAGACGCTCGCCACGAATGCGCCCCTGCGCCTCCTGATCGCCGCCCCGCGCGGTTTCTGCGCCGGGGTCGACCGCGCCATCGACATCGTCGAGCGTGCGCTCGAGATCTACGGCGCACCGGTCTACGTGCGCCACGAGATCGTCCACAACAAGTTCGTGGTCGACAACCTGAAGGCCAAAGGCGCCGTGTTCGTCGAAAGCGTAGACCAGGTTCCGGACGGCGTGCCGGTGATCTTTTCCGCGCATGGCGTGCCCAAATCGGTGCCTGCCAAGGCCTCCGCGCGCGGCCTCGAGTGGCTGGATGCCACCTGCCCGCTGGTCAGCAAGGTCCATCGCCAGGCCGAGCGCCAGATCGCCGACGGGCGCCACATCCTGTTCATCGGCCATGCCGGCCATCCCGAAGTGATCGGCACCTTCGGGCAGGTTCCCGAAGGCAACATGACGCTGATCGAAACGGTGGAAGACGTCGCCACCGTCGCCGTGCCCGAGGACCGCGAACTCGCCTATCTCTCGCAGACCACGCTCTCGGTCGACGATACGCAAGCTATCATCGCCGCCATCGAGGCGCGCTTCCCGCAGGTCGTCGCGCCCAAGCAGGAAGACATCTGCTACGCCACCTCCAACCGCCAGGCCGCCGTCAAGCAGATCGCGCCGAAGTGCGAACTGGTGCTGGTGATCGGCTCGCCCAAGAGCTCCAACTCGCTGCGCCTCGTCGAAGTGGCGGAGCGTTCGGGGTCGGTCGGCCGGATGATCCAGCGTGCCTCGGAGATCGACCCCGCCTGGCTCGACGGCCTGACCAGCGTCGGCCTCACCGCCGGTGCTTCCGCGCCCGAGGAACTGGTCAACGAAGTGATCGCCCGCATCGGCGAACTGCGCGATGTCACGGCCGAGCAGGTCGTCACCGCGCAAGAGACCATCACGTTCAAGCTGCCGCGCCAACTCGCGCGCTGAGGATCTTTCGCACATGGCAGTCTATACCCGGCTCGGCGCCGAAGAGATGGCGGCGATCGTCGAGGCTTTCGACGTCGGCGCCCTGATTTCCGCCAAGGGCATCGCCGAGGGCGTGTCCAACAGCAACTGGCTGATCGAAACCCAGCAAGCCGCGGCTTCGCGCCGGTTCATCCTGACGGTCTACGAAAGCCGCACCGAAGTCGCGGAATTGCCGTTCTTCCTCGACCTGCTGGACCACCTTGCCGAACAGGGTTGCCCGGTGCCGCGCACCATGCATGACCGCGGCGGCGCCAGCCACCGCCTGATCGACACGCCGGAGGGCCAGAAGGCGCTCGCGCTGATCGAATACCTGCCCGGCGTTTCGGTATCCGAACCCACCGTGGGCCAGGCCCGCGCGGTCGGCGCGGCGCTGGCGCAAGTCCACCTCGCCTCGGCCCGTTTCGGGCAGGACCGCGCCAACTCGCTCGACCTGCCGGCCTGGCAGCAGCTGCTGGGCGACTGCGGCAGCGAAGGCCTGGCCTCGATCGATGCCGACCTTGCCGCCCTGGTCGCGCGCGAACTGCCTGCGCTTGCGGCGCAGTGGCCCTCGGACCTGCCGCGCGGCGTGATCCATGCCGACCTGTTTCCCGACAATGTCCTGATGCTGGGCGACAAGGTCACCGGCCTGATCGACTTCTACTTCGCCTGCACCGACCTGCTGGCCTACGACGTCGCCGTGACGCACGCCGCCTGGTGCTTCTCCAGCGACGGCACCCGCTTCGACGCCGCTCTCTCGGATGCCCTGATCGAAGGGTACGAGAGCGTCCGCCCGCTCTCCGCCGCAGAGCGCGCCGCCCTGCCGGTGCTGGCCCGCGGCGCGGCCGTGCGTTTCCTGTCCACCCGCGCCTACGACTGGCTGAACACGCCCGAAGACGCGCTTGTCACCCCCAAGGACCCGATGGCTTTTGCCCGCCGCCTCGAATTCTATGCCGATCCGGCCAATCACGGTATCTTCGGCGCATGAAGAAGGTCGACGTCTTCACCGATGGTGCCTGCAAGGGCAATCCCGGCCCCGGCGGCTGGGGCGTGCTGCTGCGCATGGGCGTGCACGAGAAGGAAATGGCGGGCGGCGAGCCCGACACCACCAACAACCGCATGGAGATGACCGCCGTCATCAAGGCGCTCAATGCGCTGACCGAGCCTTGCGAGGTCACGCTCCATACCGACAGCAAGTACGTGATCGACGGGATCACCAAGTGGGTCCACGGCTGGAAAAAGAAGGGCTGGGTCAATGCCAGCAAGCAGCCGGTGCGCAATGCCGATCTCTGGCACGACCTGATCGAGGCCAGCGGCCGCCACAAGGTGGACTGGCAATGGGTGCGCGGCCACTCCGGCCATGCCGAGAACGAGCGCGTGGACAAGCTGGCGAGCGACGCGGCGGTCGCAGCCGCCAAGGCGTGATGGTTTGCCTGACCGGCTGCTGAATCTCGATACCTTGCGCGAGAACTTCCGGCAGGAAGCGCGGGCGCTGATAACGCCGGGCCCGCGCATGGCGGACGAATGGGCCTGCGTGGCCTCGGTCATGCTCTCGATCGTCATCGCCCATCTGATCGGCGCGAAGATGGTCGGCTGGGCAGCCTTCACCGCCTTTGTCCTGCTCAAGAGCGGCGCTTCGGAAACGATGCTGCGCGGCGTGCTGCGCATCGTCGGCACCGCTCTCGGCTCGTTGCTGGCGCTGGCGGTCATGCCCTGGGCCGCCCGATCGCTGCCGCTGGCGATGGCAAGCGCGGCGATCGTCGGCGCCGTCGGGCTCTACGGCATGATCACTGCCCGGCGGGCCTATGCCTGGCTGTTGTTCGGACTGACCTTCGAGATGGTGCTGCTCGACAAGCTGGAGCACCCCGCGCTCGACACCATCGATTTTGCCCAGACCCGCCTGCTGGAAGTGATCGCGGGCACCATCGCCTGCGTCCTCGTCAGCCTGACGACGGCCACCCTGGCGGGCCGCAAGTGGCTCGACCTGCAAGGCCCCCGGCCCGAACGCATGGGCTGGCACCCCAACGCCGCACGCCACGCGGCGCAGGCGGGTCTCGCCATTTCCGTGCTGCCGCTGCTGCATGCCCTGTTCGACCTGCCCGAAATGGCGCAGGCGGCCGTCACCGTGATGGCGGTGATGATCGTGCCGATCGGCGGCATCGGCGCCAGCGGCTTCGCGCCGGTCACGCGCCGCCTGTTCCTGCGCACGATGGGCTGCCTTGCCGGCGGTGCCCTGGCGCTGACCGTGCTGCTGATCGCACAAGGCAACACCCCGGTGCTGATCGCGGGAACGTGCCTCGGCATCGTCATCGGCCGCCACATCGAGAACGGGCTCCCGCAGATCACCTACCTCGGCCTGCAGTTCACGCTCACGGTGCTGGTCGTGCTGGTCCCCGATTCCTACGCCGACGCGCATATCCTGCCGGCCATCCAGCGCCTGGTCAGCATCCTGATCGGCATGGCGGTGCTGGAGCCGGTCCTGCTGGTATGGCACTTCCTCGCGCCGGGCCGGAAACCGCCCGAACGCACGGAAGATGTTCGCGGTTCGGAGTAACCCCCGCCCACACGCGGGCACGCTCAGGCGATTACGAAACGATCCGGCCCATAAGGCGCGGGATCGAGGTCGCCGCCCTTCTCGCCAAGCAGCAGGGCCGCTCCCAGCATAGCGGCCGCCGGCGCGGTCTGGATGCCAAAACCGCCCTGCCCGGCGAACCAGAAGAATGCCGGGTCGGCGGGATCGAAACCATAGACCGGCAGCCGGTCCGGCGCGAACGAGCGCAGCCCCGCCCAGCGATGCTCGACCCGCTCGACCGGCCAGTCGACAACCTGCTCCAGGCGGTCGATGGCCAGCGCCACGTCGATTTCCTCGGGCGCGGCGTCGCACGGGACACTGGGCGTCTCGTCATGCGGGCTCAGCCAGAGGCGGCCATGCTCGGGCTTGAAGTAGAACGTCTCGCCCACATCGAGCACCAGCGGCAGATCGCCGGGCACCGGGCGGCCGACCGCGAGCTGGGCCACCGTGCGGCGATAGGGCGCGATGCCCAGCGGACGCGCACCGGCCAGCCGCGCCACCGGATCGGCCCAGGCGCCCGCCGCGTTGACCAGCACGTCGCAGGCGACCTCGGTGCCGTCGGCGAGCGCCAGCAACCAGCCGTGCGCGGAGCGCGTTGCACGTCGCAAGCCCGCACGGCAGCGGATCTCCACCCCCTCGCGGCGCGCTGCGGCGAGATAGTGCTGATGCAGCGCGGCCACGTCGATGTCGCTGGTGCTCGGCTCCAGCACGCCCGATGCCCAGCCGCCCCGCAGGCCCGGCACCCGCGCTGCGATCCCGGCGCGGTCGAGCACATGGACCTCGACCCCGAGATCGCCGTAGACCCGCGCGAATCGCTCGACTTCAGCCTGCTCGCCCGTCCGCCCCAGCGTCAGCGCGGATCGCGGCGCCAGCACCCCGAGCGCCCGCAGTTCCGCGCCGGATGCCGCGGTCAGCGGCTGGACACGCGGACCGCCGTAGCTTTCGGTCCAGAACGCGGCGGAGCGGCCGGTGGCGTGATAGCCGGGGCGCTCTTCCGCCTCGATCACCAGCACGCTGGTCTTTGCGCCCAGGCGGGCCGCCAGCGAGGCACCGGCCATGCCGGCGCCCACCACAACGATATCGAACCTCGTTTGCATAGGGCCTCAGCCCCTAGCGGGCGCATTCCGGTTCAGGAAGTCCCGGATCGTTGCCAGCGCGGAATCGCGGATCGGATCGGCTTCGCGCAGGATCTCGTGGCGGCACTCCCTGCCCCAGTGGGCCAGTTCGCCTTGCGGCAAGCGCGCCGCAGCCCGGCGAATCGCCGGCCAGGACACGAGGCCGTCATGACGCGTCGCCAGCAGCAGCACCGGCACTGCGACCGATTCGAGCACTCCCTTGGCTTCCAGCCCGCGGATCGAGGCGAGCGCCCGTTCGATCCAGCCCCAGCTGGCCGGGCCCATCGCCATGGCCGGACGCTCCAGCCGCCACCACGCCTCGTCGGCATAACGCCCCTCGTCGTGGGTAAGCAGCTTCATCCGGGCGTGAGGGACAAGCTGCGGCTTCTCGTTATGTTTCCACGCCGGGCGGCGCGGATCGCCGAGAGCACGGATCACGCGTGCAACCGGATGCAGCACGGCGCTGGGAATCGCAGCCGGATGGATACCCAGCATCGGCGCGGAGAGCACCAGTGCCTCGGGAGACACCCGCCGCTCCGCCACCGCACGCAAGGCCAGATGCCCGCCCATCGAATGGCCGACCAGCACCAGCGGCCCCGGCCGTTCCTGCGCCCAGTCCTTCCAGAACAGGGCAAGATCGTCGATCCAGAGGCCGAAATCGTCGACATGCCCGGTCATGCCATCACGCCCGAGCCGGCCGCTCAGCGCCTGCCCCCGCCAGTCAATCGAGGTAACTGCCCAGCCTTCCGCATGCCACTGCTCCAGCGTCTCCAGCCACTTCTCGTAAGCATCGCCGCGCCCCGGCAGGAACAGCAGCGACCCGCGCGGCGCATCCGGCACCGGCCAGTCGATCCGGCGGATCTGGCTTTTGCCGTCGCTTGCCGTCCAGCGGCTTTCGGCGACACCTGGCGGAATGGCGCGGCGGGCCCGGCCAGCCCCCTCCATCACGTTGAACGCATGGGAAATTTCGGAAATTTCGATGGTCACGTGATGAATTCCAGCCTCAATGTACTGGTTACTATTTGGTAAGTGATGCCCGCTAGATCATTCCCTTGTTAAGGGGGGTACTAACAGATGCAATCGGCGTATTTTTCGTACGCATTGCTGGCCGCATTGGCAACCGCGCTGGTCGTGGCGGCCGTGACGGACATCAAGCGCCGCGAGATCGCGAACCGGCTCAATGCCGGCATCGCCCTGGCCGCGCCGCTGTGGTGGCTGTCGATCGGCCTGGGCTGGACCGGCATCGGCATCCAGATCGGCCTTGCCCTTGCGACTTTCGCAATCTGCTGCGTGCTGTTCGTGCTGCGCCAGATGGGCGGCGGCGACGTCAAGCTGCTCGCCGCGCTGGCGCTGTGGTTTGCGCCTGCTCCCTTTCTCCAGCTGATCGTGCTGATGGCCGTGATCGGTGGCGGCGCCTCGGTGGCGATGGCCGCCTTCAACATGGAACGCCGTCCGGGCGAGGCCCTGTGCGACATCGGCGCCTGGCTGGTCGCGGCAGGCTGGACCTTTGTGGCGGCGGCCATGGCCTGGGCGCTGGCGACAGGGCGACCGCTGATCTCGCCGGAACTGGTCGATTCGCTGCTGTCCTCGTCCCGCTCGCCCGCGCTCGTTGCCGCCGGCACGCTGCTGGGCCTGCTCGCGCTGTTCGCACTCGGGTTCTTCCATATCAAGCGCCGCCAGAAATCGCGCCTGCGCGTGCCCTACGGCGTTGCCATTGCCGCAGCGGGCCTGTGGGTCGCTGCGACCACCGGGATTTCGGCCTTTCATGCCGCCCCCGTGTTGGGGTGAACCTGATTTTAACCAATTTGCCCGAATGTACGCATAGTTAATCGGGGACACTCAGGGGGCTTCCTAGCCATGGATAAGAAGAAGCTGGTGCTGCTGGTCATTGCGCTGCTCGTCGCAGCCGGGACCGCCATTGCCGCCAGGTCGATGTTCAGCGGCGCATCGGCGCCCCAGGCCGGTGCCGCCACCGCCGTCGCGCCGACGGGCCCCAAGGTCCTCGTCGCCCAGCGCGCGCTGCCGGTGGGCACGATCATCACCGCCGATTCGGTCTCTTATCAGGACTGGCCCAAGGAACTGGTGAAGGACGCCTACTTCATCGAGGGCGAGGCCGACATGCAGAAGCTGATGGGCACCGTTGTCCGCTACCCGATCACCGCCGGCCAGCCGATCACCCAGGGCGGCCTCGTCGCACCGGGCGACCGCGGCTTCCTCGCCGCCGCACTGGCGCCGGGCATGCGTGCGGTGACGATCCCGGTTTCCGCCAAGACCGGCGTCGGCGGCTTCGTGTTCCCGGGCGACCGCGTCGACCTCGTGCTGACGCAGGAAGTGACCGGCAACGACGGCACCCCGCCGCTGCGCGCCTCCGAAACCATCCTGCGCAACTTGCGCGTGCTCGCCACCGACCAGGCCACCGACCAGGACGTCGTCGACGGCAAGACCGTGGTCAAGGCGGTCAGCACCGTGACCCTCGAAGTCAGCCCCCGCATCGCCGAAAAGGTCGCCGTCGCGCAGGAGCTGGGCACGATCAGCCTGTCGCTGCGCTCGATCGCCGACAACCAGGGTGAGTTCGAACGCATCCTCGCCGCCGGCCAGGTCAAGGTCCCCGAGGGCGCGACCAAGGCGCAGGAAGAACAGATCATGCGCACCGCGATGACCCAGCCGATCGAAGGCAACACGACTTACGTGACCGGCGGCGATGTCTCGCGCTTCCAGCGCTCCAGCCGTCCCTCGATGCAGGGCAACGCGCCGGCCCAGCCCGTGGTCGCCGCCGGTCCGCCCGCCCAGGCCGCCACTGTCGCACGCGCCGTCCCGATCGGTCCGGTGGTACGCGTCACCCGCGGCAAGGACGTCTCCGTCGAGCCGGTAAGCAGCCACTGATGCGCCCCGCCGCAATCGCGCCCACCGGCGCCAAGGTCGCCACCAACCGCATTCATCCGCCGAAGGTCAAAACGATGAACACGCGCCTTCTCAAATCCCTGCTGCGTGCCGCCTGCGTGCTCTCGCCGCTGGCCATCCCGGTCGCCGCGCCGATCACCGCGCAATCGGTGGTCCGCCCGGCCCAGGACATCTCGCTCTCGATCGGCAACGGCCAGCTCATCAACGTGCCCGGCACGATGACCGACGTCTTCGTGTCCAACGACGCGGTGGCCGACGTGCAGGTCAAGTCGCGCAACCAGTTCTACCTGTTCGGCAAGGCCGGCGGCACCACCACGGTCTATGCCAGCAACGCCTCGGGCGCGGTGGTCTGGTCCGCCACGATCCGGGTCGGCTCGAACATCGACAGCGTCGGATCGATGCTGCACCTGGCGATGCCGGATGCCAGGATCGCCGTCTCGACGGTGGGGTCCAGCACCTTCCTGCTGACCGGCACCGTCAAGACCCCGGAAGATGCCGCCGAGGCCGAGCGCCTGGTCCAGGCCTATGTCGGCAAGGACGGCAACGTCATCAGCCGCCTGCGCATGGCAACCCCGCTTCAGGTGAACCTGCAGGTCCGCATTGCCGAAGTCAGCCGCACGCTGGTCAAGTCGATGCAGTCGAACATCACCACCGTCGACAGCACCGGCGGCTTCAAGTTCGGTCTCGGGCAAGGGCGCTCGGGCTGGTACACCCAGTATACGCCCGGCGGCTCCTCGCTCGGCATGGGCACGACCACCTCGACCACGGCCAGCGCCGTTTCGCCGATCACCAGCGGCAGCACCCTTGCGGCCACCGGCAAGCTGTTCGGCCTCAACATCCTCGGCGCGCTCGATGCCGGCGAGACGGTGGGCCTGGTGACCACCCTCGCCCAGCCCAACCTCACCACGCTCTCCGGCGAAAGCGCCGAGTTCCTGGCCGGCGGCGAATACCCGATCCCGATCGTGCAGGGCACCAACAGCTCGAACGTGACGATCGAGTACAAGAAGTACGGTGTCTCGCTCAGCTACGCGCCGACGGTCCTGGCCAACGGCCATATCTCGATGCGGGTGCGCCCCGAAGTCTCGGAACTCTCGAGCGAAGGCGCCGTCACTCTCAACGGCTTCCAGGTGCCCTCCCTCACCGTGCGCCGCACCGAGACCACCGTGGAACTGGGTTCCGGCCAGAGCTTCATGATCGCCGGCCTGCTCAGCAACAACTCGCAGAACACCATCCAGAAGCTGCCCGGTGCCGGCGACCTGCCGATCCTCGGCTCGCTGTTCCGCTCGACCAGCTACAAGCGCGGCGAAACCGAACTGGTCATCGTCGTGACGCCCTACCTCGTCAATCCGGTCGACGCCGCCGACATCAAGCTGCCGACCGACGGGTTCAATGCGCCCAACGACCTGCAGCGCCTGCTCGGCAACATGGCCAGCGACGGCAGCTCGGGCGACAAGCGCCCCGCGGCGACCTCGGCGCCCTCCTCGGGCGGCACACCGGCCGCACCCGCGGTCGGCAACGATGCCCGCACCAGCGACAGCCGCAGCTCGAAGGCCTCCGCGACGGGCGATGCCAAGCCCGGCTTCAGCCTGAAGTGAGAAAGGTGATACCGATGAACACGTCCAAGATCGCCTTGTGCACCGCCGCGCTTTCCCTGGGCCTCGCGCTCGCCGGTTGCGGCGGCGTTCCCACCAACCGTTCGATGAATTCGGTCAACCAGCCGGTGGTCGAGAAGGTCAACTACGCACTCGACGTCGGCACCGACGGCGGCGGCCTCGCCTATGGCGAACAGTCGCGCCTCGCCGGCTGGTTCGAGGCGATGACCGTGAAGTACGGCGATCGCATCTATGTCGAGGATCCCGGCGGCAATCCCGCGACCCGCAGTGCGGTCGAATCCGTTGCCGCGCGCTTCGGCATCCTGCTGAGCGAAGGTGCCCCGGCGACCGACGGCTATGTCGCCCAGGGCAAGGCCCGCATCGTCCTGGTCCGCAGCAAGGCCTATGTGCCGGGCTGCCCCAACTGGGCCTCGAACAGCGACTTCAACCCCGCCAACGGCCTCTCCACCAACTATGGCTGCGCGACCAATTCGAACCTTGCCGCCATGGTCGCCAACCCGGAAGACCTGCTGCACGGCGCCACCAACGACACCGGCGTAAGCGTTCGCAGCGCCAAGGCCATCGAGGCCTACCGCGCGGCCGACCCGTCCGGCAAGGGCGGCGGCCAGCTTCCCGCCACTTCGAGCAAGGGAGACTGATCTCGTGAACGCACCCTGGAAATCCGGCGGCCCGAACGGGCGTGACCAGTTCGCCGCCTACCTGTGCGACGAAGCCTCGCTCGACGTGCTGCGCCCGATCGCCATCGAAATGGGCTGGCAGCCCGAGAAGTGCAACAAGGGCGGCCTGCGCAATGCGGTGCAGTCGCTGGCCATCACCGCATCGCCCAACATCCTGCTGGTCGACCTGTCGGAAAGCGGCGATCCGCTCAACGACATCAATGCCCTCGCCGAAGTCTGCGAGCCGGGCACGGTCGTGGTGGCGGTGGGCCAGGTCAACGACGTGCGCCTCTACCGCGACCTCATCGCCAGCGGCATCCACGACTACCTGCTCAAGCCCCTCCAGCCCGCACAAGTGCGCGACACGCTGGCACAGGCCCAGGCCGTGTTCACCGCGCCGCGCCACCATGACGGCGGCATCGCCAAGTCGCACATTTCGACCGCGGTGATCGGCACGCGCGGCGGCGTGGGTGCCTCGACGCTGGCGACCTCGCTGGCCTGGCTGTTCAGCGCCGACAACAAGCTGCCGACCGCCCTGCTCGATCTCGACATCCATTTCGGCACCGGCGCGCTGACGCTCGATCTCGAACCCGGCCGGGGCCTCACCGACGCGATCGAGAACCCCAGCCGCATCGACGGGCTGTTCATCGAACGCGCGATGATCCGCGCCAACGACAATCTCGCGATCCTCTCCGCCGAAGCGCCGATCAGCACCCCGCTGATGACCGACGGCTCCGCCTTCCTCCAGCTGGAAGAGGAGTTTCGCCAGGCCTTCGAGATGACCGTGGTCGACCTGCCGCGCAACATGCTGATCAACTTCCCGCAACTGGTCGCGGAAGTGAACGTGGTGGTTCTGGTCACCGAACTGACGCTGGCCTCGGCCCGCGACACGATCCGCATGCTCTCCTGGTTCAAGGCCAATGCACCGCACACGCGCGTCATCATCGTCGCCAACAAGATGCAGTCGGGCGTGGCCGAGATCAGCAAGACCGATTTCGAGGCCTCGATCGAGACCCGCATCCACGTCAGCATTCCCTATGACATCAAGGCGGCATCGCTGGCGGCCAAGCTCGGCCAGACGTTTGTCGACGCCAATCGCTCGACCCGCGCCGGCAGCGCCATCCGCGAACTCTCGCGCATGATCATCGAGGAAGGCGGCGAAGGCGCAGGCCCGTCCGGTTCCGCCAAGGACCAGGGCGGCAAGACCTCGCTGCTCGGCAAGTTCGATCTCAAGGGCATCATGGGCAAGGCCTCCAAGAAGGAAACCGCGGCCTGATCGCAGTGCCTGCCGGGCCCGTCGCAGGACCGGCCCGGCAGGCACCGCAAGGCCCCGATGAAGGCGAGCGACGGGCATGAATCTGATCCCAATCCTGATGTTGGCAGTCGGCCTCACGGCCGTGATCGGGCTGCTCTGGGCGGCTTTTGCCGGTCCCTCGCCCGACAAGGAAAAGACGCGCCGGCTCAAGGGCGTGCGTTTCCGCCATTCGCAGAGCGCGACCGACCGCGTCGAGGCGCAGATGCGCAAGGCCGTCGCCGCCCGCAAGCCGCGCGCCCACAAGGTCGCCGGCTCGGGCTCGCGCATCGATGCGCTGGCGCTGCGGCTCTATCGCTCGGGCCAGAGCTGGACGATCCCGCAATATCTCTACACCTCGCTGGGTATCGGCCTTGGCGTGACCGCACTGGTCTTCATGAAATCCGGTGTACTGCCCTTCGCGCTTGCCTTCGGCCTGTTCACCGGCGCGGCGCTGCCGCACTTCGTGCTGAACAAGCTGATCAGCCGCCGCACCAACGCCTTCAACGTCAAGTTCGCCGACGCCATCGACCTGCTCGTGCGCGGGTTGCGCTCGGGCCTTCCGGTCACCGAGACGCTGGGCATCGTCGCCCAGGAGATCCCCGGACCGGTCGGCGAGGAATTCAAGCTGGTGACCGAGCGCATGAAGATCGGCAAGACCATGGAGGAAGCCCTCCAGAACACCGCCGATCGTCTTGAAATTCCCGAATTCAACTTCTTTTGCATCACCCTCGCGATCCAGCGCGAGACCGGTGGCAACCTGGCCGAAACGCTCGCCAACCTGGGCGACGTGCTGCGCAAGCGTTCGCAGATGAAACTCAAGATCCGCGCCATGAGCTCGGAATCGAAGGCCTCTGCCTACATCGTCGGCTCGCTGCCCTTCATCGTCTTCGGCATGATCTACTGGATCAATCCCGGCTACATCGGAAAGTTCTTCATCGACGAACGCCTGATGGTCGCGGGCATCGGCGGCGGCATCTGGATGGGCATCGGCGCCTTCATCATGGCCAAGATGGTCAGCTTCGAGATCTGAGCGGAAGGAACCAGGCACCATGCTCAACCAACCCGCCGGTCCGACGCTGCTGGGCTTCGACGTCTATTTTGTCGGTACCCTGCTCTCGCTGGTCGCCGCCGCCTCCGTGATCCTCGCGATCTACGCGGCTGTCACCGTGCGCGATCCGATGGCCAAGCGCGTGAAGGCGCTGAACCAGCGCCGCGAGGCCCTGAAGACCGGCATCATCACCACCAATGCCAAGAAGCGCGCCTCGGTCGTGCGCCGCAACGAGACCACCGACAAGCTCGGCAGCGTGCTTGGCGCGATGCGCGTGCTGCAGGACAGCCAGCTCAAGGTCATCCAGCAGAAGCTGGCGCAGGCCGGCATTCGTGACAAGGAATGGGCCGTTGCGGTGGTCTTTGCCCGCATGGTCGCCCCGATCGTGCTGGGCGGCACGGCCGCGCTGGTGATCTACGGGATCGACTACTTCCCCGAATGGAGCGCGTTCAAGAAGTTCATGGGCTTCGCGGCGATGCTGCTGGCGGGCTACAAGGGCCCGGACATCTTCCTGCAGAACCTCATCACCAAGCGCACCGACCTGATCCGCAAGGGCCTGCCCGACGCGCTCGACCTGCTGGTGATCTGCGCCGAAGCCGGCCTCACCGTCGACGCCGCCTTCGACCGCGTCGCCCGCGAACTGGGGCGTGCCTATCCGGAACTGGGCGACGAGTTCTCGCTGACCTCGATCGAGCTTTCGTTCCTCACCGAACGCCGCCAGGCGTTCGAGAACCTCGCCTACCGCGTCAATCTCGATGCCATGAAGGGCGTAGTCACGACGATGATCCAGACCGAGCGCTACGGCACCCCGCTGGCCTCGGCGCTGCGCGTGCTCTCGGCCGAATTCCGCAACGAGCGCATGATGCGCGCCGAGGAAAAGGCCGCACGCCTGCCCGCGATCATGACCGTGCCGCTGATCCTGTTCATCCTGCCCACGCTCTTCGTGGTCATTCTGGGGCCGGCAGCCTGTTCGATCGCCGACGCCTTCTCCGGCGGCGATCCGCACCCTCCGAAATAACCGAAACAGACAACCCGAATCGAAATCCCCTCCGCGCCACCCGTCGCGGAGGGGATTTTCGCATCAGCGCGCCGACAATGCCGCCGCCCTTAAGCCGAAAGCCATGACCGCCACGGGCCCGATCCCTTGCGCAAGCACGCATCCGGTTCCGCCCGGCTGCCGCAGGGGTTTCGCCAGTCTCCTGTTGATAACTCAATTTTCCACTTGCCAGCGAGCCGAACTCCCGCCAAAGGGCGCTCCTCCCCGGCGCAGGCAGGGGACGCGGTCAAGCCACCCAGGGTTGAACCGGAGAAATGATTGGGGCCTTAGCTCAGCTGGGAGAGCGCCTGCATGGCATGCAGGAGGTCAGCGGTTCGATCCCGCTAGGCTCCACCATTTCCTTACCGCCAACGCGGATTTCTCAAAAATATCAATCGATTCAGACTGGAACTTCAACCAGCTCCACGATCTCGAACTGGTAGCTTTTCCAACCGCGCATGCGCTTGGCATCTTCGGTTGCGGCACGCTTGCGCTTCGCCTCGGCCAGCGAGCGCTCGTGCCCCCAGAACACCTCGGTCTTGCCGTTTTCCAGCTCGGCGACGATACGCCAGTAGTGGGTGAAGGAATCGGACGTCGGCCCGATGGTCTTCACATAACCATCGGGCATCGTGGCCGTCAGATAGCGCTTCTTTCGCCTTGCCATGGCCGCTCAGCCGCGATCCAGCACCCTGCCCGCCACCGCATCGAGCCTTGCCACCAGACCGCCGTCCCGAGCCTCGGCCGCGGTGATCAGGGCATGGTCCAGCGCATGGTCGATCGGGCTATGGGTCCGCTCCGCCGGCAGCGTGGCCGCCAGCAGGCGCAGCGTCTGGCGCGCGATCCGGGCATTGGCGTGCATCACTTCGAGGACATGGCTCACCTCCACGCCCGCCTCGTCCTCGCGCCAGGCATCATAGTCGGTGACCATGCCGAGCATCGCGTAAGGCAGTTCCGCCTCGCGGGCGAGCCGCGCCTCGGGCATGCCGGTCATGCCGATCACGTCCGCCCCCCAGGCCCGGTACATCCGGCTTTCCGCCCGCGTGGAGAACTGCGGGCCTTCCATGGCCAGATAACAGCCGGCCGGATGGACCGCGGCCCCGGCCAGTCTCGCCGCCTCGCCCGTCAGGCGGGACAGGCGTGGGCAGACCGGATCGGCCATCGAGACATGGGCCACCATGCCGGTGCCGAAAAAGCTGTCGCTACGGCCGTGGGTGCGGTCGATGAACTGGTCGACCATGACCATGTGCCCCGGCGCCATCTCCTCGCGCAGCGAACCGATGGCCGACAGCGCCAGCACGTCGGTGACCCCGCAGCGAGCCAGCACGTCGATGTTGGCGCGGTAGTTGACCGCCGAAGGCGGGATCCTGTGCCCTGCCCCGTGCCGGGCGATGAAAGTGAAGCGGGTGCCTTCCAGGCGCCCGGTCACCACCGGCCCCGACGGCTCTCCGAAAGGCGAGGAGACCGCGATCTCCTGCGCCTCTTCCAGTTCGATTCCGGCCGTCAGCCCCGATCCGCCAATGACCCCGATGTGCCAGAAGCTGCCCTTTTCAGCGCGCAAGAATACCTGCCATGATGATGTCGATGGTATGCTCGCGATAGCGGTCGCGCAGTTCCTCGGTCAACGTGTCCTGACCGAAACAGTGCTTGAGAACCAGCCGCGCCGAGAAGAACCGGTCGACCGCCCCGGTCACCGTGAAATAGAACAACTGCGGGTCGATCTCGCGAAACACCCCCGCGTCGACGCCGTTCCCGATCAGTTCCTCGTACGCCCGGTAGATCGGCGACAGATAACAATCGGCGATCCGGCGCGCCTCGGCATCGTCGCTCTCGCGCACCATGCGCATGGTCAGGCGGTTGAGGTAGGGCACCTCGTAGAAGGTATCGACAACCTTCCACAAGTGCCGCCGGAGCTTGGCCTCGGGCGACCAGCCGTCCTTCGCCAGCAGCGCATCGACACTGGTGACGATGGACTGCCAGTCGCGATCGAGCAGCGCCTTGAGCAATCCCGCCTTGTTGCCGAAGTAATACTTCACCAGCGCCGAATTGAGCCCGGAACGCAGCGACAGTTCGGACAGCGATATGTCGACCACATCGCCCTCGCGCATGATCGCACTCGCCGTGTCGAGGAGCTGCGCCCGCGCGCCCGGCGGAGGCGCGCCCTCCTCATGATTGCCGCTAGCCTGCACCATCCCGGTCGCTTACTTCGGCCCCATGCGGATCGCGCCGTCGAGACGGACACTCTCGCCATTGAGATAATCGTGTTCCAGCATGAACAGCGCCAGCTTCGCGTACTCCTCCGCCTTGCCGAGACGCTTGGGGAACGGCACCATCGCCGCCAGCGCATCCTGCACCTGCTGCGGCATCGCCGCCATCATCGGCGTCTCGAAGATGCCCGGCAGGATGGTGTTGACGCGAATGCCCTCGCTCATGAGATCGCGCGCCACCGGCAGGGTCATCGCCAGTACGCCGCCCTTCGAGGCACCATAGGCCGCCTGCCCGATCTGGCCGTCCTGCGCCGCCACCGAAGCGGTGTTGACGATCGCCCCGCGCGCGCCGAACGCATCCACCGGATCAAGGCCGGCCATGCCGGCGGCCGACTTGCTGATGCAGCGGAAAGTGCCGACGAGATTGATCGCGATGACCTTCTCGAACACCGCCATGTCGTGGGCACGCGGCTCCCCGGTCTCGCGGTTCTTGCTCACGGTCTTGGCAGCCGGCGCGATGCCGGCGCAATTGACGAGCACACGCTCCTGGCCGTGCGCCGCCCTGGCCTTGGCAAAACCGGCGTCGACGCTGGCATCGCTGGTCACGTCGACAGCACAGAACACCCCGCCGATCTCGGCGGCGATCGCCTCGCCGGCCGCCTCGTTCAGGTCGAAGATGGCGACCTTCACGCCCCGGTCGGCCAGCGCCCGGGCGGTGGCGGCCCCCAGTCCCGATGCCCCGCCGGTCACGACCGCGGCCATGCTGCTGTCCAGAATCATTGCCTTTTTCCCTTTCCTGCCCCGGCGATGAAGCGTCGTTTTTCAACGCCCGCTTTTTCAGCGTGCCCTAAATTTAAGCACCCGGTTAAAAGCAGCCGCAGGCAGGGTCAATGCGCAACCTGCGAACGCCGCGACTGCGATACAGGATTTCCCCATTACCGCCGTTGCTGCAATTTTATTGCACTTCACGACAGCCAAACAACAGCTGCGTTACCATCTCCATGCCGCAGAAACAGGCACGATTCCCGCCCCCCTGTCCGTTTTGGCATCACCCCGTGTTGCAGGAATAGCACAACATTGCAGCCAAATTGCGCCGCATGGCAAATTGCATTGAAACATACCCCTCCCGGCGCAACAAAACCTTCATGGCAGTAATACGCTTTCCGGCGTCAGGCTGCCTGCATCCGGGTCGCCCACCAGAGATTGGTCACGCTTCATTGGTGGGCGGACGAAAGCAACAAGGGACACACCAACGTGAACACCACTCTGAAAAAGGCTGCTCTTCGCAGCGCGACCTGCGTCGCCGCGTTCGCCATCGGCACGACCGGCGCCTACGCGCAGGACGCCGAGGCTGATGCAGCCGCCGCCAACCCCGCACAGGAAATCGTCGTTACCGGCTCGCTGATCCGTAACCCGAACCTCCAGTCGAACCCGGTTCTGACCACCACGGCAGACCAGATCGAACTGAAGCAGAGCAACACTGCAGAAGACATTCTGCGTGAAATCCCCGGCATCGTTCCCAGCGTCGGCTCGGCCGTCAACAACGGCAACGGCGGCGCTTCGTTCGTCAACCTGCGCGGCCTGGGTTCCAACCGCAACCTCGTGCTGCTCAACGGCGACCGTCTGGTCCCGGCAGAACTGAACGGCCGTTTCGACCTTAACAACATCCCCGTCGCCCTGGTGGAACGCGTTGACGTTCTGACCGGCGGCGCGTCCACCACTTACGGTGCGGACGCCATCTCGGGTGTCGTCAACTTCATCGTCAAGTCCGACTTCACGGGCCTGGAAGCCAACGTCTCGAACCAGATCACCGAACGCGGTGACGGTGCCTACGTGCGCGCCGACCTGACCATGGGTGCGGACTTCGACGACGGCAAGGGCAACGTGGTCTTCGCGGTCGGCTACCAGCAGTCGGACCCGGTCTACCAGGGTGACCGCGGCTTCGCCGCTTCGAGCATCGACTCGTACTCGGGCGACATCAGCGGCTCGGGCACCTCGAGCCCGTCGCGCTTCAGCAACGTCAACGTAACCGGCACCGACAACGGCAACGGTACCCGCCAGGTCACCGCTGACGGCACCGGGTTCCGTTCCACCAGCGCCTTCGACGCGTTCAACTTCAACCCGTACAACATCTTCCAGACGCCGTTCGAACGTTTCAACATGTTCGGCCAGGCCAAGTACGAAGTGAGCGACGCGGTCGAAGTCTACACGCGCGGCATCTTCTCGAAGAACACCGTCAAGACCATCATCGCGCCCTCGGGCTCGTTCAGCGGCCTCTCGGTCGTGATCCCGCTCAGCAACCCGTACATGACCGCTGCGCAGCGCAATGCCTTCTGCGCCCGCGACATGGACATGGATCCGGACAACGGCATCTACACGCCGCTCTATACGCAGGCACAGTGCGACGCCGCTGCCGTGGCGACCGACCCGAACGATCCGAACTACCGCACGGTGACGACCGGTCTCTACCGTCGTGCCACCGAATTCGGTCCGCGCGTCTCGGAATTCACCACCACCTTCTTCGACTACAAGGCCGGTGCTCGCGGCGGCATCACCGACTCGATCAACTGGGACGTTTCGGGCGCCTACGGCGAATCCGAAAACATCCAGACCCAGAAGGGCTACTGGCTGAACAGCCGCGTCCGCAACGCGCTGCTCGCCACCAACACCGACACCTGCCTCGACGGTTCGGATGACTGCGTCCCGCTCAACGTGTTCGGCCCCGACGGCTCGATCACCGACGCGATGAACCAGTACCTCACCGCCAACAGCCAGGTCGTCACCAAGACCTCGCTCGCGCAGGTCCGCGGCCTGATCAACGGTGACATCGGCTGGAACGTTCCCTGGGCCAGCGACAGCGTCGCTTTCGCTATCGGTGCCGAATACCGCAAGTACACCGCTTCGCAGGAATCCGATCTCCTGTCGCAGTCGGGTGACCTTGGCGGCTCCGGCGGCGCGTCGCCGAACATCTCGGGCGGCTACGACGTCTACGAAGCGTACGGCGAACTCGTCGTGCCGATCGTCCAGGACAAGCCCTTCTTCGAAGAACTGACGGCTCAGGGCGGCGCTCGTTACTCGAGCTACACCGTCGATGCCCCGGGCAAGCCGGGTTACAAGACCTGGACCTGGAACGTTGGCGGCACCTGGGCACCTGTCCGCGCCTTCAAGATCCGTGGTAACTATGCGCACGCCGTGCGCGCACCCAACATCGCGGAACTGTTCGCGCCGAACAACACCGGCCTGACCAACCTTGCCGTCGATCCTTGCGCCGGCAGCGCTCCGCTGACCAACGCCAACCTGGCCGCAGTCTGCACCGCACAGGGCGGCGGCGCCTACCTCGGCCTGATCGAGAACGATCCGGCCGGCCAGGTCAACTACACTTCGGGCGGCAACCTTGCGCTGAAGCCCGAAAAGTCGAACAGCTGGAAGCTCGGCGCCGTGTTCCAGCCGGACTTCCTGCCCGGCTTCTCGGCAACGGTTGACTACTACAACATCAAGGTCACCGACGCGATCACCCAGCCCACCCCGGGCGACGCGATCAGCGCCTGCTTCGACAACCTGACCGCCGCCAGCGCCACCAGCGCCGCCTGCACCATGATCCAGCGTGACCCCTCGTCGGGTAACCTGTTCGGTGAAGCCGCGACCACGCCGGGCCTGTTCCTGGGTCTTACCAACCAGGGTACGCTCAAGACCGACGGCATCGACTTCACGGTCAACTACGGTCATGACCTCGGCTTCGCCCAGCTCTCGCTCGCTCTGAACGGCAACTGGACCGGCAGCTCGAAGTTCAAGGCTTCGCCTACCTCGATCAACCGTGACTGCGTCGGCTACTACTCGGTCAACTGCGCTTCCATTCAGCCCGAATGGCAGTTCTCCGAACGTACCACGCTGTCGTTCAAGGACTTCGACGTGTCGCTCCTGTGGCGCTACATCGACAAGGTCACCTATGAACCGGCCGCCTATGCCGACGATCTGGCCGCTGCCAACGCCGCGAACGAAGGCCTGGCTCTCGCGTTGCAGCCTTGCCCCGATCCGGAAGGCGCCGATGCCGGTGGCTGCATGGTCAATTCGGAATACCGCAAGATTCCGGCCAAGAGCTACTTCGACCTGTCGGGCCGTGTTCACCTGAACGAAAACCTGACGCTGACGCTGACGGTGCAGAACCTGCTCGACACCAAGCCCAAGGTTGTCGGTTCGACGATCGGCGCCACCGCCTACAACAGCGGTAACGTCTACCCGTCGACCTACGACACCCTGGGTCGTCGTTACGCCGCGGCTCTGAAGTTCAACTTCTGATCTGTGCGCTAAGCCAAAAGGAAAGGGCCGGTGGAAACACCGGCCCTTTTTTTGTCCTCACGTCGTGGCACCGCGCGCTCCCCGAGGCGGGCGGGCGCGCACTGCCTAAGCCAGAAGCGGCCGCGACAGGGTCATCGGCACACCGGCATTCGCCGCGAGCACGGAAGCCCAATGGGCGACCTTCTCGATTTCCTCGCCGTGCACCCGCAGCCCTTCCCTCGCCTGCCGTTCCCGCTGCCCCGCCTCGAAGGACGCACCGTTCTTGGCATCGCGCGTGAAGATCGGGCCGCCGACAATCTCCGAGATCGTCTCGCGCGACATCGGCACCGAAAACAGTCCGGCCAGCGCGACAAGCGCATCGATCGGCCGGGCCACCAGGACTTCGCTATCGAGCGTCGCCACCCGGTCGCCGTATTGCGCGGTCAGTGCTTCGAACTGGCGCTGCTGCGCCAGCCAGCCCACCGCCGCCACCTGAATATCGGTCAACCCGAGGTACTGCTCGCGCGCCAGGCCGAGCGGCGCCAGCATGCCTTCAAGCTCCAGCTTCTGGAACAGGTCGCGCACCCACAGGCGCCCCCACATGCCCTTGCGCGCGATCGAGGCGAGATAGGTCTCCAGCGGCGCGTGAAGCAGCAAGGCCCGCGCCTGCGGCCGTAGCGCCAGGATCCCCGGGATCAGCGCATTGACCACGTTGGACGGCTTGACGACAACCGCCTCTGCGGGGCCGAACGGCCGCGCCAGCATGTGCAGGCTCTGGTCCAGCACCCGCGCCACATCCGGCCCCTTGGCACCGCGATGGCGCCAGCCGACAATGTCGTTGAGCAGCGTCGGCTCCTTGAGGCCGATCGACAGCCCGGGACTATCAAAAGCCGCAGCCAGCAGGGTCGAGCAACAATAGGCCGAATGGAACACGAAATGGAGCGGCGCGGCTGCCGGTGCATGGGCCATGACGTCGGCACGGCGCAGCACCAGGCGCCCCTGATCGCCCAGATGTTCATCGGTCAGGAACGGAATCTGGCCGTGGCCCGCGCGCGGCAGCCGGTGAAAATGAAAGGCGTCGTGTCCTGGATCGTAGCGGTGCGCCAACCATTGGGCATCCTTCACGACATCGCGGATCTGCAGCTGGGTATCGGTCATCCCGATCAGCCTTCGCACGCGTCTTCCCGCCTTACAAGAGCGCTCCGATTCTGCCCGTTGCCCGCGCGGAAACTTGTGCTAGCGATCATGTCATCAGCCCCTGACGGGGCGGGGGGACTTACATGAACACGATCGTCACACGTCTGTTTCAACAAGCCGTGCAGGCACGCCAGACCGGGCAGGTGCAAGAAGCCCGCAGCAAGCTGGAAGAAGCGCTGCAACATCAACCCGGCATGCCGCAGGCGCTCAACCTGCTCGGCCTGATCGCGCTCGACGGCAAGGACTTTGCCGCAGCCCGCGAGCATTTCCGGGGTGCGGCGCAGAGCGATCCCGGCGAAGCCGCGCTCTGGATGAACCTTGCCTCGGCCGAGCGCGGACGGGACGATAGCGAAGGCGAACGCGCGGCGCTGCGCCAGGCGATCGCCATCGACCAGCGCAACCTCATGGCGCAGATCCGCATGGGCCAGTTGCAGCAAAGGCTGGATGAACGGCAGGATGCGGCCGACACCTGGGGCAAGGTGCTCGCACTCACGGCCGGGCTCGCCGACATTCCGCCCGGGCTTGCCGAAATGCTCGAACAGGGCAAGCGCTTCCTCCAGGCGCACAAGGCCGATTTCGCCGCCTATGTCGAAGCGGGTCTGGCCGACCAACTGAGCGGGGCCGACGAAACGACCCGCCGCCGTTTCCAGGCCTGCCTCGACCGCGAATTCAACCGCCGCACCTTGTTCCAGAACCACTGCTCGGGACTGCGCTATCCGTTCCTGCCGGCCGACGAATTCTTCGACCGCAAGCACTTTGCCTGGATGAGCGACCTGGAGGCAAAAACCGAGGCCATCCGCAGCGAATTCCTGGCACTGATGGCCGGGAGCGGCAAGGATGTGCGCCCTTACGTGCAGCAGGAGGCGGGAACACCGCAGAACAAGTGGACCGCGCTCGACCAGTCGCTCGACTGGGGCGCGGTGTTCCTCTGGGAATATGGCAAGCGCAACGACGCGGTATGCGATGCCTGCCCGCAGACGGCCGCCGCGCTGGAAGCGATCCCCCGCCCGGACATCCCCGGCCGCACGCCCTCGGCGTTTTTCTCGCTGCTGAAACCCGGCAGCCGGATCCCGCCCCATACCGGGGTGACCAACACCCGCGCCATCATCCACCTGCCCCTGATCGTTCCGCCCGGTTGCGGTTTCCGGGTCGGCGGAGAGACCCGGAGCTGGCGCGAAGGCGCGGCCTTCGCCTTCGACGACACGATAGAACACGAAGCCTGGAACGACAGCGATCATTTGCGGGTCGTTTTGATATTTGACGTCTGGAATCCGCATTTGTCCCTTGCGGAGCAGATGTTATTACAGCAATTCTACGCTACGGCTGACGACAGCAAGACAAAGTCCGACAGACAGGCGCTGCCCGCGATCTGATCCGGGAAGACAGCACGCGAATTGGCGGAAGCCTCGAACGGTCTCTTGATCTCCAAGGAGTTGTTTCATGAAAGTACTCAAAGCCATCCTCTTGACCGGCCTGGCTGTCGTGGCCATGCCGGCACTTGCGGACAATCCGCCCAAGCCCGACCGCAATGCCCCCAACGCCGTCCGCTGCAAGCAGCTGACGGAAACCGGCTCGCTCGTGGTCAAGAAGCGCATCTGCAAGACCAATGCGGAATGGCGTGCCATCCGCGAACAGCAGAGCCAGGACGCGGACGACCTGATCACCCGCAACCGCGCCGGGATGAATCCGAACGGCTAAGGCGTTTTCTCATCAGGGGGAATCACCTGATGACCCGGAAAACGCGTGAAACCGAAATCTTGGGGCAGCTCATCCGATGCAATCGGATCAACAGCCCCAAGACCTTGGTCAGGACGACCGGAAGCAAAAGGCCCTCCGCTTCATGCGGCGGGCCTTTTTCCTTGAAACTCAAAGTCCGTGCCCGGTCCGGCCCTGTCACCGCAATGCACACCGCAGCGCAAACAAGGCGCCAGGATTCCCCAAGCGCGGTTTTGCAAATGCGGCGCCCTGCTGTAGGCACATCGCCAGTCTCAACGATACAGGGAGCACACCAGGTCATGCGCATCGGGGGCAACAGCCTTTTGTCCGTTCTTTCGCTCGGAGCCCTGTGCCTGGGCCTCCTGCTCCCGGAGGCGGGAGCGGCGAAGGATGCTCCCACGGCCGCGCCGCCCGATCTTCAGAGGCTGGAAACCTGCCGGTCGATCGCGTCGGACGCCGAGCGGCTCGCCTGTTTCGACCGCGAAAGCGCGGTGTTTGCCCAGTCCGTCGATTCCGGAAAGCTGCGCGTCATCGACAATGAAGGCGTAAAGGAAATCCGTCGTTCGCTCTTCGGGTTCTCGCTTCCCCGCATCGGGCTGTTCGGCGGCAATGAAGAGGAAGCCGCCGGCGAACAGGTCAACAAGATCCAGAGCACGCTGGTGGCGGTCAAACAGATCGCCAACGGCAAGATCTGGTTCCGTCTTTCCGACGGCGCCGAATGGCAGACCAACGATCCCCTCGGCACCGCGCGCATGCCCGCTTCCGGCCAGACGATCGAACTCGAGAAAGCCGCGCTCGGCTCCTACTGGGCACGCTTCGAGACGATCCGCGCCATGAAGGCACACCGCGTGAACTGATCGCCTGAACGGAGAGAGGGGCCAAACAAAACGGGGCCGGACGCTGATGCGCCCGGCCCCCGCCTGTTCGTTTCTTGGCTATCCTTGCCGGTCGATCAGTCGACGCTGATCGCCAGCGCCCCGTCGCCATCGTCGATCCGGACGTGGGAACCGTCGGGGATCTCGCCGCCCAGCAGCTTCTCGGCCAGCGGGTCCTGCAAGTAGCGCTGCACCGCCCGCTTCAGCGGACGCGCGCCGTAGACCGGATCGTAACCCACCCGGCCCAGCCAGCGCTTGGCCGCATCGGTGAGGTCGAGCACGATCTTGCGGTCCTTGAGCAGCTTCTGCACGCGCGCCACCTGGATGTCGACGATCGGGCCCATGTGCTCCTGCCCCAGCCGGTGGAACAGCACGATCTCGTCGAGACGGTTGAGGAACTCGGGCCGGAAATGCCCGCGCACCACTTCCATCACCTGCGGCTCGACCGTCTCCACGTCCTGCCCTTCGTCCAGCCCGGCAAGGTACTGGCTGCCGAGGTTGCTGGTCAGGATGATCAGCGTGTTGGTGAAGTCCACCAGCCTGCCCTGCCCGTCGGTCAGGCGGCCATCGTCGAGCACTTGCAGCAGCACGTTGAACACGTCCGGATGCGCCTTCTCGACTTCGTCGAACAGCACGACCTGATAGGGCCGGCGCCGCACGGCTTCGGTCAGCACGCCGCCCTCGTCGTAACCGACATAGCCCGGAGGCGCGCCGATCAGGCGGGACACCGCGTGCTTCTCCATGAACTCCGACATGTCGATGCGGACCATCGCGCTGTCGTCGTCGAACAGGAAGCCGGCCAGCGCCTTGGTCAGCTCGGTCTTGCCGACACCCGTCGGGCCGAGGAACAGGAACGAGCCGAGCGGCCGGTTCGGGTCCTGCAGCCCCGCACGGGCGCGGCGCACCGCCTTGGACACGGCCGAGACCGCATCCTTCTGGCCGATCACGCGCGCACCGATCACTTCCTCCATCTTGAGGAGCTTCTCGCGCTCGCCTTCCAGCATCTTGTCGACCGGCACGCCGGTCCAGCGGCTGACGACGCCGGCAATGTCGTCCTCGGTCACTTCCTCGCGCAGCAGCGCGTTTCCGGCCTGGGCCTGCGCCTCGGCCAGCTGCTTTTCAAGCGCGGGGATCGTGCCGTAGGACAGTTCGCCCGCCTTGGCGAGATCACCCGAACGCTGGGCCTGCTCCAGCTCCACGCGGGCCGCTTCGAGCTGCTCCTTGATCTTGCCCTCGGCTGCGATCTTATCACGCTCGTTCTGCCAGCGGGTGGTCAGCTCGCTCGACTGCTGTTCGAGATTGGCCAGTTCCTCGCGCAGAGTGGCGAGGCGGTCCTTCGATGCCTCGTCGGTCTCCTTGCCGAGCGCCATTTCCTCGATCTTCAGCTGGATGATCCGGCGGTCGAGCTTCTCGATCTCCTCAGGCTTGCTTTCCACTTCCATGCGGATGCGGCTGGCCGCCTCGTCCATGAGGTCGATCGCCTTGTCGGGCAGGAAGCGGTTGGTGATGTAGCGGTTGGAGAGCGTCGCCGCCGCCACGATGGCACCGTCGGTGATCCGCACGCCGTGGTGCAGCTCATACTTCTCCTTGAGGCCGCGCAGGATCGAGATGGTGTCCTCGACCGTCGGCTCACCCACGAAGACCGGCTGGAAACGGCGCTGCAGGGCAGCGTCCTTCTCGACGTACTTCTGGTACTCGTCGAGCGTGGTGGCGCCGATGCAGTGCAGTTCGCCGCGCGCGAGCGCGGGCTTGAGCAGGTTGCCCGCGTCCATCGAGCCTTCGGAGGCGCCCGCGCCGATCAGCGTGTGCATCTCGTCGATGAACAGGATGATCTGCCCTTCCGCGCCCTTCACTTCGTCGAGCACGGCCTTGAGGCGTTCCTCGAACTCGCCGCGATACTTGGCGCCCGCGATCAGCGCGCCCATGTCGAGCGCCATCAGGCTGCGGCCCTTGAGGCTGTCGGGCACGTCGCCATTGGCGATGCGCAAGGCAAGGCCCTCGGCGATGGCGGTCTTGCCGACGCCGGGATCGCCGATGAGGACGGGGTTGTTCTTGGTGCGACGGGCAAGGATCTGCACGGTGCGGCGGATTTCCTCGTCACGGCCGATGACCGGATCGAGCTTGCCGTCGCGTGCCGCCTGCGTGAGATCGCGCGCGTACTTCTTCATCGCGTCATAGGCGTTTTCCGCGCCGGCGCTGTCCGCCGTGCGGCCGCCGCGCAGTTCGGTGATCGCTGCTTCCAGCGCCTGCGGGGTGAGATTGGCCGCCTTGAGCGCCTGCCCGGCCGAAGTCGTGGTGGCGAGCGCCAGCGCCAGCAGCATGCGCTCCACGGTGACAAAGCTGTCGCCCGACTTGGTGGCCAGTTGCTCGGCCTGGTCCAGCACGCGCACGGCGTCGTTGTCCAGCCCGGGCGTGCTTTGCGCACCGCTGCCGGACACCGCCGGAACCTTGGCCAGCGCCTTGTCGACTTCCTGCTGCGCGAACGCGGCATTGCCGCCCGCACGCTGGATCAGGCCCGAGGCCATGCCCTCGCCGTCTTCCAGCAGGGCCTTGAGGATGTGATCGGGGCCGATGCGCTGATGGTTCATGCGGATCGCAACGGTCTGCGCCGCCTGAAGGAACCCCTTGGCCCGGTCGGTAAACTTTTCGAGATTCATGGTCGTGAATGCCTCCTGACCTCGATTATATAGTGTTGCATATATGCAACACAAGTGCCTCTCTGAAGATTTTCAGAATGTCGGGAAACCGCGGGTTTCGCATTGATTTCGCACAATTGCCTCGATCGAATCGCCCCGGGACGGCCCTTAGATGGGAGCGCCCCACGCGATTGCCAGTGCCAATCGACCGCAGGCGTTCGCACCCGGTCGAACACCGCCGCGTCGCCGGGGCGTTGAACGCGCCGCTCGTGCAAGGAAGGCTTGGCGCGGGAGCAACCCTTGCATAGCCTCTGCGCCCACAACCAGACCAACCGGAAGAGGCATCGACAGTGGCGAAATTCACCCCCCAACAGGCTGCGGACGTGCTGGCGATCAAGCAGGTCGTCTATGAATGGGGCGACGAACTCGACATCCACAACGGCCTCGAAATGCGACAGGCGGACGTCCTGGCCGAAGACGTCGCCTACAATGTCGGCGGCGAATGGCGCGAAGGACTGCAGGCGGTCGAAGCCTTCTACCAGGGCCGCGCGGAAGCCCTGCGTGCCGGCGCCGGACTGATGACGATGCGCCACATCATCACCTCGCTGCGGGTCTCGTTCGACGATGCGGACAAGGCCAGCGTCGGCTACCTGCTGGTGTTCTTCGCCGCCGCCGGCGAGGGACCGTTCGACACCTATTGCGACCCGCTGGCCGTGGCCGACGTGAAGATGGAATGCCGCCGCGATGCCGATGGCGAATGGCGCATCACCCGCTTCGATTCGGGGCAGATCTTCCGGCGCGGCTGATCCGATTTTGCGCAAGGCGACGACGCCGGTCGAGCGCCGTTGCCTTCCAAGCGATTGAAACTCTGGTCAGCCGCGATCAACGTGATAGACCTTGGGTCATGCGACTTGCCTCTCGTTCCAGCGCCACTGCGCTTGCCACCGCCCTTCTTGTCTCCGCCTGCGCGACCACGAATGCTTCCAGCCCGCCGGCGTCGGCCGCGGATACCCGCGCGGCGGCACGCGATGTCGTATCCGCTGCCGACGCGGCGATGGCCGAGGAGGCCGCCTCCCCGGCCGCCCTCGTCTCCAGGGTGGACATCCCCTACGAGAAGTTCGTGCTGGCCAACGGCCTCACCACGATCGTCCACACCGACCGCAAGGCGCCGATCGTAGGCGTCACGCTCTACTTCCACGTCGGCTCCAAGAACGAACCGCGCGGCAAGACCGGCTTTGCCCACCTTTACGAACACCTGTTCTTCGGCGGCTCCGCCAATGTGCCCGACTTCGACGTACCGCTCGACGCCGCCGGCTCCACCTCGAGCAACGGATCGACCTCCTACGATCGCACCAACTACGTCGAGACCGTGCCCACCGGCGCGCTGCCGCTGGCGATGTTCCTCGAGAGCGACCGCATGGGCCACCTGCTGCCCGCCGTCACCCAGGACAAGCTCGACAAGCAGCGGGGCGTTGTCCAGAACGAGAAACGCCAGGGCGACAACCAGCCCTACGGGCTGTTCGAGTACGCGCTGAACGACGGCCTGCTGCCGGTCGGCCACCCCTATCGCCACACCACCATCGGCTCGATGGCCGACCTCGATGCCGCCAGCCTCGGCGACGTGCGCGCCTGGTTCACCGACCATTACGGCCCCAACAACGCCGTGCTCGTGCTGACCGGCGACATCGACGCGGCGACCGCCAGGCCGCTGGTCGAGAAGTGGTTCGGCCAGATCCCGCGCGGCCCTGACGTCGCGCCGGTCACCGCAGGGCCGGTCACCCTGCCCGCCCCGCTCCACCGCGAGATCGCCGATCAGGTTCCGCTCACCTACCTCACCCGCAACTGGACCGGCCCCGGCCTCAACGATGCCGATGCCCCGGCCCTCGAAGTGGGCATGGACATCCTCGGCGGCCTCGCCAGCTCGCGCCTCGCCAACGAACTGGTGCGCGGCCAGCAGCTCGCAGTAGGCGCTTCCGCTTCCGCCCAGGTCGAGGAGGACATGAGCTTCCTCAGCATGGGCATGCAAGTGAAGCCCGGCGTCGACCGCGCCCGCGCCAATGCCGCCTTCGACAAGGTGCTGGCCGACTTCCTGCGCGACGGACCGACCGAGGACGAAGTGCGCCGCTCGGTGATGAGCACGCTGTCCGAGGAGATCGGCGGCCTCGAACGCGTCGGCAGCTTCGACGGCAAGGGCGCCACGCTGGCGGAAGGTCAGGCCTATTCCAACGATCCCGCCAAGTACAAGCATGACCTGGCGGCGATGGCCGCCCTCACGCCTGCCAAGATCAAGGCGGCGATGAACACGTGGCTCTCGCGTCCCGTCTATGCGCTCGACATCGTGCCGGGCGAACGCACGATGGACGGCGCCAAGCTCGGCGGCTGGGGCGACGAGGACAAGACCCCGGCGCCCAGGCCCGATGCCAAGCGGCCCGCCCCCGCGCTGCCGCCCGCGCCGAAGATCTCGGCCCCGCCGGTCGCCCCGGTCGGCGCGCTGGCCTTCCCCGCGATCGAGCGCGCAACCCTGTCCAACGGCATTCCCATCGTGCTCGCCCGCCGCACCGCCGTGCCCAAGCTGGTGCTGACCGTCGACTTCGACGCCGGTTACGCAGCCGACGCGCTCGACACGCCCGGCACGCAAGGGCTCATGCTCGCGATGCTCGACCAGGGCACCGAGCACCTCGATGCGACCCAGATCGCCGAGGCGCAGGAACGGCTCGGCGCCAGCATCTCCATCGACGGATCGCTCGACACCTCCAGCGCGACGCTGTCCGCGCTGACCGCCAATCTCAGCCCCTCGGTCGACCTGCTCGCCGATGTCGTGCGCCATCCCGCCTTTGCCCCCGCCGAAGTGGAGCGGGTGAAAGTGCAGGCCGAAGCCGCGCTGGCGCAGGCCCAGTCCACGCCCGCCGGGCTCGCGCGGCGCGCTCTCGGCAGCGCGCTCTACGGCAGCCACCCTTACGCCCAGCCGAGCGACGGCCTGGGCCAGACCGCCAGCCTGGCCGCGCTGACCCCCGCCGCGCTCAAGGCCGCGCACGACAAGTGGCTGCGCCCTGACCTCGCCCGCATCACCGTGGTGGGCGACGTCACCATGGACGAGCTCAAACCGCTGCTCGAGCGTGCTTTCGGCACCTGGCAGGCTCCGGCCACCCCGGCGCCGGCCAAGCCGATCACCGCCCCGATCGCCGCCCAGCAGCCGCGCATCGTGCTGATCGACCGCCCGCATTCGCCCCAGTCGGTGATCGTCGCCGGCCGGGTGCTGCCGCTGACCGGCCGCACGCCCGACACCGAAGCGCTGCAACTCGCCAACGAAGTGCTCGGCGGCGGCTTCCTCTCGCGCCTCAACAAGGACCTGCGCGAAGAAAAGGGCTGGTCCTACGGCGTCTACAGCCGCGTCAGCCAGCCGGTCGGCCCCAGCGCCTTCACCCTCTCGGCCCCGGTCCAGTCCGACAAGACCGGTGCCGCGATCAAGGCGATCATTGCCGACATGGGCGCCTATCCGGCCACCAGCGCCATCACCGCCGAGGAATTCCAGCGCGTGACCGACGGCGCCATCCGCCAGCTTCCCAACCTGTTCGAAACCAACGCACAGATGGCCGGCGCGATCCGCCAGAACGATCGCCTCGGCCGCCCGGAGGACTACTACGTCTCGCTCGCCGCCAAGTATCGCGGCATCGGCGAACCGGCGGTGGCGGCGGCCGCCAGCCAGTACTTGCGCCCCAAGGGGCTGGTCTTTGTGGTGGTGGGCGACCGCAAGGTCGTGGAACCCCAGCTCAAGGGGCTTGGCCTGCCGATCGAAATCCAGCAGGCACCGGCAGCAACGGGCGACGAATCGGAATGAACCGCCCGGCAACGAACAGGAGAACATGATGTCGCTCGGCGGAACCTACCAATGCTCGACCAAGACGCCGATGGGCCACCAGAAGGGCACGCTCACCATCGTGCCCGAGGGTGACACCTTCACCGGCCAGATCACCGGCGATCTCGGCACGATGGAACTGCGCGACGGCAGGATCAGCGGCAACCAGCTGAGCTGGAAGATGAAGATGACCTCGCCGATGCCGATCGACCTCGACTGCAAGGCCAGCGTCGAGGGCACCGAGCTCACCGGCACGATCAAGGCCGGCTTCTTCGGCACGATGAAGCTGGAAGGCACCAAGGTCGGCTGAGCGACCCTGCACGCGGCAAGCAAACAGGCCCGGAAGCAGATCTTTGCTTCCGGGCCTGTTTTTTGTCGGTTACGGCAGGATCAGGGCTGCCCACCGCCGCTGTTCGGCGCTGCAGCCGCTCCGGGCATTGGCCGCGGGAAGCCGAGCACGACACGTTCGCCGCTGACCACATCGATCGCAACGTCACGCTGATAGGCGAGCACGCCGGGCACCGGCTGCATGCGCGACACCGTCAACCCGTAGAAGTTGTTGAGCTTGCCGCTCGCATGGAACTCGGCCTTGGCCGACGGGTAGGCCGCCAGCGAGGCAGGCAATCCGTAACGCGGCGTTCCCGGTCCATGGAGCCGGGAAACAAGCTTGGGATCCATGTCCGAGGGCACCTGCGCCGTCTGGTCGGGGGCGACTGTGAGGAAGTCGCCAAGATCCGTGATCTGCCCGGCCTTCACCTCGAAACGCACCGATCCCATGCAGAAGCAGACGCCGCTGCCCACCCCATTGGCCGCGACAAAGACAGGGCCGTAATAGATGTAGGTGCCCGGCTTCACCAGCTGCAGATAGCTATATTCATCCGTGGCCGCATTCTTCGAGAACGCGTACATTGGACCCACGTTCACCAGGGTGCGCTGCCCGATGTCCCCCACCGAGAACGTCTCACGCTCGGGTTTGACCGGCTTGAGCGGCACGATCAGGTTGCGCTGCTGGGCAAAGGTGACCGCCTTCTCGTAACCCGCCGCCTGGCTCTCGTATGTCTTGACGGCTTTCGCAAAGGACCTTTCGAATACAGCCGTATAATCGGCAAGGTCCTGCTCGTCGGGAATGCGCACGAAGGCGCCGTTGCTCCGCCCGTCCGTACGCAGGAAGATGTACCCCTGGGCGGGATCGATCTTGTACTTGCCGGAAACGAGATTCTTCTCCTCGATGGCCAGGGTCGGCGCGGGAGGCGGATCCTTGTCGGCGAGTGCGGGCGAAGCCAGACCGGCCAGCGACAGCGCGGCCGCGAATGCAAGACGCGCGCGCATCACAGGCCCAGCGCCTTCTGCTGCGGTGCCGGTCCCGACGCCACGCGCGCCTGCTTGAGCAGTGCCTCGGCCCGGTTCTTGGCGTTCTCGCGGTCCAGTCCTTCCTCGAAATTGAAGTCCTGCCACAAGTCCTTCTCCAATCCGTAGCGGTCGTAACCCTTGAAGCCCATGCAATTGCGCAAGTTGGTGCGGCGCATCTGGCGGCGCACCGCCGAGCCAAACACGGCATCGGCAATCACCGAACCGATGGCGCCGCCGATCGCGCTCGGCAACACGCCGTACTGCGCGAAGGCCGCCGTCGAGCCAAAATCGCCGCCGCCATAGTAGCTGGCGCCGCTGCTCAGCGCGTCACACTCGATGATGTCGGCATAGGCCTCGTCGAAGCTGGTATCGGGGCGCTGGAAATAGAAATACTTGTCATAGTCCGCCTCGATGAGCGGCGTTTCGACAAAGGCGGTTTTTGGCATCGCCACGGCCGCGACTTCCGCCTCGCTGAAGCGGCGCATGGGCAATCCGGTCACGCTATCGATCGTGACGGAAGTATTTGCGGCTACCGATGCGGCCGCCGCCGCTTCGGTTGAAGTAGATTGGGCCAAAGCGCCCTCAAGCGGCTGGACGCATGCAAGCATGGCCAGCGCCAGTAAAGTCCTGTGTCGCATAAATTCCCCCTGACGTTCGAATGAACGCCAGGGGGAGATCAATCACGGAATTCTACCGACTTCAAGCAGTCTTGGGCCTGACTCTGGTGATATATTTCAGCCCAGCTTGGCCTTCAGGATCTCGTTCACCACCTGCGGATTGCCCTTGCCGGCCATGGCCTTCATCGTCTGGCCGACAAAGAAGCCAAACAGCGCGACCTTGCCGTCCTTGTACTGGGCAACCTTGTCGGCATTGGCGGCGAGGATCTCGTCGACCTTGGCCTCGATGGCGCCGGTATCCGATTCCTGCTTGAGGCCCTCGCGCTCGACGATCACGCCCGCGTTGTCGCCGGTCTCGAACATGGTCTCGAGCACCTGCTTGGCGATCGAGCCGGAGATCGTGCCCTTGCCCACCAGCGCCAGCAGTTCCGCCGCTTGGCTCTGGCTGATCGGCGAATCCTCAAGGCTCTTGCCCAGCTTGTTGAGCGCGCCGAAGAATTCCGAGATCAGCCAGTTGGCGGCCTGCTTGGCGACGTCGGCCGGGGCCTTGTCCTGTGCCGACGCGGTCTCGGCCAGCAGCGCCTCGAACCACGCGAACGTCTCGACATCGGCGGTCAGCACGGCGGCGTTGTAGGCAGACAGGCCCAGTTCGCCGACATAGCGGGCGCGCTTGGCATCCGGCAATTCGGGCAGGCTCGCGCGGCATTCCTCGAGGAAGGCATCGTCGAGTTCGAGCGGCAGCAGGTCGGGATCGGGGAAGTAGCGATAGTCGTGCGCGTCTTCCTTCGACCGCATCGAGCGCGTCGAGCCGGTGGTCGGATCGAACAGGCGGGTTTCCTGCACGATCTTACCGCCGCTCTCCAGCACGTCGACCTGACGGCTCGCCTCGTGCTCGATCGTCTGCATGACAAAGCGCACGGAGTTGACGTTCTTGGTCTCGGTACGGGTGCCGAACGGCTCGCCGGGCTTCCGAACCGAGACGTTGACGTCGCAGCGCATCGAGCCCTGGTCCATGTTGCCGTCGCACGAGCCGACATAACGCAGGATCTGGCGCAGCTTCGCCACGTAGGCACCGGCCTCGGCGGGCGAGGTCATGTCCGGGCGGCTGACGATTTCCATCAGCGCCACGCCGGAGCGGTTGAGATCGACATAGGACATCGTCGGATGCTGATCGTGCATCAGCTTGCCCGCGTCCTGCTCGACGTGGATGCGCTCGATGCCGATCACCTTGTCGGCCGGAATGCCCGCCTTCTCGTCCGCCTCGATGGTCAGCGATCCCTCGCCGACCAGCGGGTGGTAGAGCTGGCTGATCTGGTAGCCCTGCGGAAGATCGGCATAGAAGTAGTTCTTGCGGTCGAAGCGCGACCACTTGTTGATCTGCGCCTCGATCGCCATGCCGGTGCGCACGGCCTGACGGATGCATTCGCGGTTCGGAACCGGCAGCATGCCCGGCATCGCCGCGTCGATCAGCGACACCTGCGAGTTCGGCTCGGCACCGAACGCGGTGGCCGAGCTGGAGAACAGCTTGGAGTTCGAGGTGACCTGCGCGTGGACTTCGAGGCCGATCACGACCTCCCAGTCACCGGTGGCGCCCTGGATGCGATAGGTTGATTCAGTCATCGTGTTTCGGTCCACTTCTGGGGCGACGCAGCAGCCGATGCCGCTGCCTCGCCCCGTCATTTGTTTCCCGCTCCGGCACTTTGCGCCGAGCTGCGGGTCGGTCGTCTTCCCTTTTCGGCTCCCGGATCGGCCACACCTCTGCGATGCCACTGACCAGTTCGAAAAGGAACGACCAGCTTACCACCACTTCTCCGGCTTGGCCGCGAACAGCGCGCGCTGTTCCAGCGCGAGACCGGCGTTCAGCACGCCCTGTTCGTCAAAAGCCTTGCCGATGACCTGAAGACCCAGCGGCAGACCTTCGCGGTTGAGGCCTGCGGGCACCGACATCGCCGGGAGACCCGCGAGCGAGGCGGGCACCGCGAAGACGTCGTTGAGGTACATCTTCAGCGGATCGTCGACGTTCTCGCCAAGGCCGAAGGCGGCGCTGGGCGCGGTCGGCGCGAGGATCACGTCGCACTCTTCGAAGGCATGCGCGAAGTCCTGCGCGATCAGCGCGCGGACCTTCTGGGCCTGCGTGTAGTAGGCGTCGTAGAAACCGGCCGAGAGCACATAGGTGCCGATCAGGATGCGGCGCTTGACCTCGGGGCCGAAACCGGCGGCGCGGGTCGCGGCGTACATGTCCTGGAGGTTCGCACCGTCCGGCAGGTCGCGCAGGCCGTAGCGCACGCCGTCATAGCGGGCGAGGTTCGACGAGGCTTCGGCAGGGGCGATGATGTAGTAGGTCGGCAGCGCGTACTTGGTGTGCGGCAGCGAGATCTCGACGATCTCGGCGCCCGCATCCTTCAGCCAGGCAATGCCGTCATCCCACGACTTGGCGACATCCGCGTCCAGGCCATCGACGCGGTATTCCTTCGGAATGCCGACCTTCTTGCCCTTCATGTCGCCCGAGAGAGCGGCTTCCCAGTTCGGCACCGGGAGGTCGAGGCTGGTCGAATCCTTGGCGTCGAAACCGGCCATGGCTTCGAGCATGATCGCGCAGTCCTGCACCGAGCGGGCCATCGGGCCTGCCTGGTCGAGCGAGCTGGCGAAAGCAACCACACCCCAGCGCGAGCAGCGGCCGTAGGTCGGCTTGATGCCGGTCGTGCCGGTGAACGCGGCAGGCTGGCGGATCGAACCGCCGGTGTCGGTGCCGGTCGCCGCCGGGCAGAGGCGCGCGGCCAGCGCGGCCGAGGAACCGCCCGAGGAACCGCCGGGCGCGAGCGCGGCATTGCCACCGTCGTTGCGCTTCCACGGCGAGATCACGTTGCCGAAATAGCTGGTCTCGTTCGACGAGCCCATGGCGAACTGGTCGAGGTTGAGCTTGCCCAGCATGCCTGCCCCTGCATCCCACAGCTTCTGCGAAACGGTCGATTCGTACTGAGGCTTGAAGCCTTCCAGCATGTGGCTGGCGGCGGTGGTCTGCACGTCGAAGGTGGCGAACAGGTCCTTCATGCCGATCGGCACGCCGCCCATCTTGCCCAGCGCTTCACCGCGCGCACGCTTGGCGTCGGTGGCGGCAGCGGCTTCGACGGCCTTTTCCGGCGTGGCGATGATGAAGGCGTTCAGCGCTTCCTGCGCAGCAGCGACGTTGGCGTTGAACGCCTCGGCCACTTCGACGGCGGTGAAGTCGCCGCCGGCAACACCGTCGCGGATCTGCGCGACGCCAAGTTCCGTAAGATCAGTCATTTATTCGATCACCTTGGGCACGCCGAAGAAACCGTGTTCAGCGGCGGGAGCATTGGCCAGGACGGCATCGCGCTTGTCGCCGCCGGTCAGCGGATCGGCATCGATCACGTCGTCGCGCAGGCGCAGCGTATTGGGGATGACGGCGGTCATCGGCTCGACTTGCGAAGTATCGACCTCGCCAAGCTGCTCGACCCAGGCGAGAATGCCGTTGAGTTCGGGGACCATCGCCTCGATTTCAGCCTCGCTCACCTTGATGCGGGCAAGGCTGGCGATCTTCGCAACGGTTGCGGTATCGACCGACATGGCTTTCCTTCACGATTAATCCGGCACGCGGCAGGCGCGCACCGGAAAGTTCAGGCCGGGGCGCTAGCACCCGGCCGGAATTGCTTCAAGCATCGAGCGACCCGCAAAGGGCCGCCGATGTCTTATTGCTTGGGTTGCTGGGCCTGCGGATCGGCGGGAGCGGCCGCTTCCTGCTGGGCCTGAACCGCCGCCATCATCTGCTCGAATTCGGCGCGGGTCTTCCAGTCGATCAGCTGGACTTCGAACACGAGGTCCGAATTGGCCGGGATCGGGCCGGACGCTTCCGCACCGTAGCCAAGCGCCGAAGGGATCGTCAGCCGGTAAGACCCGCCGCGCTGCATCTGCACGAGGCCATCGGCAAAGCCGGGCACGACTTCGCCCACCGGCATCGGCGTCGCGTCCGACTGGTCGAACACGGTGCCGTCCTTGAGCATGCCCTTGTAGGCGATCAGCACGAAGTCATCGCGGCCGGGGCTGGCGCCCTCACCCTTGGTCAGCGTTTCCAGCGTGACCTTGGGTGCGGCAGGCGCCGCTGCCGGAGCCGAAGCCGGAGCCGGAGCGGCGGGCTTCGCGGCGGCCTGAGCCGCCACCGGCAGCGCAAGCGCCACCAGAGAAGCGAGCGCGAGAGAAGCGATCTTCACCGGGCGCGCGATCAGGGCTGGACCGGAGCGGCTTCGGGGGCCGCGCCACCCGGCATGCCGCCGGCCGCCGCGCCGCCCTGCTGCATCTGCATCTGCTGAAGCTGCTGGAGGATACGCTGCTGCTGCTCGATCTCGGCGCGGCTCTTGAAATCGATCAGTTCGATCTCGAACTTCAGGTCGGTGTTCGGCGGAATCGGGCCGGCACCCTTGGCGCCGTAACCGAGCGCGGCGGGAATCTCGACGTCGTATTTGCCGCCGCGCTGCATCTTCACCAGCGCCTTGCCGAAGCCGGGAACGACTTCCGCCAGCGCCATCGGCACGCCCTTCTGCTGGTCGAAGACCTTACCGCCGGGCAGCGTGCCCTTGTAGTTGATCAGCACCACGTCATCGAGCGTCGGCGAATCGCCCGAACCGGCCTTGATCGTCGAAACATGGACCGAAGGCGGCAGCGCGGCATAAGCGATGCCGGCGCCAGCCAGCGCGAGCGCGGCAACACCGATCCAGATCTTGGCTACGGCGCCCTTGGCAACCGGCTGCAGCGGGACGCGGGTGATCTCTGTCATGGAGCCTTCCTGGTTATCTTGTGGCGCCCAGCGGCTGCGATACGCGCGCAAGGCACGGATGCGCAAAAGGGCGCGGGATTCGTCCGCGCCCTCATGGATCAGGAAAACGCAACCAGCAAGCGATTAAGCCGCGTTACCACTTGCACGAATCGTTTCCTGAACGCGCAGCAAAAACACCAGCGCCGGACACGACATCGGCCCGCTCCCTCACCCGACCTTTCGAGGCTTGCCCGTTATCGACAAGCACGAACGAGGTCGCGTGGGGGAGCGGGCCGGCACCGCACAAGGCGTGGGGGACAAACCCCACGCCCTATCCGACGGGTATCTTACTTGACGCCGTCGCGCTCGAGACGCTTGCGCTCCAGCTTGCGAGCGCGGCGAACGGCAGCAGCCTTTTCGCGCGCACGCTTTTCGGAGGGCTTCTCGAAGTGGCGACGCAGCTTCATTTCGCGGTAAACGCCTTCACGCTGCAGCTTCTTCTTGAGAGCCCGGAGAGCCTGATCGACGTTGTTGTCGCGAACGAGAATCTGCATAAACCGACACACCTCACAAATCGAAAGCACGACTTCCGCATTCCGACGCGGAACGTACCTTGAGAAAACACGAATTTCGCCGAATCCCTTGCGAGGTCGGCTCGAAGTTGGGGGCCGCTAGCACCAACCGGCCCGCAAGGCAAGCAATCTTGGCCGCATTTAGGCCAGATGCAGCTCCCTCCGCCGGGAGCGAGGGCCCGCCGGAGGGAGTTTTACACGATTTGAGCCAATCAGGCCAGTTGATCGACGATCAGGCCCGACAGCGTGGATTCGGCAAGGCCCGCAGCCGAATAGGTACCGGAAGCGGCCTGCGCGTCCTTCAGGTTCTGGAGGAAGGCCAGAATCGCATCACGCGCCTCGCTCGAGGAATCGGCCTCGTCGGTGTCGTCCGTCGAATCGGTATCATCCGTCTCGTCGGTCTCATCGGTTTCGTCGGTTTCCTCGGTTTCCTCGGTTTCGTCCGTTTCCTCGGCACCGCCGACCGCACCCGAAGGCGGCGGACCGGGAGGCGGGCCACCGGCGCCCTGCGGGCCGCCCATACCGCCGCTGCCGCCCTGCACGCCGCCGAGCGCCGCATCGTCGCCGGCCGCCGCCGAGCCATCGGCCGTCACGGCGCCCGAAGGCCCCTGCGCAAAGAGGGACTGCAACTCGCTCGCCTGGTCCTGCGTCAGCGTGCCCGAAGACACCTGATCCGCGATCAGCGAATTGATTCGATCCTTCATCTGCGAGGGATCGAGCCGGCTGCCCGAATCCGCCGAGCTGCCCGAAGACAGCGAACTGCCGATCGAATCGAGTGCCGATTCCAGCGCGCTGGCATCGGTGTCGGAGATCGTCCCGCTGCTGAGCGCGGTGGAGATCTTGTCGTCCATATCCTGCCGGGGATTGAACATGGCGCCCATCGCGCCGGTCGTGGATGAAACTTGCATCGTTTTTTCTCCTTGCGGAGTGGGGTCGCACCCAAGGACAATTATAGAGAGGCCGTTCCGCGAACCGTTCAAAAGACACGCAACTATCGCTGCCGCACAGGCCAGGTGCGCACCACGATTGGAAAACCGCGCATTCGCGGCTAAGGCGGCGTGATGCCCCAACCTTCCTTCCTCCTCGCCTCCGGCCTGGTGGCGCTGGGCGGCGCGGTCGGATCATGGCTGCGCTTCAGCGTCGGCTATGCCTGGACCGTCCTGCTCGGCCCCGCCCGCGCCCTGGCGTTCCCTTACGGAACCCTGACGGTGAACATCGTCGGCAGCCTTGTCATGGGCCTGCTCGCCGGCTGGCTCGGCCGCATGGCGCCCGGCGGGGAAAACCTGCGCCTGCTTGTCGGCGTGGGCGTGCTAGGGGGCTTCACCACGTTTTCGTCCTTCAGCCTCGATACGGTCGCGCTTGCCCAGCGCGGACAACCGGGGCTTGCCGTGTTTTACGTCGCGATTTCGCTGGCCGCCGGCCTTAGCGCGCTGTTCCTCGGCCTTACCATCATGAGGAGCGCCGCATGAGTCGCCCAGAGAATACCGATATCGTCCGCCAGTTCACCGTCGGCCACGACGACGAAGGCGTCCGCCTTGACCGCTGGTTCAAGCGCCACCTGCCGCAAGTCGGCTTCGCGATGGTCTCGCGCTGGGCGCGCACCGGCCAGATCCGCGTCGACGGCAAGCGCGCCGATGTCGACACCCGCCTCACCGCCGGGCAGACGCTGCGCGTGCCTCCCGGCGGCGAACAGCAGCCCGGCGTGCGCGCCGCCCGCCCGCGCCGCGAACTGACCGAGGAAGAGATCGAGCGCGCCGACGCCATGGTGCTCACGCAGGACCGCGCCGCCATCGTGCTCAACAAGCCCCCCGGCCTCGCCACCCAGGGCGGCTCGGGCATGAAGGAGCATGTCGACGGCCTGCTCGACGCTTACGCGGACAAGGGCCCGCGCCCGCGGCTTGTCCACCGCCTCGACAAGGACACCTCGGGCGTCCTGCTCGTCGCCCGCACGCCGGGCAGCGCCGCGTTCTTCTCCAAGCGCTTTTCCGGGCGCAGCGCCAAGAAGATCTACTGGGCGCTGGTGGTCGGCGTGCCCAGCATCAACGACGGCATGATCGAACTGCCGATCGGCAAGCAGCCGGGCACCGGCGGCGAGAAGATGTACGTGGACGAGGAAGGCGGCCAGTCGGCCCGCACCCGCTACCGCGTGCTCGACCGTGCGGGCAACCGCGCCGCATGGGTGGAACTGCACCCGCTGACCGGCCGCACCCACCAGCTGCGTGTCCACATGGCGGCGATCGGCCACCCGATCGTCGGTGACGGCAAGTACGGCGGCCAGGAAGCGTTCCTTTCCGGCACGATCAGCCGCAAGATGCACCTCCACGCCCGCCGCCTGATCATCGAGCATCCCGACGGCGCCCCGCTGGACGTGACCGCGCCGCTGCCCGAGCACTTCGCCAACTCGATGGAATCGCTCGGCTTCGACGAAGCCGACGGCGCCGAACTGCCCGAAAGCGCGCCGGAGTTCACCAAGGACGACGAAAAGCGCGCCGCCAAGGCCCACGCCAAGCAGTACCGCAAGGAACGCCGCGGCGAGCGTCGCTCGCGCCGCGACGGCGCCTCGGAACGCCCCGGCTCGCGCGGGAAGCCCAGCGGCAAGTCGGCGGCCAAGCCGGGCGGCAAACCCGCTGGTCCGCGCAAGGCGACCGGCAAGCCCGGCCTTGGTAAAACTGGCCCCGGTAAAGCTGGCCCCGGCAAGCCTGCCGGTGCCCGCAAGCCGTCCGGCCCGCGCAAGCCGTCCGGTCCAGGCGGTTCACGCCCCTCGGCGCCGCGAGGCAAGCGCTGATGCACCCCAACGCGCAGTTCCGTCCGGCCGATCGTGCAATGGCCGAAGCGCTGGTGGAGGAGGTCGGCTTCGGCATGATCTTCGCCGCCACGCCGGACGGGCCGCGCGTTGCCCATACCCCGCTGCTGTGGACCGGTGACGGCGCCGTGCAGTTCCATCTCGCGCGCGGCAATGCGCTCACCCGCCATATCGCCGGCGCCACCGTGCTGGCGGTGGTGAACGGGCCGGATGCCTATGTCTCGCCGCGCTGGTATGAAAGCAGCGAGCAGGTGCCGACATGGAACTATGTCAGCGTCGAAATGGAAGGCCGCGTGCGCACGATGGACGACGAGGGGCTGACCGGCCTGCTCGAAGGCCTTTCCGCCCGCAACGAGGCGCGCATGACGCAGGGCCAGCCCTGGACCATGGACAAGGTCTCACCCGGCCATCTTGCCGGACTCAAGGCCGCGATCGTCGGTTTCGAACTGGAAGTTCAGGCCTGGCGCCCGACCTTCAAGCTTTCCCAGAACAAACCCGCCGACGAACGCGAACGCGTCGCGCTGGGGCTCGAATCCGAAGGTTCGCGCGCGATGGCGCAACTCATGAGGGATCTGGTCGGATGAAATTCGCCGTCTTCGATTGCGACGGCACGCTCGTCGATGGACAGGCCCCGATCTGCGAGGCGATGGAGGCGGTGTTTGCCGCATTCAGCCTTCCCGCCCCCTCGCGCGGGCTGATCCGCCGCGCCGTCGGGCTGTCGCTGCCGCAGGCCATGCGCCAGCTGCTGCCGGACAGCGACGAGGCGCAGCAGCATGCCATGGCCGACGCCTACAAGCTTGCTTTCCGGCAGGCCCGCAGCGAGGGCCGCGTCTCGCAGCCGCTGTTCCCGGGCATCGCCGATGTGCTGCGCGGCCTGCAAGCCGCCGGATGGACGCTGGGCGTCGCCACCGGCATGTCCGACCGCGGCCTGTCGTTCTGCCTCGAGGCGAACGGCATCAAGGACCTGTTCGTCACCCTCCAGACCGCCGACCGCCACCCCTCCAAGCCGCACCCGGCGATGCTGGAGGAAGCGATGGACGATGCCGGCGCACGGCCGGGCGAGACGGTGATGATCGGCGACACCGTCTACGACATCAGGATGGCCGCCAATGCCGGCTCCCGCGCGATCGGCGTCGACTGGGGCTACCACCATCCCGAGGAACTGATCGCCGCCGGGGCCGAAAAGGTCTTCGAAACCCCGCAGCAACTGCTGGAGCACCTCCTCGCATGACCTCGGCCGCCAAGGATCCCGCCCGGTCCCGCTGGATCATCATGCAACTGGTGCGCCTGTTCGGTGTCGCCTGCGTCGTCGGCGGGCTCGCCATCGGCGCGAACACGCTGCACGCGCCGCTCTGGCTCGGCTACGTGCTCATCCTCAATGGCATGATCGACGTCTTTGTCATCCCCCGCCTCTTGGCGCGCAAGTGGCGCAGCCCCAGGTAACCGGAACTCCCCCGTGAAGCGTTTCTACAAGGAAGTCACCCAGGCCCCGCAGGACGGCGGCTGGCGCGTTCTGCTCGACGGACGCGGCATCAAGACCGCCGGCGGCCGCCCACAAGTCCTGCCCACCATGGCCATGGCGGAGGCGCTCGGCGCCGAATGGGCGGCCCAGGGCGAGGAGATCGACACCGCGACCTTCCCGCTGCGCGACCTTGCCGACTTCGCGCTCGACGCGATGGCCGGCGACCCCGCGCTCGCCCTGCGCGAGATCCTGCCTTACGCCGAAACCGACACGCTGTGCTACCGCGCCGGTCCCGAGGATGCGCTCTACCAGCGCCAGCTGGCCGTCTGGGAACCGCTGCTGGCCGGGATCGAGGCACGCCATGGCCTCGCGTTTCCGCGCGTCTCGGGCATTCTCCACAAGCCGGTCCCGCCCGAGACCCTCGCCCGTCTCGAAGCCATTCTTGCCAGGCAGGATGCCTTCGCGCTGGCGGCGCTGCGCATGCTTTCGAGCCTGGCCGCCTCGCTGACGATCGCCCTCGCCGCGGTCGAGCCCGGCGCCGATGCCGAGGCGCTGTGGAAGGCCGCGAACCTGGAGGAAGACTGGCAGGTCGAGCTCTGGGGCGAGGACTGGGAGGCCGCCGAACGCCGCGCGGCGCGGTTCGAGGCCTTCAAGCTGGCCATCCGCTTCGCCAACCTGGCGCGCTGACGGAAACGCGGGAGCAGGGGAAAAGTCCCTGCCGCAACGGAAAAAGCCCGCCCCGGCAAATGCCGGGACGGGCCTCCCTGCAACGCACGCGGCCGGGTCGCGAGGCCGCCTGCGCGCGAAAGATCAGAACTTCACGCCGAACCCGGCCAGAGCGTAGTGGCGGCTGAAGCCATGCTCGTAGTTCGAGTAGTTGTACTCGACCTTGCCGAACAGGTTGCCGCCGAAGTCGTGCTCGAAGCCGGCGCCGATGCGGTAACCGTCGAGGTTGGTGCCGGCGCTGTCCTTGTTGGTGCCGTCGTTGTAGGTCACGCGGATCCGCGCATTGGTGTAGCCGCCCAGCAGATAGAGCTTGGTGGTCTCGCCAACGTTGGTGCCGATGCGGGCAACCGCTGCAAGGTCACGGCCCGAACGCACGCAGAGCTTGTCGTCCGTGACGGCGACATCGCGCAGGCAGTCCTTGGTGGTGCTGTCCGAAACGCTGGCCTGGATACCGAAGAACAGGGCGTCACGGGCCTGGATGTCGTAGCCTGCGGCCACGCCATAAGTGAGGCCTTCCGACGAACCGCCATCGACCGACACGCTGTCGAGGCCGGTCTGGGCCTGCACGTATGCCTGTGCGTTGGCGGCAGCCGGAACGGCGAACAGCACGGCGGTGGCCGCGATGGCGATCTTCTTCATGGAAACTCCTGCAATCTTGTTCTTGCCCCCGCACCCCTGTGCGAAGAGGTGCGGCGGATACAGGCGCAGAAATTTCAGGCAATGTCAGATAGTTGACTTATGAGGCCGCAAGGCGCCGGCGTTGCAGAACCGCCACAGGCGCCATTGGCGGGGCCTGAAAAAAAGCCTGCAAACGTGGGCAATCCCGCTCGCCGTCACAAACCGGGCAATTGCCTGTCAAGAATATTCGAATTGAATAAATAGAATATCGAAGAGGCTTTCGGAAAATCAAAGCATCATAACAAACACTGTCATTAATTACTTAATTTCCCGCAGGCGCACATTCATTGCGCCTTGACCCAGTCGGCAACCTGCCTCGCCACGTCGTTGGCCGCCTGATTCAGCGCCGGCCCGACCTTGGACGCCTGGGGCTTCACATCCGCCACCCGCGCCTCGAAACGGCGCGTGGTGATCGGTCCGCCGCGCTCCGTGCGGATCGCATCGAACCGCACGACGACCGAACGGGTCGGCGCATCATACCCCATGTCGAGCAGGCGGCCGCCGACCAGCGTCTTGCCGGAGACCTCGTAGCCGATGCCTTCCACCACCAGCTTGCCGGTGCGCGCCCGCAGCGTCTCGGCCAGCAGGGTCCGCATCTGCCGCGTCGGCTTTTCGGTCCAGACCGCGTCCTTGAGATAGGCCAGGCCCGAGGCATCGACCTTGACCGGCACCCGCAGGACATCGAGGCTGCGATCGGCCTCGGGATCGGCGACGACGATGGCATCGGCCAGCTGGCCGCTCACCTGCGCCCCTGCCGGTGCGGTTTCCTCGCTCGTGAGGCGGATCAGCTGCTCGGGCGGCTTGGCCGCCAGGCTGATGCAGCCGGGCAGCGCCAGGCAGGCCGTCAGCAGCAGCGCCCCCGTGGCCGCTTTCATCCCCGGCACCGTGTTTCCGATCATCTTGGCGGTTCGCATCTCGAGCCTCTTCATGGCTTGCCCGTTCAAGGCTTGTAGGTGGGCAGCTTCTGCCCCTTGAGCAGCGCGCCGGCGCCCTGTTCGTCGATCTTCTCGGTGACGGCCCGCAGCGCCCGGCTGGTGGCCTGGAGATCGCGGATCGCCGCTTCGGCAGCCGGCAGCGTCTCACCCGAGACCTTGTCGAAGGCGGGCTGCGCGTGCTGCAGGGTCTGGTCGAGCGTGTCCATCGACTTCTGCGCCGAGGCGAGCGTCTTGCGCAGCTGGTCGGCCAGGGAATTGCCCTGATCGCCCAGCAGGTTGTCCGCCTTGCCGGCAACGCCCTCGAATGCGGCCAGCGTCTTGGTCGCCTGGTCGAGCGTTCCCTGAAGCTGGACCAGGGTCTTGCGCACTTCCGGCGAAGCGGCGGAGAGATCCCGGGTCATCTTGTCGGTGTTCTTGAGGATCCCGGTGAGAGACTTGCGGTTCTCGTCCGAGAGCAGCAGGTTGAGGTTCTCGGTCAGCGTGGCCAGACGCTCCAGCAGCAGCGGCGCGTTGGAGAGGATTTCGCCCAGACCGCCCCGCTTGGTCGGAATCACCGGCACGCCTTCCGGCCCCGGCTCGGTCAGCAGCGGCGCGCCCTTGACCGCGCCCTCGAGCTGGATGTCGGACACGCCCGTGAAGCTGCCCTGGATCGTCGCGGTGGTGCCCACCGTCACCGGCACTTTCTGGTCGACCCGGATGCGCACGCGCACGAAGCTCGGGTCCTGCGGCCAGAGTTCGATTTCCTTGATCTGACCCACGGGAACACCCGCGTAATCGACACCCGACCCCCTCGCCAGACCGTCGACGGACTGCTTGAAGAAGATGTCGTATTCGTTGCGCGCGGTCTCGTTGATGCGGGCAATCCAGATGATGAACGCCGCCAGCGCCGCCAGCAGTATCAGCGTGACCGCCCCGACCCAGACGTGATTGGCCCGTGTTTCCATGCTGCTGCCCTATGCCTCCGGCTCACCCGACGAGGCGCCGGAATTATCGTGTAGCGCGGGGACTCTCGCCTCCGCGGTGCTGTCGTTCGAAATCTGGTCCTTGGCGCCCAGCGCCGCACGGCCGCGCGGGCCGTTGAAATATTCCTGGATCCACGGATGGTCGAGCGCGAGAAGCTCGGGGATGGTGCCCACCGCGATCACCTGCTTGTCCGCCAGCACCGCCACCCGGTCGCAGATGGCGTGCAGGGTATCGAGGTCGTGGGTGATGAGGAACACCGTGAGGCCCAGCGTATCCGCGAGCCCGCGCGTCAGCCGGTCGAAAGCATCGGCACCGATCGGGTCCAGCCCGGCGGTTGGCTCGTCGAGGAACAGCAGTTCGGGATCGAGCGCCAGCGCCCGGGCGAGCCCGGCGCGTTTTTTCATGCCGCCCGAAAGCTCGCTGGGATACTTCGCCGCCGCCTCTTCGGGCAGGCCGGCGAGGCGCACCTTGAAGCGCGCGATGTCCGCGCGCAGCGCATCGGCGATCTCGGGGAAGAACTGCTTGAGCGGCACTTCCACGTTCTCGCCCACGGTCAGCGTCGAGAACAGGGCGCCGCCCTGGAACAGCACCCCCCAGCGCGAGCGCAGGTCGATGCCTTCCTCGTCGGTGGATTCGCCCATGCGGTGGCCCAGCACGGTGATCTCGCCCGCTTCCGGCTGCTGCAGCCCGATGATCGAGCGCATGAGCACCGACTTGCCCGTGCCCGAGCCGCCGACGACGCCGAGAATCTCGCCCTTGCGGACCTTCAGCGACAAGTCCTGATGCACCACGAAGCCGTCGAAGGCATTGACCAGCCCTTCGACGACGATCGGATATTCGCCTTCATAATCGCTTGAAAGGTCGGTCATTTCCAGCCGATCTTGGTGAAGAAGATAGCGAAGAAGGCATCGAGCACGATGACGGTGAAGATCGCCGTCACCACCGCCTGGGTGGTGCGCCCGCCCACTTCCTCGGCGTTGGAGGTCACCTGCATGCCCTGATAGCACCCCGCCAGCGCCACGATCAGCGCAAAGACCGGCGCCTTGAGCAGACCGACCCAGATGTCGGTCGTCGGCACCACTTCCTGCGTGCGCTGAAGGAAGGTGAGGAAGGGAATGTCGAGCGCGAAATTGGCGATGAAGGCGCCGCCGATGATCGCCAGGACCGTGGCGTAGAAGCCGAGCAGCGGCATCATCAGCATCGCCGCCAGCACCCGCGGCACCACCAGCGCCTGCATCGGCGAGACGCCGATCGTGCGCATGGCATCCACTTCCTCGGTCAGCTTCATCGTGCCGATCTGCGCCGCGAAGGCCGATCCCGACCGGCCCGCGACCATGATCGCGGTCATCAGGATGCCCAGTTCGCGCATGGCGAGGCGGCCGGTGAGGTTGATCGTGTAGATCTCCGCCCCGAACTGCGCGAGCTGCACCGCGCCCTGCTGGGCGATGACGATGCCGATCAGGAAGCTCATCAGGCCGATGATCCACAGCGAGTTGATGCCCACGTGCTGCATGTGGAACACCAGCGCGGTGCCGCGCAGCCGCGAGGGGTGGCGGATTACGCCGCCGATGGCGAGGATCAGTTCACCGAGGAATCCGATCGACTTGGTGAAGCCCTTGCCCCAATTGACCACAACGTCGCCGAATTCGGCCACCGTGCGCAGCAGCAGCCCCGGCCCCTTGGGCACCTCGGCCGCTTCCTCCGGCACGCGGCCGACGGCGGCGAACAGCCGGTCCGCCGCCTCGCTCTGGCCGACGATTTCAAGGTGATGCTCGTCCGCGAAGCGCTTGACCAGCCAGGCGCCGGTCGTGTCGATGTCGGTGACGCCGGACATGTCGATCCGCTCGACCGGACCGCCGCAGGCCGCCAGCTTGCCGTCGAGGTTGCCCAGCGAATGGACGCACAGCGGCCCCTTCAGCGCCACCGTGTGGACACCGCCTTGGTCGCTTCCCGACAGAGTGAATTCAGCCCATTCCCGCATGTGCGCTCGTATTGGGGGAAAATGCCTGTACCGGCAAGGGGTTCCCCGGGCGCGGCGGATTGTTGATTTTGCAAGGGACTGCCTGGCAATACTCCGTGGCAATTTGATGGCGGCGGCGCCGGCAATCCCTACGCGCACTTGCGCGCGAGACGCCGCGCTGGCAAAGCCCCGCGCCATGACCGAAACGCCAGCAGCCGGGCCAGAAGCCGCCCTCGACAAGACCTTCGACCCCGCCCAGATCGAGGCGAAGTGGTACCAGCATTGGGAAAGCGAAGGGCTGTTCCGCCCCGAGCGTGCCGACGCGCAGCCGTTCACCATCGTCAACCCGCCGCCGAACGTCACCGGATCGCTGCACATCGGCCACGCGCTGGACAACACGCTGCAGGACATCGTGATCCGTCACGAGCGCCTGAAGGGCAAGGACGCGCTCTGGGTGGTCGGCACCGACCATGCCGGCATCGCCACCCAGATGGTGGTCGAACGCCAGATGGAAGCCAAGGGCGACAAGCGCGCCAACTACACGCGCGAGGCGTTCATCGACAAGGTCTGGGAATGGAAGGCCGAATCCGGCGGCACCATCACCGGCCAGCTGCGCCGCCTCGGCTGCTCGATGGACTGGAGCCGCGAGCAGTTCACGATGGATCCGCACTTCACCAAGGCCGTGGTCAAGGTCTTCGTGGACCTGCACAAGCAAGGCCTGATCTACCGTGACAAGCGCCTGGTGAACTGGGACCCCAAGTTCCGCACCGCCATTTCCGACCTCGAGGTCGAGACGCGCGAGACCAACGGCCACTTCTGGCACATCAAGTATCCGCTTTCGGACGGTTCCGGCCACATCCACGTCGCCACCACCCGCCCGGAAACGATGCTGGCCGACATGGCCGTCGCGGTTAATCCCGAGGACGAGCGCTACAAGGGCCTGCTGGCCCGCGGCGCCACCGTCACCCTGCCGCTGACCGGCCGCGAGATTCCCATCGTCGCGGACGAGCACGCCGATCCCGAACTGGGCTCCGGCGCGGTGAAGATCACCCCGGGCCATGACTTCAACGACTTCGAGGTCGGCAAGCGTGCGGGCTTCAAGCCCGCCGACATGCTCAACATGCTCGATGCCGATGCCCATGTCTGCCAGACCCAGGATGGCCTCGTGCCCGCTCAGTTCATCGGCATGGACCGGTTCGAGGCGCGCAAGGCGATCGTCCAGTTCCTCGAAGAGGACGGGCTCCTCGAAAAGGTCGAGGACCGCGTGATCCAGACCCCGTTCGGCGACCGCAGCGGCGTGGTGATCGAACCCTGGCTGACCGACCAGTGGTACGTCGATGCGCAGACGCTGGCCGGCCCGCCGCTGGAAGCCGTCCGTTCGGGCGCGATCGAGATCGTCCCGAAGAGCTGGGAAAAGACCTTTTTCAACTGGATGGAAAACATCCAGCCCTGGTGCGTCTCGCGCCAGCTCTGGTGGGGCCACCGCATCCCGGCGTGGTTCAGCGAGGACGGCGAGATCTTCGTCTCCGAGACCGAGGAAGAAGCACAGGCGCAGGCCGGCAACAAGCAGCTGACCCGCGACGAGGACGTGCTGGACACCTGGTTCTCCTCCGCGCTCTGGCCTTTCGCCACGCTCGGCTGGCCCGATGAAGATGCCCCGCTGCTGAAGAAGCACTATCCGAACGACCTGCTGGTTTCCGGCTTCGACATCCTGTTCTTCTGGGATGCGCGCATGGCGATGCAGGGCATTCACTTCATGAAAGAAGTGCCGTGGAAGCGGCTCTACCTCCATGGTCTGGTGCGTGCTGCCGACGGCCAGAAGATGTCGAAGTCCAAGGGCAACGTGGTCGATCCGCTGGGCCTGATCGACAAGTACGGCGCCGACGCGCTGCGCTTCTTCATGGCCGCCATGGAAAGCCAGGGCCGCGACGTGAAGATGGATGAAAAGCGCGTCGAGGGTTACCGCAACTTCGCCACGAAGCTGTGGAACGCCGCGCGTTTCTGCCAGTCCAACGGCATCGTCGCCAGCACCTCCGTCGCCGCCCCCAAGGCGACCACGGCGGTCAACAAGTGGATCATCGGCGAAGTCGTCGAAACCGTCGCCGCGCTGGACAAGGCCATGGCCGACCTGCGCTTCGACGCGGCTGCCAACGCGATCTACCACTTCGTGTGGAACCAGTTCTGCGACTGGTACATCGAACTCATCAAGCCTGTCCCTGGGGGCAACTTCGACGAGGAATCCAAGGTCGTCGCCGGCTGGGTGCTCGACCAGATCCTCGTCATGCTCCACCCCTTCATGCCCTTCGTCACCGAAGAGCTGTGGAGCAAGATGGGCACGCGCGATCAGGACCTGATCGTTGCCGCATGGCCCGCGCCGGAAGCCTCGGTGGACGCCGAAGCCAAGGCCGAAGTCGAATGGCTGATCGCGCTCATCGGCAACCTGCGCGGCGCCAAGTCCGAACTCGGCATCGCGCCGGGCGCGCGCCTCACCGCCTATGTCGCCGATCCCTCGGACGCGACCCGCGCGGTGATCGGCCGTAGCGCCACCGTGATCGACCGTCTGGCGCGCCTTGACGCAATCCGCTTCGAGGCCGCTCCGGCCGGTGCCGCCATGCAGGTGGGCGCGGGCGACGCGACGCTGGCGATCCCGCTGGAAGGCGTGATCGACATCGCCGCCGAAAAGGCCCGTCTGGAAAAGGCCATGGCCGCCTCGGTCAAGGAACGGGACTCGCTCGACAAGCGTCTGGGCAACCCGGCCTTTGTCGAGAAGGCCAAGCCCGAGGCCATCGACAAGGCCCGCGCCGACCACGCCCACCACTCGGCCGAAGCCGAGCGTCTGGCGGCGGCGCTGGCGCGGCTGGGTTAAGATAGAGCCGAGGGGAGTGGGGCCGAGCCGGAACTTAGCCGAACCGACACCCCCCCACTCCCCTCGTCACCCCCGCGAAGGCGGGGGCCCCGCTTTTTGGAGTTCACGCAGAGACGCAGAGGAACTGCGCAGCAATCCACCAGCTCTCCGCGCCCCTGCATGCCAAAGAAGAAAGCGGGATCCCCGCCTTCGCGGGGATGACGGTTTTTGGGTGATACGGATTTGGTCCGCCCCCTGCTCGTCGTTTTCGTTTTCCTACTCACCGCGCATCTGACACGTTCGCGCGCGTGACCGCCCTGCTCTCTCCTCACGAAACCAGCCACAAGGTGACACCTCCGACGCAAGGTGACACTTTTTCCTCTGGACCGTGTAAACTGTGTCAACCTCGCCCTTCAAAACCGTAACCTTGCATTCGAGACCATCCGTGACGCTTGCCCTTGCCACCACCACTCCCGGCGAACCCGAAGTCTTCGCCTCGCTTCAGGGCGAAGGTGCCAGCATGGGGCGGCCCAGCACTTTCGTGCGCCTGTCGCGCTGCAACCTCGCCTGCCAGTGGTGCGACACGGCCTATACCTGGCGCTTCACCGGCGATAACCGCTTCCACCGCGACGATCTGGCCTTCGAGCGCAAGGCCAATCAGGTCATGGCCGAGGAAGCCGACGTGGCGCGCATGGTGGCGGACCTCCCGCCCGACCGCCTGGTCGTGACCGGCGGCGAGCCGCTGCTGCAAGGCCCGCAACTGGCCCGGATGCTGGCGGCGCTCGACGAGGCAAGGCCGGGGATGCACGTGGAGATCGAGACCAACGGCTCGGTGGCGCCGCACGCCAGCCTCGATGCACGGGTGCAGCAATACAATGTCAGCCCCAAGCTGTCGCACAGCGGCAATCCGGCGGAACTGGCACTGGTGCCCGAGCGGCTCGAGGCATGGTCCGCCGATCCGCGGGCCTTCTTCAAGTTCGTGATTGCGGAACCCGCCGACGTCGACGAAGTCCGCGCCCTCAAGGCGCGCTACAATATCCCCGCCGAGCGGATATTCCTGATGCCGGAAGGCCGCTCCAGCGATGTCATCCGGCAGAGGTCACCTTGGCTCTCGGACATCTGCACGCAGGAAGGCTATCGCTTCACCGACCGCCTGCACATCCACATCTGGGGCGATACGCGGGGCACGTAAGGGGACATATGAACGAAGCATCGCCGATTCCCGCCGGAGAGACCGAACCCGGCGAACCCGCAGCACCGGCGCGCAAGCAGCACATGACGGGGGACCTCACCCAGGGGCCGATCCTCAAGACGCTGCTGGTGTTCTCGATCCCGATGCTGATCTCGAACGTGCTGCAGACGCTGAACGGCTCGGTGAACGCGATCTGGGTCGGGCGGCTGCTCGGCGAAAGCGCACTGGCGGCAACCGCCAATGCCAATATCATCATGTTCCTGCTGATCTCGCTCGTCTTCGGCTTCGGCATGGCGACCACCGTGCGCGTCGGCCAGCACTTCGGCGCCCGCGACATCGATGCAGCCAGGCTGACCTTCGGCTCGGGCGTGGGCTTCTGCCTGATACTGTCGGTGGTCTGCGGCCTTGCCGGCTGGCTGGGCGCCGACGCCCTGCTGCGGCTGCTCAGTACGCCCGAGCAGAGCCGGATCGAAGCGCTGGCCTATCTGCGCGTGATCTTCGTGACGCTGCCGCTCGGCTCGCTCTCGCTGATGGTCTCGATGGGCATGCGCGGCGCGGGCGATTCCAAGACCCCGCTCCACGCGATGATCCTGACGGTGGCGCTCGACGTGATCCTGAACCCGCTGCTGATCATCGGCCCCGGGCCGGTGCCGTCGCTGGGCATTGCCGGGTCCGCCGCGGCAACCGCCTTCGCGAACTTCGCCGGCCTCGTGTTCCAGCTCTGGACGATCTACCGCAAGGATCTGCCGATGCGGCTGCGCGGCGCCGAACTCGGCTACCTGATCCCGCGCGGCAGCGAATTGAAGTACGTGACCCTGAAGGGCCTGCCGATGGGCGCGCAGATGCTGCTGGTCTCGTCGGCGGGCCTGGCCATGGTCCACCTCGTCAACCTCGAAGGGCTGGATGCCGCCGCCGCCTACGGCGCTTCGCTGCAATTGTGGAACTACCTGCAGATGCCGGCGATGGCGATCGGCTCGGCGGTCAGCGCCATGGTTGCCCAGTCGCTGGGCGCGCACGATCACGGCCGCGTGGGCAAGGTGACCGAGATCGGGCTTGTCACCAACCTCGCCATCTCGCTGCTGATGGCGGCGCTGATCGTGGTGTTCGACCATCCGCTGCTGGCCCTGTTCCTGGGCGGCGACAGCCCGGCAATGCCGATCGCGCGGCACATCCAGTTTGTCTGCACCGCCAGTTTCGTGATCATGTCGGTGACCATGATCCTCACCGGCACCCTGCGCGCCTACGGCGCGGTCGTGGTTCCGCTGGTCATCATGGCCATCGGCCTCATTCCGGGCCGCCTCGGCTTCTACGCCCTCACCTACCCCGCGATCGGCAGCGAAGCGCTGTGGTGGGCCTATCCGGTCGGCTCGACGCTGACGGTGGTCCTGACGCTGGCCTATTATCGCTGGGGCAAGTGGCGCGCGGCCTTCGATCTGTAAGGCCGCGCGGCCCCATCACCTGCCCTGCGCGCGCCACCGCTGGACGATGCGCAGGACCGACTCTTCCTCGCCGCCGGAGCTGTTCCACAGTTCGGTGAACGAAGGGTCGGCCGACGCGGGGCGCTTGTACTCTTCGAGGTCGTCAAACGAGACCCGGATCGGGATCGCCACGCCTTCGCCGCAGATGATGCACTCACGGTTGCGCAGGGCCGGGATCGAATCGAGGAACCCGCGTGCACCTTCCGGCATGGCCGCGCGCACGAAGGCCTGGTCACGATCGTTGTTGAGGCGCATCGAGATGATCGTGCCGCACTGCGAAAGGACACCTTCGGCAAGATCGGACGGTCTCTGGGTGATAAGGCCCAACGAGATCCCGTACTTGCGGCCCTCCTTGGCGATACGCGACAGGATACGGCCCACCGAAGAGCCATCGGCGTTCTTCTCGCTCGGAACATAGCGGTGTGCCTCCTCGCAGACGAGCAGGATGGGCCGGGTCTTTTCCTCCCGCCCCCAGATCGCGTAGTCGAACACCATGCGGCTCAGCACGGCGACGACGGTGCTGGTGATGTCCGATGGCACGCCCGAGACGTCGATGATCGAGATCGGCCGCCCGTTCGAGGGCAGACGGAAGATCTTGGAGATGAACTCCGCCATCGTGTCGCCTACCAGCATGCCGGAGAACATGAACTGGTAGCGCGGATCGCCCTTCATCTCGTCGAGCTTGTTCTTGATCCGCATGTAGGGCGCACTGGAATGGCCCTTGTCGAGCTTGCCCATGTGGTTGTTGAGAATATTGGACAAGTCGGAGAGCAGATAAGGGATCGGCGAATCCACCGTGATCTTGCCAAGCTGCTCGGCCAGCCGGTTCTTGGAGCGCGCCTCCAACAAACACTTGCCCAGGATCTCGCTGTCGAGCTGGCGGTCGTCCCCGCGCGAGGTCAGGAGGATCTCGCAGTGCTCCTCGAAATTCATCAGCCAGTAGGGCATCTGCAGGTTCGAGACGTCGAGGATCACGCCGGTGTTGCGGAACGCGGCTGAATACTCGCCGTGCGGATCGATCATGATGATGTGGCCCTGCGGCGCATGCTCGCAGATGCGGTGCAGGATCAGCGCAGCGCTGGTCGACTTGCCGGTTCCGGTCGATCCCAGCAGCGCGAAGTGCTTGCCAAGCAGGGCATCGACATAAAGACCCGCACGGATGTCCTTGGTGGGATAGACGTTGCCGATCTGGATCGCGCTGCGCCCGTCGCTGGCATAGATCTGGCGCAGGTCTTCGGTGGTCGCCGGATAGACCAGCGCCCCCGGCGAGGGATAGAAGGTCACACCGCGGCGGAAGCCATGGATACGGCCAGTCAGGCGTTCCTCACTGCCCTCGCCAAGGAAGTCCGCCTCGGCAACAATGCCGCCGGGAATCTTGCTGTCGCTTTTCTGATTGCGGATGCTGGCGAGCAGCCAACCATTGCCGACACGGATCTTGACCTGACTGCCGACCTGCCCTGACTGCGCAACCGAAGGGTCGCCATCCTTCATCACTTCGCCCAGCCGGTTAATGTCGAGCGCGATGCGTGTTCCGGCACCGGAGATCTCGAGGATTACCCCGATCGGCTCGCGTCCGGTATCCAGTCGCGGTGCAGGCTGGCGTGGCTGGCCCTGCGTCATATGGGCCTGCGTCGTATGGGCGTGAGCCGGATGCGCCGCGGGCTGCTCGGCCTGCGGCGCACGCGAGGGCGCGAAGCCCTCTGGATGCATCTGGTTCATTATGCCCCCGAAGTAAAACTGACCCCGGCAGAGCTATGACCACGCGGTTAATTTCCGCCTAAAGACAGGCTCATACCAAAGGCCCAGCATTCGATTGAAGCAACTTCGGCAATCGTATCTTCAGCGCATTGCGAAAAGCCGGCCCGCCAGCCACCCCATGCCGACCGATACAAAAACCGCCAGCAAGCCATAGGCAAAGCCATAATCTTCGGCGAAAGTGGCGACGGCGCGTTCCAGGCCGAGCTTGCGCACTTCGACCTGACTGCTGGCCGAGGCGACCACGCGCCCTTTCGATATGGCGAAAGTTTCCGCCGTGTAAGTACCGATGGGAACCCGGGACGGCAGGCCAATCCGGGCCTGGTAGAGCACTTGCTCGCTGACTTTCACCCCGCCCTCTTCCTCGCGGTAAAGGCCGATCCGGCGATTGAGATCGACGAGCCCGTTGGCGAAGCGTGTCTGTTCCTTGGGATCGATCGCGCCGATCGGCGAGAGTTGCAGCCACTTCAGGCCCAATTCGTAGATCGCCGCCGTCTTGTCGTCGACAATGTCCTTGATCGGCCGGGTCGACGCGATGGCATAATAGGAAGGTGCCGAGCGCAGCTCCGTACTGTCGGCGTTGATCCAGATTCCCGCCACTTTCTGCTTTTCACGCAACACGATCGACTGGGTCGGCCCCTTAAGCACCACGACGATGTCGTAGTCCTGCGCCGCGCGGGAGCCCTCCGGTGTCAGGATTGCGCCAAAAAGCAGCAGTTCGGTTCCGGTAAAGCCCTGTTGCAGCGCCACCTCGTGCTGAGAGACTTCGGGGACGAGGATGGGATCGCGGGCAGCACAGAGCACAACCCAGACAAGAACCGCCAGAACCGAGGTGACGGACGCCCTCACAGCGGCGCCACCGTGTAGATTTCGTCCGGTCGATAACCGAGCCCCAGTGCCATCCGCGCCGCCACCAGCAGGACGATCAGCGCGAGGATCAGGCGCAGCTTCACAGGGCTAGCCTTCTGCGCAAACTGCGCGCCCAGTTGCGCGCCCGTAACTGACCCGAGCAGGAGCAGCGAAGCCAGCACGATGTCGACCGCATGGGTCGTCATCGAATGCATCATTGTCGTTGCGATCGTGGTGAACAGGATCTGCCAGAGTGACGTGCCCACCACGACATTGGCACTCATGCCGAGAATGTAAAGCATCGCCGGGACGAGGATGAAGCCACCGCCGATGCCCATCAGCATCGTCAAGATGCCGGTAAAGATGCCAAGAAGCAGCGGTGCCAGCGGCGAAATGTAGAGGCCTGAGCGATAGAAGCGCCAACGCATCGGCAAGCTCGCCACCATGGGATGGTGTCGGCGCTTTTTCGCGGCGATGGGAACGCCGCTACGTTCGGCACGGATCGCCTGGATACTCTCCTTGGCCATCAGTCCGCCAATCGATCCCAGCATCACGACGTACAGAATGTTGATGACCGTGTCGATCTGACCGAGCCGGGCCAGCAGGTTGAACAGCAAGGCCCCGAGCCCGGTGCCGACGATGCCGCCGAACACCATGACCGACCCCATAAGATAGTCCACATTGCCGCGCTTGGCATGTGCGAACACGCCGGAAACGCTGGCTCCGGTCACCTGGCTGGCAGCCGATGCAGCGGCCACCGTCGGCGGAATCCCGTAGAATATCATCAACGGGGTCGTCAAAAAACCGCCACCCACACCAAACATGCCCGACAGGATCCCGGTCAGGGCACCAAGGCCAACGATGATGATGCCGTTGACCGAAAGATTGGCGATGGGAAGATAGACGTCCATGCGAGCACTCTCGCTACCGCAGCGTGAAGGGCGAGAAAAGCGCCGATTCAGAAACCTGCGGAAAGTGTGAGTGCAGGCCCTGACCCAGGCTCTGCATCGCCCGCCAGGCGAAAGCGCCAATCGACACCGACACGGGCGTTGACGCCGCGCCGCAAGGGCAGCGTCACCGTTGCCGACGGGCCTGCATCCAACCGGCTTGCACCCTTCTGGACACCGCCCCAGACTCCGCCGCCGATCCGGCTTTCGACCTGGCCCACCCGCAATATCCCGTGATCAACACGCAGTTGCCCTTCGGCAAAGGGCGTCGCGTACCTGCCGGCGACATAACCGGCCTGGACATATGTCTCGCCCCGCAGCCGCGCAGGCAAGGCGAACGGCGGGATCGTGGTGATCGCCATCGCCGCGGGCTGCACCCTTCGTTGCCCTGCCTGCTCCGTCAATCGTGCCTCCAGCGCCGCAACGACAGGGATGGCAGCCAGCGGCCTTGCCGAAAAGCCGATCGCAGCAGCGGTCTCGCGCTGCACCTGCTCCAGCGTCGCCGTCGTGCGCATGTAGATCTCCGGGCGATGCTGCGCGAGAAGTCCCAGCCGGTAGCGAAGGACGGCACCGGCCTGGCTTGCTCCATATGTCGCCGGCAAGGTCCCGTTCGTCAGTGGCCCCGCCCCCCTGCCGCGCATCAGTGCCCAGGTATCCACCGACCAGCGGCGCGGCTTGCTGACGATTGGAAGTACGCTGCCGCCGGAGCCGATCGACTGCCCTTCCGACGCTGCGAAAGCGGACGCCTCGGACGATGGCATCCCGAATGCCGGAAATCCGGATGGGAAACGCTCATTGTGGAACGCGCCCATCGGGTACTGCGGAAAATCGCGGCCAGGATCTGCGTTGGAATTGCCGTCACGACCGGTCCATGCGGCGACCGGCATTGCCGCGTATTGCGAACCCTGCGCCATTGCCGCCAATCGGCGCCATAATGCCGCATCCGACGGACTGCCCGGCGTGCTGACATAAACGATACGCACCGTGTCCTGTCCGTAGCCCGAGCGCGCCGGCCAACCCTGTGGATAGGCACCCGCCCACTCGCCGCCACGCCACAGACCTTCCTCGCCCAAGCCGCCGACCAGCGTCTGCGGCCCTGCCATCACCACATCGCCAAAACGGTCCGTGCCCGTGACCGCTGCGCGCTCCTGCGCAGGCGCAGCAAGCAAAGGCGCGTCCCATGCAGAAAGCCGACCTCCGATCCATCCGCACAGAATCGCCAGCAAGGCCACCAGAGGTTGGCCGCGAAGCCGTTGCCCGCCCGTCATCACGCAGCCGCCGGAACGCGTGTGCCACGATCTGACAATGCCGTGCCTCCTTGGCCGGAATAGCCATGCACGGGATAGCCTGCCGCCTTTGTTGCCGGATGCAAGTGATGCGCGGTCTTCTCCCAATGAACTGCCGCACCGCGCAGGGTGCGCAGGTAGTTTGCCAAGGCGCGGTAGCCTGCGACAATGGCCACGAGATTGGCCACCGGAATGCGCATGATCGCTCGCGCCCCCTCGACGACCCCATATTCGCGCGCAGTGAAGAGGAACCGCATGACGCAGCGCCAGACCAGGCTGACGAGGCAAACTCCCAGTATCGCTTGCAATACCGGCGATGCCGTCGGAGGCGTGCCCAGACCTCCCACTCTCATCGTCGCCAACAGCAGTTCAACCAGGACGAGCAGGTAGCTTGATGCAAGAACCATCGCCGCCAACGGTCCACGCCGGTCGCGCAGCGCCATCCAGGTATCCGCGACCCCGGCGCTTCGAGTGATGCGGCTCCAGCCGAGCCGGTCCCAGGACTGCAAGGCGATCCCGTGAATCCATCGCGTCTTCTGGCGCACGGAATCCTCCAGACGGCCCGGGAAGTAGGCACGTGTCGCCACCAGTTGCCCTGTAGCATCGCGCGCGCGCACGAAGCGGCCTTTCCCTCCCTCGCGCCAGATCAGCACGCCCAGTTCATAGTCCTCGGTAAGACATTCGGCCGCGAAGGGCCCGCCCTCTCCTTCAGCTCGACGCAAGCGCGCGATTCGGGCCAGCATTTCACGCGAAAAGCCGCATCCCACACCGGCAGAGGGTACCGCAGCGCCCAGCGCATCACGAACCGGCAAGGCCTTGCCATGCGCTTCGGCAAATTCGTCGATGTAATGCCCGCCCACCCAGCGAGAGCTCGCCTGCGGTTCCGGCCGCACGGGCAGCTGGATGAAATCGGCTTCGTCCAGCGCACGGTCGATGACCGCCAGTTCCGCGCTGTGCACCATGTCTTCCGAATCGTGAAGGACAACACTGCGAAAACGAATGCCCGAACGCCGTTCATCCTCGCAAACAGCCTTGTAGAGGCGGTTGAGGCAGTCCGCCTTGGTCGTTGGCCCAAACTCGGAATGGATGATCACCCGCACGCGGGTGTCCTGACCCGCGCCTGCCATCGCGGCAGCCAAAGTGGCCACATCGTTGGCATAGCACCCTACGTACAGGCAGAGTTCCTTGTGCTTCCACGCGGACAGCGCATGGCTCAGTGTGTGTCCGATCACCTGCTCTTCCTGCCAGGCCGCGACGAGCACCGCCGACCGACCGCTCAGCGATACGTTCGAAAGATCGGCAGGCAACCGGGTGCTCCGCGCCTTTCCCCTCAACAGCAAAGTCAGCCAGCACATGTCCATGACCGCTTCGTCGGCCGCGCTGACCAGGAGCCAGAAAGCCGTAAACAGCAGTAATTCGCGCTCGACATGCTGCAGACAGATCATCGCTTGCTGAAACACTCCCACCGCTTCCACCCAAGTCCCCCGATACTTCGTCTGGCTTCGTTCCGAATTCCCATTACCGATTTTCAGCGCCCCGGGATGGCGGCCCCTCTTGCATCCCGGCCGCACCTCCCTGAAAGAAGGCTTATGAGTACGCATCGAAATTTGGCCAATGAATTGGCGCGCCGTTTCACAAAGTTAATGGGCGGCGAAGCGACTTCGGGGATCCTGCTGATAGTGGTCGCCGTCCTGGCGATGGCGGCTGCGAACTCTCCGTTGGCCGATCTTTACCACGACGTCTTTCATCATCGCCTCGCCGGATCTCCCATAGCCCGGCTCGATTCGCTGCACGCGTGGATCAACGATGCGCTGATGGCGATCTTCTTTTTTGTCGTCGGCCTGGAAATCAAGCGGGAGGTTCTCGACGGCGAGCTTTCCAATCCGGCAAGGCGCCGTCTGCCCGTGCTTGCCGCGGCGGCCGGCATGGCAACGCCGGCCATCGTCTATCTGGCGACGGCGGGACTAGCGGAGCCTGCCCAGCGAGGCTGGGCCATACCCGCCGCCACGGACATCGCTTTTGCCGTCGGCGTTCTCGGCCTGCTCGGGCGCCGCGTACCGGCGTCGCTGCGACTGTTCCTGCTGACCGTTGCCATCGTCGACGACCTCGGCGCAGTGGTCGTGATCGCCCTGTTCTATACGGCCCATATCGAACTGGGCTGGGCCATGGCCGCCGTCGCCATCCTGGGCGCGCTTGTCACCTGTGGGCGCATGAGGGTGTCCCGCACGTCCGTGTACATCCTGCTGGGATTGGCACTGTGGTTCTGCGTGCTCAATTCCGGCATTCACGCCACCATTGCCGGAGTCCTTCTGGCCTTCACCATCCCCTTGCGCCCGTTGCGGGGGGATTCGATGCTGCTGAGGCTCGAGCATGCGCTGGTGCCGTGGAACAGTTATGTGATCGTCCCCATCTTCGGCTTCGCCAATGCAGGCGTGGCGCTGGCAGGCATCGGTCTTTCCGGACTGTTCCAGCCCGTCCCGCTCGGCATCGCGCTGGGTTTGTTCCTGGGCAAGCAGGCAGGCATCTTTGCCGCCATCGTGGCATCGGACAAGCTTGGTTTCGCACCGCGTCCGGCGGGAGCGAGCTGGATCCAGCTCTGGGGCATGGCAGTGCTATGCGGGATCGGCTTCACGATGAGCTTGTTCATCGGCGCGCTCGCATTCCCGCAGTATCCGCAGTTGGTAGAGGAGGCAAAGCTGGGCGTGCTCGCCGGTTCGCTGCTCTCCTCCCTGCTGGGCTACGCCATCCTGCGCCTGGCCCCCAGCCCCCGCACTGCAGGAAGACCAGCCGCCGCCGTCTGACGGCGGCCAGCCTTCCCAGCCCTGATTACCAGGTGCCGACGTTCGGCATCGAGACCCAGGGTTCTGCGGGTTCGAGATGCCCGTTCTGGAGAAGTTCGATCGAGATACCGTCCGGGGTGCGCACAAACGCCATATGGCCATCGCGCGGCGGACGGTTGATCGTCACGCCTGCATCGGCGAGCGTCTGGCAGGTCGCATAGATATCTTCCACCTGGAACGCGATGTGGCCGAAATTGCGTCCGCCGGTGTATTCCTCGAACGAACCGTCTTCGGCCGGCCAGTTGTACGTCAGCTCGACCTCGACCTCTTCCCCCGGTGCCGCCAGATAGATCAGCGTGAAACGGCCCTGTTCGCTCGAGAAACGACGGGTCTCCTTGACGCCGAGCAGTTCGAAGAAGGCGATCGTTGCGTCAGGGTCGGTGACGCGGATCATGGTATGGAGAAACTTGGTCACGGGAAGTCCTTTGAAGGGAGATTGGCGCGCCGTTACGGCGTCTGCCCGAAGGTACGATAGACCAGACCCGGCATGACACTCCACCGCGATCTTGCCCGAGGCGCAAGATCCATCACCCGCAAAGGAAAACCCGCCCGGAATAGTCCGAGCGGGTCCTCCTGCGATTGTCTCGCTCGTGTCCCGATTATCGGGATCGCGATCAGAACGATGCGGTCAGCGTGGCGACCACGGTATCATCGGTGTAGCCATCCTGGCTCGGGCCGCTGACGCCGACATAGCTGACCGATGCCGAGAGCGGTCCGAACAGCGTCATCGACGCACCGATCGAATAATCGATGCCGGTCTTGTCGGCATTGCAGTAGTAGCAAGGCGCCAGCGAACCGTCGGCGTAGCCGAGATGGCCGGAAACGGTCAGCGGGGTGTTAGGAATTGCCACATCGACGTTGCCGTAGAGGTAGAGGTTATCGTCCTTCTTGCCCGTGTAGAAGTTGGGCAACGCCTTCTGATCCCAGGCGTAGGTAACGCCGAGCTTAAGCTTGGCCGGGCCGACCTGGCCGCTGACCGAAGCATAGGGCTCGAAGAATTCGGCATGGCCGACATGGCCGTTCGGATAGGCGTAGTAGAGCAGGCCGGCATCAAGCGTGATGCCCGAGCTGACTTCGCCGGTCCAGCCGCCGAAAAGGTCGACCTCGGTGCTGCCATAAGTCGAGCCAAGGTCGATCGAGGAGCCCCAGGTGCTGACATAGAAGCCGCTGGAATGCGAAATGGTAATGCCGCCCTGAATTGCCGGGTCACCGCCCGACTGCGAAACACCGCGGAAACGGTAGTCGGTGGTCAGGGCTGCGCTACCGGTGACGGTGAATTCCTTGGGGGCGTCGGCTTCGTCGGCAAAGGCAGGGGCGGCAGCGAGCGCGGAGCCCGCAAGCAGGGTCGCGGCGATGACGCCGCGGACAGACATGTGCATGTTCATTCCCTCACAAATTCTTTTTGGTGCTTGTTCCCACCTGCGCTTTTGCCGCGTCCTCGTTTCGGGCCAGCGTGCGTCAGCACAATAATGCTGCACCGCACCCAGTATTCAAACAAGGAAAATTTCATAAAGGCAACAATCGAGAAACGAAGTGTGGGTTTTTTGTCACTCGCGATGCACTATGGACCTGCTTGCCGGACGGTAGCCGGCCGGGTATAGGTTCCGCCGGATAATGCTTGCGAAGATCAGAAACCTCGTCGCCCGTCCCGCCAAAAAGCAGAGGACGCCGAAGCTTCCCCCGGGTCAGCGTGTTTACGCGGTCGGCGACATTCATGGTCGCCTCGACTTGTTCGAAAGCCTCATCGAAGCCATCGAACGTGACGATGCCGGCCGAGGGCGTGCGAACAGCGACGTCGTCCTGCTCGGTGACCTCGTCGATCGCGGCCCGGACAGTGCCGGCGTGCTGGGTCGTGCCCGTTCCTGGGCGCAGGAACGCCGCGTCGAGTTCATCAAGGGCAATCACGAGGAAATGATGGTGGCGGGCGCCAGCAAGCTCGACACCTTCCGCAGCTTCCTGAAATTCGGAGGCCGCGAAACGCTGATTTCCTACGGCATCGACCCACAATTCGTGCTGGAAGCGGATGCCGAACAACTGCAGCAGGCTATGCTGGAAGCGGTGCCGCAAGGTGATTTCGATTTTCTGGACGGTTTCGAGAAAATGATTCGCATGGGCGACTATCTGTTTGTCCATGCCGGCATACGCCCGGATACGCCGCTCGACCATCAGTCTGGCCAGGATTGCCGCTGGATCCGCGACCCGTTCCTTTCCCACCCCGGAGATTTCGGCGCGGTGGTGGTGCATGGCCACACGATCACCGAAGAACCGGAAGTGCGCCTCAACCGCATCGGCATCGATACCGGCGCCTATGTCCATGGCACCCTGACTGCGATCGGCCTGGAAGGCGAGGAACGCTGGTTCATCCAGGCGCGCGATGAAGGCCAGGGCGCGATCAACATCCAGATCGCGGCCTGAACGCGGGCTTCCTTTAAGCCTATCTGATCGAATTGCACCGGGGAGCCTGTAAGCCGGGTTCTGTACCTGGCGTGGTCTCCCAATCCGAGGGACCTTACGCCGCGGTGGCAGCCATTCCTCTAGGCAGCGCATTGCTGCGCCGCTCAAGCGACCAACCCGGGCTGCCTGGGTCCGAAACGAACCCGCCGTTCGAGACGGCGCGCAGCCCCTATTCGGTCTTGCTCCGGGTGGGGTTTGCCTTGCCGCTTGCCGTTACCGGAAGCGCGGTGCGCTCTTACCGCACCCTTTCACCCTTACCTGCCTTTCAGGGCGAACCCTGCACGGCGAGGCGGTTTGCTCTCTGTGGCACTTTCCCTAAGCTTCGCCGGGCCTGAAAACCCGACTCGCCCGGCGGGCGTTACCCGCCACCCTTGTTTCGTGGAGCCCGGACTTTCCTCGCGCATCCGAAGATGCCCGCGGCTGCCCGGCTCCCCGGTGCGGGCGGTCACCTAGCACGACCGGTGTCGCGCTCCAACAGCAGTTCGAAGAGAATTCCGCCGATTTCGCCGTCAATCTCGCCGTCGATGAATTCAGGGCGCCAACGCCGCTGAAATGCACGCACCGCCGCTCGGCCATCGGAGATGTCGTAGCCGAAACGCTCAAGCGCAAGATAAAAGGCACCGGGATTGTCGTAGAACAGGTTCATCTTCGCCGCCGGGATTTCGAGCGCCAGCCCCAGTTCGCCCAGGCGCACCCAGTCGAAATACTCGCCAGGATCCTGCTTTCTGGCCGGCGCGACATCCGAATGACCAACGACATTGGCACGCGGAATGTCGTGCCGGTCCATGATATCGGCCAGCAGCGGCAAGAGCGCATCCATCTGCGGCTCGGGAAACGGCCGGTAACCCCATTCATGCCCGGGATTGACCAGTTCGATACCGATCGATGCCGAGTTCACGTCGGTCACGCCGCGCCAGTAGGAACGCCCCGCGTGCCAGGCGCGCTTGTCCTCGGGCACCAGTGAGGTGACGATGCCTTCCTCGTCGATCATGTAATGCGCGGAAACCTCGGCCGCCGGATCGCACATGCGCTCCAGTGCCTCATCGGCGGACTTCATGCCGGTGTAGTGGAGCACCACCATCGACACCGGCAGCTTGCGCTCGTTGCAGTTGGGCGATTCGACGATCCGGTTGACCAGCCAGCGGTTCATCGCCCGAACCCTCCCTCAAACGCCCGGTAGAACCGCGCCGAGCACCAGCGCATCGTCCCCCAGCGCATACTGTAGCCGTCCGCCAAGACTATGCGCCAGTTGCTGGATCATCGCGGCAGGGGCGGTGCGGCTCGACAGGTCCCCTTCGGGCAGCGCCCCCTCAAGCGCGCGGCCGATGTCGCGATCAAAGGCGATACGCGGACCGGCGGCGCGCACGACGATCTCGCTGGTACCGCTGGTAAGCTGATCCGCGCGCAGTTCCGCCGCGATGTCGAGCGTGCCGCCGCGGGGCAGCGCCTCTATCCCGATCAGGGCGAAGTTGAGCAGAGTCTTGATCGCCGGCTTGGGCAGCATGTCGCTGCCGAGCGACCAGTTGACGACAATCCGGGCATTGTTGGCCAGCAGCGCATCGACCAGCGCCCGCGCCTCGCTCACCGGAACCATGTCGCCGAAACCGCCGGCAGCGCCAAAGGCGAGACGGAAGAACTTGAGCTTGTCGGCCGAGATCCGCGCACTCTGGTCGAGAAGTTCGAAGCAGCGCTGGCGCATCTCCGGATCCTTCTCGTCGGACAGCAATTCGAGGCCGTTCGACAGCGCGCCTACCGGGCTCAGCATGTCATGGCACAGGCGCGAACAGAGAAGACTGGCAAGTTCGATCGCACTGGTGCTCATATTCGCGGAAACTTCCATGGTTCAAAGGTGGCCATCAGATAGGTGGCGATCAGATTTCGGCAACCCGCCTGGTCCCGGTGGAAGCCCTGCGCGAGTCAGATACCGACTCCGCGCACTCCTCTCCGACGATTTTGCAGGTCATTGGGGAAAAACCATTCCCGCTATCACGCCAGAAAGCAACACGCCCCTCGCCGATGATCGCCCAAATCCGCAAATCGCCGGTGGAATGTTCGCAGTCCGCGGCGGAAGGCACCGGCTGGCTCGCAGGATGCGAATGAAAATAGCCCAGAACCTGCGGACCACCGACCCGCGCCGAGCGGTGCGCAGCCAGCAGCGCGGCCGGGTCGATCTCGAAATGGCGCGTACGCTGCGCAGCGACGTTGGCTGCCGGAACCGCACGGTCGACGCGCCCCCCCTCCCCCAGCAGCAACCCGCAGCACTCTTCCGGATGGCAGCGCGCGGCTTCCTCCATCAAAGCGGTCACAACTGCCCTTGTCACTTCGACATTCATCCCCAAATCGTACAGACAATGGGGGTCATGGAAAACATCATTGAAGGTACGATCGGGGAGGCCGGAGGCCGCCTCGACAAGGCGCTTGCAGAGGCCAGCGGCCTCTCGCGCGAACGAATCAAGGCATTGATGGGCGAAGGCCGCGTCACGCTGGCGGGCAAACCCGCCGCGCAGGCCTCGCTGAAGGTCGAGCCCGGCACGCCTTTCGCCATCGCCGTGCCGGAGGCCATTCCTGCCGAAGCGGCGCCCCAGGACATTCCCCTGAACGTGGTGTTCGAGGACGCATACCTGATCGTCGTCGACAAGCCGGCCGGTCTTGTTGTCCACCCGGCCGCGGGCAATCTGGACGGTACGCTGGTCAACGCCCTGCTTCACCACTGCCGCGGGCAACTGTCGGGAATCGGCGGCGTTGCGCGCCCTGGCATCGTCCACCGCATCGACAAGGACACCTCGGGCCTGCTGGTCGTCGCCAAGACCGACCGCGCCCACGAAGGCCTCGCCGTCCAGTTCGCCGACCACTCGATCGAGCGGGCCTATCGGGCCGTGGTGGCCGGAAAACCGATTCCTGTTGCCGGGACTGTAACCGGATCGATCGGTCGCTCGAATAGCAACCGCAAGAAGATGGCACTGGTCGAAGAAGGCAGGGGCAAACACGCGGTGACTCATTATCGTACGGTCGAGACGCTCAAGGGCGCCACGCTCGTGGAGTGTCGCCTCGAAACGGGAAGAACGCACCAGGTACGCGTTCACATGTCGTCAATCGGGCACTCGCTATTGGGGGATCCAGTATATGGACGTACACCATCAGCGATTCGCCCGGTCGTTCAACGACTCGGATTTCATCGCCAAGCTCTCCACGCAGCGGAACTTGGCTTCGTCCACCCCGTTACTGGGGAGACAGTCCGATTTTCCAGCCCCTTACCCGACGATATGCGGGCCCTGATCGACGAACTGCGTCAGTGAAATCGGATTAACATGCTATCTTACGTAGGTGGCCCCAAGCTAAGATGCCTGCATAGGGTCTTCGACCGCGGGCCGACCGGAAAGGACGGATGACAGTGAGCACCAAGCAACGCAATCTCCCGGCGGTTCCCACGCTGGGCAGCGAGCAGAGCCTCAACCGCTATCTCTCCGAGATTCGCAAGTTCCCTCTGCTTAAGCCCGAGCAGGAATACATGCTCGCCAAGCGTTTCAAGGAACACGAGGATCCCGAAGCAGCCGCACAGCTGGTAACCAGCCATCTTCGCCTCGTCGCGAAGATCGCGATGGGCTACCGTGGCTATGGCCTGCCCGTTTCCGAACTGATCTCCGAAGGCAACATCGGCCTCATGCAGGGGGTCAAGAAGTTCGAGCCCGATCGGGGCTTCCGCCTCGCCACTTATGCTATGTGGTGGATCAAGGCGTCGATTCAAGAGTTCATCCTGCGCTCGTGGTCGCTCGTGAAGATGGGTACCACCGCGGGCCAGAAGAAGCTGTTCTTCAACTTGCGCCGCATGAAGAAGAACCTCGACGCCTACGAGGACACCGACCTGCATCCGGACGATGTCGCCACCATCGCGACCACGCTTGGCGTGTCGCAGCAGGAAGTGGTGAACATGAACCGGCGCATGATGATGGGCGGCGATGCCTCGCTGAACGTCTCGCTGCGTGACGAAGGCGAAGGCCAGTGGATGGACATCCTTGCGGATGACCGCCCGCTGCAGGACGAAACCGTTGCCGACGCGGAAGAAGCCACCGTTCGCCACGACATGCTGGTGGAAGCGATGGACTCGCTGAATGACCGCGAACGCGACATTCTGACCGAACGCCGCCTGACCGACGACCCGAAGACGCTCGAGGAACTGAGCCAGGTCTATAACGTCAGCCGCGAGCGCGTGCGCCAGATCGAGGTTCGTGCTTTCGAAAAGCTCCAGAAGGCGATGGGGCGCATCGCCCTGGACAAGAAGATGGTTCCGGCACTGTAACTTTCGCCGGAGCGCTGAAAGATCAGCCGGGTCGCTCGCAAGGGCGGCCCGGTTTTCTTTTGTGTTCAGGCCGGCCCGAAGCGCTTCGCGAAATCGACCGTGCTGCGCTTGCCGAGATGCTCGACATTGGCCGCACACCATTGCCTTGCCGCAGCCTCGCCCGCCTCATGCAGCTTGAGCAGCAGATGGCGCACCGGCAGGAGCTTGCTCTGTGCCGGCATGGCCGCCAGCGTGGCTTCATCGTGGATCTCATGGAAACGCAGGCGCTCGACTTGCGCGATCAATCCGTCTTTCGCGCCCGGCTTTGCACGGGCATCCCCGATCGCGGACTGAAGCAGTACAAGCCCCTGCAATTCCTTGCGCATCGACTGGTTGAAGCCGATCTCGGTCAACCGGTCGATGATCGCAGCGGCACTACGCGGGGTACCCGTACGGACCTGCGTATTGACCGTGATCAGCAGCAGGTCGTCGTTCGAACTCTCCTGCACCAGCGGAACCAGCGGCGGATTGGCACTATATCCGCCGTCCCAGTAGTCCTTTGCGTCGATCGTGACGGGCGGAAAATAGAGCGGCAGGCAGGCTGAGGCCAACAGGGCATCGCTCGTCAGATCGCCATTGCGGAACAGGCGCAGAGCGCCGGACCGCGCATTGGTGGCGGAAATGAACAGAGGCGGCGCATTTTCGCTGCGGATCGCGCCGAAATCGACATGGTCATCGATCACCCCGCGCAGGATCTCCTGCATCTCCCGCCCGAGTTCCGGCGAGGCATGGGCCATGCTGACATCGCCGAAGACCGCCGACCACCACGAAGAAATCGCCCGCGAGGTTTGCGGAAAAGCCTCGATCATCGGGATCAAGGGGCCCGCCTCGCGGCCCGAGCGGTTGAGTTCCTTCCAGAAGCTGCGCAGTCGCTCCCGCGCACCCTCCCGCCCTTCGGAAACGAACCCGGAAACCAGCACCGCCGCGTTCATGGCCCCCGCGCTGGCACCGCTGAGGGCACCCGGCATCAACCGTTCATCCTGCAGCAGGCCATCGAGCACGCCCCAGGTGAAAGCCCCATGAGCACCGCCGCCCTGCAAGGCAAGATCGAGACGATGCACGTGCTTATCCCTGGAAAACATCACCATACCGCCAGCGCTATCCGATATTGCAGTGCAGCATGCAGGAATAGCACTGGCGGCCTGCCGGTTCCAGCGATCAGGTGTGGGGCGTGTTGAGCATCGCGAATGTTTCCGCGTAGCGCCCCTCCGCCTCGGCATTGCGCAGGAAACCGAGGCGCTGGACGCCGATCAGCTCCGGTGTCGGCTGCTGCGCGAACAGGTCCATGACTTCGTTGATGAATTCATCGAGCGGCATGTAGCCTTCCCGCGTCGACTGCCCCGGCGTTAGCTCGGTCTGGACGGCGGGCGGCGCCAGTTCGATCACCTCGACCTTGCCGGCCAGCGCAAGCCGCAACGAATCGGACCACGAATGGATCGCCGCCTTGGTCGCCGAATAGACCGCCGCGCTCGCCAGCGGCACGAAGGCAAGCCCCGAACTAACGTTGACGATCGCCGCATCGGCCTGTGCCGACAAGTGCGCCACCAACGCGTCCGTCAGCCGGATCGGACCGAGGAAATTGGTCGTCACGCAGGCCTCCGCCCGCGACAGGTCGCGCGGATTCGCGATATCCTCAAGCGGCATGATCCCGGCATTGTTGACCAGCACGTTAAGCGCCGGGAATCTCGCCAGCACCTCTCCCGCAAAAGCCTGGATTGCCGCGGGATCGCCGACATCAAGCGCCATCGGGTGGATGTTCGCTCGCCCTTTCGCCGTTTCCTCGAGGCTGGCCAGCGTGCGACCAGTGACGATCACGACATTGCCGGCATCATGCCAGCGCTGCGCCAGTTCGCGGCCGATGCCCGAACCGCCGCCGGAAAGAAGGATGGTGTTGCCGCTGGTCTTCATGGGGAACTCCTCTGGGGAAGATTGCGAAGACGCTGTGATCCTTATACTCTCTCCTGGAAAGTAGGCACCTGAAAGTGCTGTACTCACCAGCAGGTAAGAAATGAAAAATACGGCCTCTACAAGCCACTCCGACATTCCCGGCGTGGACGCTCTGGTCAACGAGCTGATCGGCCGGGTGGCCGACAAGTGGACCCTGCTGGTACTCGAAGCGCTGGAGGAGCATGGCGAATCGCGCTTCAGCAAGCTGGCCCGCGCCGTGCCCGGAATCAGCCAGAAGATGCTCACCCAGACCCTGCGCCAGATGGAGCGCGACGGTTTTGTCCACCGCACCGTCCATCCCGTCATCCCGCCACATGTAGACTATCGGCTCACCCCGCTCGGCCATAGCCTGGGCGAGGCATTTTGCGGCGTCTGGCACTGGGCAGAACAGCACCTAGACGACGTAGAGACGGCCAGAACCGCCTTTGACACTCGCGATTGATCGCGTCCCGCCTTTCGCAGTCCGCCCAACCTCGCTAGTCAGGCGCTATCCACTCGGGAACTCGGGGCTCTCTTCCTTTGCTGCGCATTCTTGCCAAGGCCATCATCTGGTTCGTCGCCATCAGCGTGGGGCTGACGGTGCTCTATCGTTTTGTCCCCCCGCCGGTGACGGTGACGATGCTGGTGGACGGCAACGGCATCACCAAGGACTGGCAGCCGCTCAGCCGGATCGACCGCAATATGGTCGCCGCCGCGATCGCCGCCGAGGATGGCAAGTTCTGCACCCATAACGGCTTCGACACCAACGCCATCGAAAAGGCATTCGAACGCAATGCCGCCGGTGGGCGCATTCGCGGCGGGTCGACGATCAGCCAGCAGACCGCCAAGAACGTGTTCCTCTGGCAGGGGGACGGCTGGACGCGTTACGTGCGCAAGGGCTTCGAGGTCTGGTTCACCTTCCTGATCGAGAACCTGTGGGACAAGCGCCGGATCATGGAAGTCTACCTCAACGTCGCGGAGACCGGCATCGGCACGTACGGCGTGGAGGCGGGGGCGCAGCGCTATTACGGCAAGTCGGCCACCAGGCTGACACCGATCGAGGCGGCCCGCATCGCCGCCGCCCTGCCCAGCCCCAAGACCCGCAGCGTCAAGAACCCCACGGGCTTCACGCGCCGCTACGGCAACACCGTCGCCGCGCGGATCGGCACGGTGAAGACGCAGGGTTTCGACGCCTGCGTCTACGACTGACACTCAATCAGTACCCGTTGTAGCGACCCGGCCGATGCCAGACAAAAAGGATGCCGCCGGTCGCCATGACGCCCAGCAGCGACCACAGCACCTGCACCGCGTCCAGCGCGAGCAGCGAAAACAGCAGCACACCGGAATCCAGGATCATCTGCGTGCGCCCGGCATTCCATCCGCGCGTGCGGTAGAGCGACAGCACGATCGCCCCTGACCCGCCGGAGCCCGCCGCGTGGCGGGCCAGCGCCAGTGCGCCCATGCCGATGAAGGTCCCGCCGACGACCGCCGCCACCGGGCGCGCGACATAGCCCAGCACCAGCACCTGCGGCGCCAGCGCGGTCAGCGCAAAGAGGCCCAGCGTCACGATCACTGTCTTGACGAGGAAGGCGCGCCCCATCGGACGCACGGTCATCGCCAGCATCGGCAGCGACAGAACCGCATAGTAGAGCCCGACCGGCACCCCGGTCAGGTAATTGAGCGTCAGCGCGAGACCGGCGACGCCGCCGGTGGCAAGCTGCGCCTTCTGCAGCAGAACGACCCCCATCGACAGCAGGATGGTGCCGACGACCAGCGCATAGCCATCCTCGAACAGGCTATGCGGCGTGCCCTGAGGGACCGCGCCCTCCTCGGGAAATTCAACGGTATCTTCGTGAATGCTCATGGTCCTCGCGGGAAACTAGCTAAAAGTCGGATGCTTACGAAAAAGGGGAGAGAACCGAAGTTCTCTCCCCTTCCCCTGTTCGCGTGACGCGAATTTCTTCGATCAGAAGCCCATCACGAGGGTGCCGCTGAAGGTGCGCGGCGCACCGACATAGGCATAAGGGATCGAGGTCGACGACGTGTTGGAGGTGAAACCGGCAACGTAGAGCTTGTCGAACACGTTGGTCAGGTTCAGCTGCAGGTAGGTGCGGTCGTTCAGACCGAGGAACCCGAGCTTCACCTTCGCATCGAGGTCGACAACGGTGTAGGCCGGGGTCTTGGCACCGTAGACCTGATAAGAGGTCGAAACGCCGTTCAGCGTGTAGCTGGCGGTGATCGGAACGTTCTGGTCATTCACATAACGCGGTCCCGTGCGCTTAGCCTGTGCGCCCAGCTGGACCGGGCCGAGATCGCCTTCGACGCGGCCACCGAACATGAAGGTCGGCGCACCGCCTTCACGCTTGCCGGCGGTCAGGGCGTAGACGGGGTTGCCGCCCGAAGTGCCGGTCTGAACGTTGTCGAGGATCTTCGACTTGAGCAGCGAACCGAATGCGTAGAGCTTCAGTTCGGGGATCGGCGAGTAGCCGACGCTGCCGTCGAGGCCGTACTTGTGAACCTTGCCAAGGTTACGATAGAGCGTGATGTCCAGTTCCGGATCATACGACGATGCAAGGCGGTTGTTGAACCAGGTGTACCAGCCCGAGAGCTGTGCCTGGAACGTACCCGACAGATAACGCACGCCGACGTCGACGTTGTCGGTCGTTTCCGGCTTCGGCAGGGCCTGGTCCGCGCTGTAGCCAAGCGACTGGTAGAGGTTGTCGGTACCCGGTGCCTGCATGCCCTTCGAATAGTTGGCATAGAGGCTGACCTTGTCCACCACCTGGAAGTTCACGCCCGCGGTCGGCAGGATCTTGTGGAACTTGTAGGTACGCTTGATCGGCGCGGTGTAGTTCGGGTTCAGCTCCAGGAACTTCTCCTGCTCGGCCGGATCGGTGAAGCAGTCGATGTAGGAACCGCCCGTTTCGGTAACGCACAGGTTGTTGAGCTTGCGCGTCATCCAGGGCGAACGCAGGCCCATGTTCACCGTCAGGCGGTTATCGAAGAACTCACCGCGATATTCGGCGGAAAGCTGGTTCAGGATCGCGATCGAGCGACGGTTGCGCTTCTGGATCGTGCCACCGTTCGCATCGAGAATTGCGTTGTTCTCGGGGAAGTAGGTGTTGGTGTAACCATCGGTGCCGAGGTAGGTCACTTCGCCGGTCTGGCGGTGGCGACCATAGTCGAGCGAGTAGTTCAGGCGGAACGTGTGGTCCTCGGTCGCATTCCAGATCAGGTTTGCGATGAGCCCGTAGCGCTTGGTGTTGGTTTCGCTCGGCGCATAGAGTTCGACGGTGTCCATCGTGTCACCGTCGCCATTGAGGTCGACGCCGCCGAAGTAGGGGCTGCCACCGATGTAGCCGTACATCGACTGGCCGCTCTTGGTGTAGAAGCCTTCATAGCCCTTGATGGCGCCATTGCCGCCGTTCGCACGCGTCCACTGGTAGCTCGGGTCAAGCGTCAGCACGAGATCATCGGTCAGCGTGAAGCGCGAGTTGACGCGGATCGAGCCCGTGTTCGACGGATTGAAGCTGTAGTCGTAAGCCGTGCCGCACGAATTCGGCGTATCGGCGACATTGGCCACCGGCGTGTCGGTCTGGCAGGGTGCGAATTCATATTCGCGCTCGCCGCGGGTGGTCGGGAAACGGTTGCTCGAGGTCGAACCGACCACGCGGTCGGGCGAGTTCAGCGTCTGGTTCGGCGAAGTGCCGCTGACCGAATAGATGTAAGGGTCGGTACGCAGCGGGACCGAGGAGAAGTTTCCGTTGCGGTTCCAGTTGGCATTGGCTGCAACCGACACGAAGTCACCATTGTCGCCGATGGGCTGGTAGACCTTGGCGTTGATCTGGGTCTTGTCGGTTTCGCTCGAGCGGTGATACGGATTTTCCGCAACGGCCTTGCTCGCCGCGAACATGGCGCGGGTGCCGAACGAGGTGAAGGTGCCGGTGTCCACGACGCCGAACATGCGGAAGAAGCCGTAGTCACCCGCCGAGCCCGAAGCGCTCACGTGGAAATCTTCGGTGGGGTTGCGCATCTTGTAATTGACGGTCGAACCCGAAGCAGCGGCGGTCGGGCTGTCGACGTCGGTGGTGCCGAGGTTGACGTTAACCTGCTCGATCAACTCGGAGTCGATCTGCTGGTTCGAGTACTGAGCGTAGTTGCCGGTGTCGTTAAGCGGAATACCGTCGACCGTCAGCGAGATACGGCTCGAGTCGAAGCCGCGGATGTTCAGCGTACCGCCCGACGAGCCGTAGCCGTCGTTGTTCTGGAAGCTGACACCCGGGACGAGGTTGATGATGTCGGCGATGGCCTGGCCGCCACGCTGGGTGCCGATGATGTCCTGGGTCAGGACCTGCTTCGACTTGGTCGAATCAGGCAGCTGGACACCGGCGACATCGCGCTGGACCTTGCCGGACACGATGATGCTGCCTCCGTCGAATTCCGACGAACCGGTCGACTGCGCGAATGCCGGCATGGCGAGGAACGCTGCACCGACGGCCAGCGTGCTGGTTGCGGTGGAGAGAACGGTTTGAAATTTCATCTTAGCCCCCTGGAGCCTTCAGAGTGAGTTTTACGCAATGATTGCGGAAGGATTTGCCCCGCCACAGGTTTGCTGCGGCTGCTAAGAGCAGTGCAATATGACAAGTCTCTGACAGGCGGGATTCATTTTTGCCGCAGCCGATGCAATTTTTCCGCTTTACGACACCCGAATGGCGCCGCATTTCCAATTTTCCTTGAAAATCAGCCGATTTTTGCAATGTTTTCAAGACAGCGGTGCGGCATAAATGTCACGGGCAGGCACTCGCCCGATGCACCCTGACCTATGTGCGGCGCAGCACACAGCGCCATCGCGGCGCGTGACATGTTACGACATAGCTTGCCGCTCGCGGCCCGCTCATGCCAGACACGCCGACCATGAGCGCCGCACATGCACACCATGGCCACGACCACGGCCATCACCACGATCACCACGGCCATGACCATGGCCACGATCACCACGGCCATGACCATGGCCATGGCCATGGCCACCATCATGGACACCACCACCACTCCCTCCCGGCCAACGTGGGCAGGGCCTTTGCCGTCGCCGTGGCCCTCAACCTCGCATTTGTCATTGCCGAGGCGGCCGCCGGGTATCTGAGCGATTCGATGGCCCTGCTGGCGGACGCCGGGCACAATCTGTCGGACGTGCTCTCGCTGCTGCTGGCCTGGGCCGCCAGCGTCCTGGCCTCGCGCCCGCCAACCGAGCGCTTCACCTACGGCCTCAAGAGCTCCTCGATTCTCGCCGCCATCGCCAATGCCGCCCTGCTGTGGGTGGCGATCGGCGCCATTCTCGTCGAGACGATCCGCCGTTTCGCCGAACCGGCCCCGGTCACCGGCATGACGATGATCGTTGTTGCCGCCATCGGCATCGCGGTGAACGCCCTCTCCGCCCTGCTCTTCGCGAAAGGCAGCAAGGACGACCTCAACTTGCGCGCCGCCTTTGTGCACCTGATGGCGGACGCCGCGGTTTCGGCGGGCGTGGTGATCGCGGGCGTGGTGATCCTGTTCACCGGCTGGACGGTCGTCGATCCAATCGCCTCGCTGGTCATCACCGCGGTGATCGCCTGGTCGAGCTGGAGCCTGCTGCGCGAATCGCTGCGCATGGGCATGATGGCCGTGCCGGAGAGCATCGATATCGCCGCCGTGCGCGCTTTTCTGGAAAGCCGCGCCGGGGTGACGCAAGTGCACGATCTCCACGTCTGGCCGATGAGCACGACGGAGACCGCCCTCACCGCGCATCTCGTCATGCCCGGCGGACAGCCCGGGGACGGCTTCCTGCACACACTCGCCCACGACCTCGAACACCGGTTCAAGATCGGCCACCCCACCATCCAGATCGAGACCGAAAGCAACGCGGCATGCGCACTGGAAAGCGCGGCCGTCGTTTGACGCCACTTCCGCGACAATAAGGTACAATAATCCCGATTGCAGCGCGCCGGGCGGAGGTTAGGAATCGCGTCCATCACTGACTGGATGGACATATCCGCGATGACCCGTCGATACCCCGCCCGCCTGCTGCTTTGCGCCGCGCTCGGCAGCGCCCTGCTGCCCGGCCTCGCCCATGCCGATACCAAGAGCGACCTCGAGGCGCGTTACGCCGCACTCAAGAGCGCCATGGACACGCGCGAGCCGGACGACATCAAGCCGTTCCTCACCCCCGACTTCAAGCGCACCGACCTCGGCGGCAATTCGATGAGCGCCGACCAGATGATCGACCGGCTGGCCAACATCCCGGTCGATCCCAACCGCAAGTCGACCAACACCATCATCTCCGTCACGCTCGAGGGCCAGACCGCCCAGGTCGAGCAGCGCCAGGACGCTTCCGACAGCCGCGAAGGCCGGGACGGCGAGACGCATCTGTTCGCCATGAGCGAGCTGTCGCACGACACCTGGGTCCAGACGGGCACAGGCTGGCTGCTCAAGTCCACCGAGGCCGAGCAGATGACGATCTCGCGCGACGGCCAGGTCGTGCGCACGATGAAGAAGGGCGATCCGATGCCGCCGCGCGGCGCAGGTGGCCCCGGGGGCGGGCCGGGTGGCCGCATGGGTCCGCGCCCCGACGGCAATAATTGAGCCCCGACTTACCGCTCGGGGCGGCGCCGAACGCGCCTGCGCTCAAACGAAAAGGGCCCGCCCGGATGCACCGGACGGGCCCTTTTGATGTCGGCCTTGGCGGCAGCGCTCAGGCTGCGGCTTCAGCCACGCAGCGTTTACGCGGCAGCTTCAGCCTTGTCGCCCTTCAGCACGCGGACCGGTTCCTTGCGGCCGTCCACCACGTCCTTGTCGACGACCACTTCGGCGATGTCGCTTTCGGTCGGCAGGTCGAACATGGTGTCGAGCAGCAGCCCTTCCACGATCGAGCGCAACCCGCGCGCGCCGGTCTTGCGGTCGATGGCCTTCTGGGCGATCGCTTCGAGCGCCTCTTCGGTGAAGGTCAGTTCGACGTCTTCCAGCTCGAACAGCCTGGCGTACTGCTTGACCAGCGCGTTCTTCGGCTCGCGCAGGATCTTGACCAGGGCCTCGATGTCGAGGTCGTTGAGGGTCGCGATCACCGGCAGACGGCCGACGAATTCGGGGATCAGGCCGAACTTGAGCAGATCTTCCGGCTCCGCCTTCTGGAGCAGTTCGCCCACGCGGCGCTTGTCCGGATCGGCAACATGCGCGCCGAAGCCGATCGAACGCTTCTGGAGGCGGTCGGCGATGATCTTCTCAAGACCCGCGAAGGCGCCGCCGCAGATGAACAGGATGTTGGTCGTGTCCACCTGCAGGAATTCCTGCTGCGGGTGCTTGCGGCCGCCCTGCGGCGGAACCGAGGCGGTCGTGCCCTCCATCAGCTTCAGCAGCGCCTGCTGCACGCCCTCGCCCGAAACGTCGCGCGTGATCGACGGGTTCTCGGCCTTGCGGCTGATCTTGTCGATCTCGTCGATGTAGACGATGCCGTGCTGCGCCTTCTCGACGTTGTAGTCGGAAGCCTGGAGCAGCTTGAGGATGATGTTCTCCACGTCCTCGCCCACGTAACCGGCTTCGGTCAGCGTGGTGGCGTCGGCCATGGTGAAGGGCACGTCGAACGTCTTGGCGAGCGTCTGCGCGAGCAGCGTCTTGCCCGAACCGGTGGGACCCACCAGCAGGATGTTCGACTTCGACAGCTCCACATCGCCCTGCTTGCCGCTGTGCTTGAGGCGCTTGTAGTGGTTGTGCACCGCCACCGACAGCACGCGCTTGGCGCGTTCCTGCCCGATCACGTAGTCGTTCAGCGTCTCGCAAATGTCGCGGGGCGACGGCACGCCGCCGTCCTTCTTGCCCGCAATGCCGGCCTTCGTCTCTTCGCGAATGATGTCGTTGCAAAGCTCGACACACTCGTCGCAGATGAAGACCGTGGGGCCCGCGATCAGCTTGCGCACTTCGTGCTGCGACTTGCCGCAGAAGCTGCAGTAGAGGGTGCTTTTCGCGTCAGATCCGCTCAATTTCGTCATTTTCCGTCTTTAGGCCATTTCCAGGCGACTCGTCGAGTCTACCTTGGAGGAGGCCGGTTTTGCAATCCTCGGCCGATATGGGTACCCCGATAACCGTTGCAAAGAACTGAAGGCCGATCCCTGCAGGCACCGGCCTTCGTTCATGCTCAGGCCGCCGTACTCAGGCTTCTGCCGGCTTGTCGGCGTCGGGCCGCGTCTCGAAGACCTTGTCGACGAGGCCGAACGCCAGCGCTTCCTCGGCTTCGAGGAAGGTGTCGCGGTCCATCGCCTTCTCGATCTCGTCGAGCGACTTGCCGGTGTACTTCACGTAGAGCGCATTGAGACGCGTGCGCATGCGCAGGATCTCGCGCGCCTGGATCTCGATGTCCGATGCCATGCCGCGGGCGCCGCCCGAGGGCTGGTGCACCATGATGCGGGCGTTCGGCAGGGCGATGCGCATGCCCGGCTCGCCGGCGGCGAGCAGGAAGCTGCCCATCGAGGCGGCCTGACCGATGCAGACCGTCGACACGCGCGGCTTGATGTACTGCATGGTGTCGTGGATGGCCATGCCGGCCGTCACCACGCCACCCGGCGAGTTGATGTACATCGAGATGTCCTTCGAGGGATTTTCCGACTCGAGGAACAGGAGCTGCGCGACGATCAGCGAGGCCATGTGGTCCTCGACTTCGCCGGTCACGAAAACGATGCGCTCGCGCAGCAGGCGCGAGTAGATGTCGAAGCTGCGCTCACCGCGGCTGGTCTGCTCGACGACCATCGGCACGAGTGCGCCGGTCACGGGGTCGGTTGTGAACTTTCCTTGGGCGCCCGAGGCGCCAAACAGGTCGAGCATGGGAGTCCTCTTCTGGTTTGGACCGCCTATGTCGCGTGCCCCTGCCCGATGTTCAAGGGCTTTAACCCTTCATTCGGTGCAGGACACACAACTATCGGGGGGCAATTGACCGGAACAGCGCAACTTGTGCCGGCTGCGGGCAATGCGGTGCGTGATTCGTTGCCCTTTGACCACAATTCAGTCATCCACCGGCAGGATAAGGAAATTAGCGTAGAATTCGGGCCGTTCATCATTTTGGCCATCACCGGCTTCGGGGGGAGCCTGGACATGTCAAGGAAGCTCCATTTCGGCACAATCCTGCTCGCCGCAGCCGCACTGGCCGTGGCCATCGCCTGGGCCTGCCTCCATCGCGGGCCCTGGTACGACGAGTTCTACACCCAGTACGTGACCCGCCCCGGCCCGGGCTGGACCGAGGCGCTGCGCACAAGCTGGCTCGCGGACAATCACCCGCCGCTCTATTACGCCCTGGCGCGGGCGAGCGACGGACTCGGCCGGATCGAGACGCACCGGCTGCTCAACCTTGCCATCGGCGCATGCGGCCTGCTGGCGGGCGCCGCGATCGTGCGCGACGTGCCCCGCCTGCTGCCTGCCGGCGCCGCGCTGCTGCTGCTGCTGGCCGGCAACGAATGGACGGTGCTGAGCGGCAGCGAACTGCGCTCCTACTTCCTGTCCCTGTGCGCCGGCGCCCTGCTGGCGTTTTCACTGGCCGCCCTGGCGCTGACCCGCGAGGGCGGCTCGATCCCCCGCCGGCTGGCCTACGGCGCGGCCGTGCTGATCGGGTTCAACACCCATATCGTCACCACGCTCATCGCGGGCTCACTGATCCTGCTGTTCCTGCTGATCGCCGCCCTGCAGCGGGACTGGAGCTATTTTCGGGCCCTGCTGCTGCCGCCACTGGCCTCCGGCCTGCTGTTTGTCGCCGTCAGCCTGGTGCAATTGCCGCATTGGCAGGCCAACACGCAGAATTTCTGGATCGAGGGCGGGCTCGCCTCGGCGCGCTGGTCGATCGAATATGCGCTGCTGCGATGCCTGGAGGCCAATCCGCTGGTGCTGGCCGGTGCAATCGCCGGCGTGGCGATCATGGGGCGCGACCTCATGCGCGACCGTGCCGCCTGCGAAGGCATCGCGATCCTGGCGCAGCTGGCCGCGGGCGTCGTTCTTGGCCTGGCGCTGCTGACCGCCATCCACCTCGTCCACCCGCTGCTGATCGAGAAGTATCTGACCGCGATGGTCGGCGCCGTCAGCCTGGGCATGGCGCTGGCCTGCGGGCGGCTGCTGCGGGCACTGGGCCCGGCGGCCGGCGCGATGTTCCTCGGTGCGGCACTGCTGCTGTCGCTATGGAGCCTGTGCGACCACGTCGCGCGGACCACCGCGCGCAACTCCTGGTACGGCACCGGTCGCTACGTGGCGGACATCCGGGCCACCTGCCCCGACACCCTTGTCCATGTCGACCGGTTCTGGAATGCCGACGTCATGGCGATGTCGCCGGCGGACAATCTGGCGGTCGCGCCTGCGGCCTACCGCACCGTCGCGGCCCATTTCGGCTTCGCGCTGGAACCGGAAACCTCGCGGCGCATGGCAAAGGCGTGCCCCACGCTGTTCTGGGCCGAGCATGACACCCGCCACCGCTTCACCGACGCCGCCATCCTTGCCCATTTGCGCGCCAGCGGCTTTGCGGTGAACGCCATCACCGTGCGGCGCATCGGCGACGGCTGGGTCGCCATGGCCGCAGCCAGGCCGGAGCAGGGGCTCCTGACATCCCCATAACAAAAAGAGCCCGGCGCATCGCTGCACCGGGCTCTTTTGTAGCATCAAGCCAGCTGGAAGAGATCAGTCTTCCTTGGCAGCAGCCTTCTTCTTGGCCGGAGCCTTCTTGGCGGGCTTTTCAGCCTCGCCTTCGGCCTCGTCCTTCTTGGCAGCGGCCTTCTTGGCGGGAGCCTTCTTCGGCTTTTCCGCAGCAGCAGCTTCTTCAGCCGGAGCTTCCGCTTCGTCCTTCTTGGCGGCGGCCTTCTTCGCCGGAGCCTTCTTGGCCGGCTTCTTGGCTTCCACCTTGTCGCCGTCGGTGTCGGCTTCGATGGCGGCCTGCAGTTCGTCGCGGGTCACTTCACGCTCGGTGACTTCGGCCTTCTCGATGAGGAAGTCGACGACCTTGTCCTCATAGAGAGGCGCGCGCAGCTGAGCGGCCATCATCGGGTCCTGGCGGACGTATTCCATGAAGCGCTGGCGGTCTTCTGGACGATACTGCTGCGCGGCCTGCGCAACCAGCATCTGCATTTCCTGCGCGGTCACTTCGACGCCGTTCGACTGGCCGATTTCCGACAGGAGCAGGCCAAGACGCACGCGGCGCTCGGCGATCTTGCGGTAGTCGTCCTTCTCGGCCTCGATCTCGGCGAGAGCGGCGGCCGGGTCTTCCTCGTGGCTGGCTTCGTGGGTCAGCTGCTGCCAGATCTGCGAGAATTCGGCTTCCACCATGGTCGGCGGAACGTCGAAGTCGTGCCCTGCGGCAAGCTGGTCGAGCAGCTGGCGCTTCATGGCGGTGCGGGTCAGGCCGGCAGTTTCCTGCTCCAGCTGGCCCTTCAGGAGGCCCTGAAGCTGCTCGAGGCTCTCGAGGCCGAGTTCCTTGGCGAAATCGTCGTCAAGCTTGGCTTCGGCGGGAGCCTTCACTTCGTGGACGACGATGTCGAAGGTGGTTTCCTTGCCGGCGAGGTTCGCGGCAGGATAGTCTTCGGGGAAGGTCACGGTGATGGTGCGCTCGTCGCCGGCCTTGGCGCCTTCCAGCTGCTCTTCGAAGCCGGGGATGAAGCGGCCCGCGCCGATCACGAGCGGAGCCTTCTCGGCCTTGCCGCCGTCGAATTCGACGCCGTCGAGCTTGCCGGTGAAGTCGATGATCAGCTGGTCGCCGTCAGCGGCCGCGCCGTCCTTGGTTTCGAAACGCTGCTGCTGCGAGGCGATACGCTCGACCGCTTCGGTCACGGCGTCTTCCGCAACCGGAACCACCAGCTTTTCGAGCTTCAGACCATCGATGGCGGGGGCCGCGATCACCGGGAGAACTTCGAGGCTGACGGTCAGCTCGGCGTCCTTGCCCTGCTCGTAGCCTTCACCAAGGGCAACGTCGGGGTTCATCGCGGGGCGCAGGGCGTGGTCGGCGACCAGCTTGTCCATGGCTTCGCGAATCGTCGCGTTCAGCGCGTCCTGGTGGATGGCTTCGCCGTGCATCTTCTTGACGAGATTGGCGGGCACCTTGCCGGCGCGGAAGCCGGGCATCTTCACCTGCGGAGCGATCTTCTTGATTTCGCCTTCGACGCGCGCGGTGATGGTCGTGGCGGGAATGGTCACCGTGTAGGCGCGCTTGAGGCCCTCGTTGGTGGTTTCGACGATCTGCATTTCAAATGCCTTCCTGTGCAATGCAACGGGCCTTACGGCCGATTCCAAGCGGCTCACCCTCCCCCGGGGCGACGAGACTGGTGCGGGCGAAGGGACTCGAACCCCCACATCTTGCGATGGCAGGACCTAAACCTGCTGCGTCTACCAGTTCCGCCACGCCCGCATGGATGAAGCCTGAAACTCAAGGGACGTGCCCTTATAAGGACACGCGGAAAAGGGCAAGTGCGGCGATTCGCCTTGCCCGCAGGACAATCGCGGCGTTCCCGTGCCGACACGTGCCGCCACCGCCGGCCGCACAGCCCCCTCGGGAAGCGACTTGCACTGCGCCCCTGGACCACCCACTTAGAGAGAAGTCAACGAAAAGAGAGGCATCATGGCCACCCAACCCGGAGACGAACCCGGCAATACCCCGCCCGAAACCCCGGTTCCGCCGATGGAACCGGGCGTGCCCGACGGCCCCGAGGAACTGCCCCCCGAAGGGCCGGATTTCGATGAGCCCGACACCGGGCCGCTGGAAATTCCCCCAGCGGATTAAAGTTTCGCCGCAGGAATGCCCGAGCGAGCATTCCTGCGGCGGCACCGGCCCACGCCCCCACCCGACCACCCACTAGGGTACAGTCGTCGGGTGGGGGCGTGGGCCGGTGCCGCCAAAATCCGCCCGCGGCGGGTTTTCGAACAAACTCAATCGAAACCGACCAGTTTGGCCAGCATGCGCAGGGCAGAGGTATTCTCAACCTTGCGCTCCGCCCCCGGCACCACCGGGCATTCGAGGCAATAGGCCTGCGCGCCGCGGCTCGACAGCATGGCGGTGAGCTGCCCTGCCACGCGGGCCGCCTGCTCCTCGCGCCGCCGCGACACCAGGCTGGCAAAATCGTAGGCACCGCCGTCGATGCGCGCGCCCTCTTCCGGTGCGGAGGAACTGAAGCTGCCGAGGAACTTCGTGAGCGCGTCCTCCTCGCTTTCCAGATAGACCGCGTGCCACGTGCCATTGCCGACACCGCCAAGCCGCGCGGCCTCGGTCAGAGCAGCGTTCAGATCACCCATCTTGTCGACCAGCCCGATCTTCTGCGCTTCCGCGCCCGGCCAGACGCGGCCCTGGGCGATGGTATCCATCTTCTCGGGCGCGGACTTGCGCGCCTTGGCGGCGAGCCCCACGAACTTGCGATACGTGCTCTCGACCGAGGCCTGCAGCATGCCCTCCACTTCGGGGGTGAAGCCGCCGAGAATGTCGGGCTGGCCCGACAGCGGCGTGGTCTTCACCCCGTCGCTGGTGACGCCGTATTCACCCAGCGTCTTCTCGAAGCTGGTGACGACGGCAAAGACGCCGATCGATCCGGTGATCGTCGCAGGCTCGGCATAGACCGTCTGCCCCGGGGTCGAGACCCAGTAACCGCCGCTCGCGGCCAGATTGCCCATCGAGACCACGACCGGGATCTTCCTCGCCTTGTAGCGTTCGATCGCGCGGCGCATGCGCTCCGCCGCCATGGCGGAGCCGCCCGGCGAATCGACCCGCACGACCAGCGCCTTGAAGCCCTCGTCGATATTGTCGTCGAGCAATTGGGCGATACGGTCGCCGCCCGCCTTGCCGGGACCGGCATCGCCGTCGACGATCTCGCCCGCGATGGTGACGACGCCGATCCTGGCGCCTTCCTTCTTCTCCGGATGGGCCGCCAGCCAGGCCGCGAGGCCAGTGTGCCGGTAGGGAAGATCGTCCGCGCCCGAATCGTCCTTGCCGGCGAGTTCGGCGATACGGGCATCGAACTCGCTCTTGTCGCCGATCCGGTCGACGATCCCGGCAGCTTTCGCGCCTTCGGCAAAATCGCCGCCGCTCGCCTGTGCCCAGGCCAGCGGATCGCCGGTCATCCGGTCAAGCTGCGCCCGGGGCCGCGCCTTGGCGACGTCGGCGCGGTAGCTGCCCCAAAGCGCGCCATAGATGTCCTGATAGGCCTCGCGTGCGGCGGGCGACATGTCATTGCGGATATAGGGCTCGACATAGCTCTTGTAGGTGCCCGCGCGGTAGACGTGGGCATTGACCTTGAAGCGGTCCAGCAGCGCCTTGAAATAGACCTGGTTGCCGCCCGGCCCCGCCACGAAGGCGCCGCCCATCGGGTCCACCCAGACTTCGCTGGCATGGGCGGCAAGTTGCACCCCGTCATCGGCATAGGCATTGGCGAATGCCAGCACCGGCTTGCCGGCCTTGCGCACGCCGTCCAGTTCCTTGCCGATCTCCTCGATATGCACCATGCCGCCCCCCAGGAAGCGCGACATGTCGAGCACGACGACCTTGATCCGCGCGTCGGTCGCGGCCAGCCGGAGCGCACGCTCGATGTCGCGGGCCTGGTACTGGCCTGCGGGCGCCTCGCTGCTCATCAGCATAGCGAGCGGGTCCACCCTGCTCTTTTCCTCGACGATCGAACCGTCGAGCTTGAGCAGCAGCGCCCCGTCCTCGATCTTGCCCGCCGCCGGGCGCGCCATCAGCACGGCATAGAGGGCACCGAAAAACAGCAGGAGAAACACCAGCGCCAGCGCGTCCTTCACGCCGACCAGCAATTTCCAGACCCTCTGCGCGAACTTCATGGATTCACCCGCCTTTCCAGTCTGCTGCATAGCCCCGCCCCGCCCCTGCGGCCAGAGCCGGAAAGAACCTTTCCCAGCTCCGCATAACTCTTGGCTCTAATTACCCGCAAAACGCTTGAGCCGGGGCATCACCATGCCTATGGCCTTTTCTTCGATGACAGCTCCAGAATATACCTATCCGGAAGGCGCACTCGCCTTCCCGCATCGCAGCCTCGTGGGCATCGCGGGCCTTGCCCCGCACGAGATCTGGTTCCTGCTCGATGAGGCGGAACAGTGGGTCGAGCTCAACCGCGGCACCCAGAAGCGCCGGGACCTGCTCTCGGGCCTCACCATCATCAACGCCTTCTTCGAGAACTCGACACGCACGCTGCTGAGCTTCGAGATCGCCGGCAAGCGCCTCGGCGCCGACGTGGTGAACATGGCGGTGGCGACCTCGAGCGTGAAGAAGGGCGAGACGCTGATCGACACGGCGATGACGCTCAACGCCATGCGCGCCGACGCCATCGTCATCCGCCACGCCAGTTCCGGCGCGGTGCACCTCATCTCCGATCTCGTCGACTGTCCCGTGCTCAATGCCGGTGACGGCCAGCACGAGCACCCGACCCAGGCCCTGCTCGACGCGCTCACCATTCGCCAGGCCAAGCGCGCCTTCAACGGCCTGCGCGTGGTCATCTGCGGCGACATCCTGCACAGCCGCGTGGCCCGCTCCAACATCCTCTCGCTCGCCTCGCTGGGCGCCGAAGTGCGCGTCTGCGCGCCGCCCGCGCTGCTGCCCGCCGATATCGAGCGCATGAACGTCAAGGTCTTCCACGACTTCGACGCCGCGCTGAAGGGCGCCGACGTGGTCATGATGCTGCGCCTCCAGCTGGAACGCATGGAAGGCCAGTTCATCCCCTCGCCGCGCGAGTATCGCCACCTCTACGGCCTCACGCTCGACCGCCTCGCCAAGGCCGAGCCTGACGCCCTTGTCATGCATCCGGGACCCATGAACCGCGGTATCGAGATCGATTCCAACGTCGCCGACCTCGTCGGCCGCTCGCAGATCACCACCCAGGTGGAAATGGGCGTCGCCATGCGCATGGCCTGCCTCGAAGTGCTGACCCGAAAAGGCCGCGGCGTGGAGGGCTGGGCATGAGCGTGCACGCCCCCCTCACCGTCACCAACGGCCAGCTGCTGCTGGCAGACGGCACCATCACGAACGGCGCGCTGCGCTGCGAAGGCGGCTTCATCACCGCCATCGGCACCGATGTTAGCCCGGCCGAGGGCGATCATGTCCATGACGCCCGGGGCCAGCTGATCGCCCCCGGCCTCGTCGACCTCGGCGTCTTTGCCATCGACAAGCCCGCCTTCCACTTCGGCGGCATCACCCGCGCCGGGCTGATGCCCGACCAGAACCCGCCGCTCGACGTGCCCGCCCGCGTCCGCTTCGCGGCGCAATCGGGCAAGCCGGACCTCTGGGTCCACCCGCTGGCCGCCGCCACGCAGGGGCTCGAAGGCACCGCGCTGGCCGAAATCGCGCTGATGCGCGATGCCGGAGCCCGCGCGGTCGCCACCGGCCGCCGCTGGATCGGCGATTCGGGCACGATGCTGCGCTTGCTGCAATATACCGGCATGCTCGGTATGGTGGTCATCACCCACCCCGAGGACGCAGGGATCGTCGGCAAGGCCGTGGCCACCGCCGGCGAGATGGCCACCCGCCTCGGCCTGCCCTCCGCCCCGGCCGGCGCCGAAGCCCTCGCCATTGCCCGCGACATCGCGCTGGCGGAAATGACCGGCGCGGCCATCCACTTCCGCAAGGTCACCACCGCCAAGGGGCTGGACCTCGTGCGCGGCGCCAAGGATCGCGGCCTGAAAGTGACAGCGGGCGTGACCCCGGCCTACTTCATGCTCTCCGACCTCGCGCTGGCGGGCTTCCGTACCTTTGCGCACCTCTCGCCGCCGCTGCGCAGCGAGGATGACCGCAAGGCGGTGATCGCGGCCATCGGCGACGGCACCATCGACGTGATCGGCTCGGGCCACGACCCGCGCGGCCCCGAGGACAAGCGCCTGCCCTTCGCCGATTCGGCCCCCGGCATGGCCGGTGCCGAGACGCTGCTGCCGCACACCATGAACCTCGTGCGCGACGGTGTGATCTCGCTCGCCCGGGCCTTCGAACTGCTCGCGGCCAACCCCGCGAGGCTGCTCGGCGTCAATGCCGGACGCCTCGAAGTGGGCGCCGAGGCGGACATCGCGGTGATTGCCCCGGATCGTCCGTGGATCGTCGATTCGGGCAAGATGGCAGCGCTCGCGGGCAACACCCCGTTCGACCGCCAGCCCGTCCAGGGCCGCGTGGCAGCGCTGTTCAAGGGCGGCGTGACCCTGCTCGACAAGTAATACCGACCTGCGTTGAGCTTGACCCATCGCAGGTTGGTCAAGCCCGCGCGGCGCCGAACCTTACACCGGCGCCTCGCCCCCGGCAGCTGGCCATGCTCCAAAAAAGACGGCTCCTGTCCGAGGACAGGAGCCGTTCAGGTTCACATGGAACTGGTAAAAGGCGAGCGCGTCAGCGGCTCGCGAGCATGGCGCCCGGCAGCGGGCGATGCTCGGCATAGGCAAGGCAGGCCGAACCGCCCTTGCGCACGGTCGAGCACAGCGACTGCGCACTCCCGCGATCGAACCCTTCGGCGGCAACGCGGTAATAGCGCTGGCCGTTCACTTGCGCCTCGGTGATGCGCAGGCTGTGATCCTTGAGCCTGGGATTGCGCGCCTGGAAGATGGACCAGGCACGCTTGGCGCCTTCCATCGTGCGGAACGAACCGAGCTGGACAAGATGCGTGGTCGGCTGCGTCAGCGCGGTCCGGGCGCGCGGCGCGGCCATTTTGGGTGCCGGGGCGAACTGCCGGGCAGGCGCCACGACGGCGGCTGCGGCGACCATGCGCGGCGCCGGCGCGGCGGCCGCAGCAGCCTCGGGTTCATCGGCCTGGTTGGCACCCCAGAAGGTTTCGCCGGTCTGCACCGCCGGGAGTTCGGCGCCCCCGGAAGCCGGCTGGACCGGCGCGGGCGCAGGAACAGGAGCGGGCACATCGGCCACCGCCAGTCTTGCGCCTTCGGCCGGCTGGTTCAGCGCCAGCATGGCCGGCTGGCCCTGATCGGCGCGCAGCGGCGCACCGATGAGACCGGCAATGCGTTCACGGCCCTTGCCCGGATTGGCACTGGCGGCCCATTCGGCAAGACGCGCATCGAGCGCATCGCCCGAAAGGTCCTGCGAGGCGATCAGCCGCGCCTCGCCCCAACGCCCATCGAGCGCATAGGCATATGCAAGGTTCTGGCGCGCCTTGGGCGTCGCTTCGCCGCCGCGCACCGCCTCGGTCAGCACCGAGACACCCACCGAGGGTTCACCAGCAAGCGCAACCGCAAGGCCGAAGTCACTGGCGGGCAGCTGCCCCTGGACACGGTCAAGCACGGCCAGCGCCTCGGCATTGCGACCGGCGCCGATATAGGCAAGTGCGGCGCCGAGCGCGGTGTGCGCATCCTCGTCACCCAGCGAGATGGCGTCCTCGAACGTGGTCGCAGCGGAATCGAAGCGCCCGATCGCGAGGTAGGCCTGCGCCAGCGCCGTGCGCGCCGCGGCATCGCGCGGAGACTTGGCCACGCGCTGTTCGGCGCGGGCAAGATCCTTGTCCACCTGCGCACCGGCGGAAACCGGGGCCCCGGTGCTGGCAAGCGGCGTCTGCGCCGCGCAGCTGACGAGCAGCGCGGCCGCCATGGCGGCGCCCAGCGCGAGACCGGCCGTGCGGGCATGGGATGACTTGAGGCGTTCCATCAGAATATTCCCCCCTGGGACGACTTCAGCTTCGCGTTCCGACGGTGAACGCCGGGGACGAGAGGTCAGCGAATTCGGCAAGGTACTTGTCGAGTGCCTCGGTCACGATCACTTGCGCGCTGCGGTTGAGCAGCAGGCCGGCCATCTTGAGGCGGAAATGCCGTTCGGCATCGAGGCGAAGGGTGAAGGCGGCGCGGCGGCCTTCGGTCACGAGATTGCGGGCCGGGGCCACCGGACGGTTGATGCGCTCGGCCAGATCGTCGATCTGGCGCAGCACGTCGGGCTTGCGCGCCGCAAATGCGGGTACCTCGGGGGCGAGCGAAGCCATCGGCGCGCTGGTCGAGCCATCCTCGCCGGTATCCTCGTCAAAATGATCGTCCGGCGCGACGTCCACATGAGCGGGCTGGGACCAGACCGAAAGCTCTGCCTCGGGCGCGGGCTCGGCATGGAGCGCAGCCGTACTCACGGCATCCCGCCCCGCGACGTCCGCGTGAACGGCCTCATCCTGAACGCCCTCACCTTGAACGAACGCTTCCGGGACCACGGCCACATGCGGAACCTCGAACGGAGCGTGGTGCGCGACCTGGGTTTCGGTCTGGAGCTCCGTACGGACTTGCGGCGTCTCGCTCAGGCCCCAGTCGTTCCAGCCGAGATCTTCCATCTTGGCGGCATCCATGCGCATGCCGGAAAGACCGAAGGAGGCCGTATCCTGACGGCGCATCGCCGGCCGCGCCGCACCCTTGCGGGCAAGCAGGCTCGGCGAAAGCGAAGCAAACGGCCGGGGTTCGCCAAGCGCGCCCGACACGGTCACGACCCCACGACGCGGCGGCCGAAGCCACCGACGGGACGCGGCGCGCCCTGCATGACCGGCTGGCCGGAAATCGGCGGCGCCGAGAACACGGTGCGGCGGAAGTTCTTTTCGAGACGGTCCGAAATGTAGTTCCACAGCGCGGCGACTTCCTGCGCGGAGCGGCCGTTGGGATCCACTTCCATGACCGTGCGGCCATCGATCATCGAGGCGGCAAAGTCGGTACGCTGGTGCAGCGTCACCGGTGCCACGGTGCCGTGCTGCGACAGCGCGACAGCGGCCTCGGCGGTGATTCGCGCCTTGGGCGTGGCGGCGTTGACGACAAACAGCAGAGGCTTGCCCGAACGCTCGCACAAGTCGACGGTCGCGCCCACCGCCCGCAGGTCATGCGGGCTCGGGCGGGTCGGCACGACGATCAGCTCGGAAACCGAGATCACGCTCTGGATCGCCAGGGTGATGGCCGGCGGCGTGTCGATCACGGCCAGCTTGAAGCCCTGCTGGCGCAGGATCTGCAGGTCTGCCGCGAGGCGGGCGACGGTGGTCTGCGCAAAGGCGGGCAGTTCCGCTTCGCGCTCGTTCCACCAGTCGGCCAGCGAACCCTGCGGATCGATGTCGATCAGCACGACCGGGCCTGCGCCCGCGCGCTGGGCCTGGACGGCAAGATGTCCCGAGAGCGTCGTCTTGCCCGAGCCGCCCTTCTGCGATGCCAATGCCAGTACTCGCAAAGCCCTGTCCCCTGAGAATTCCGCTAGGAAAGTGAACCTGTCACGGCGATGGGATCGCAGATCGTTCCTAATTTAGAGTTAATTAGACCCCACCTCGGCGAAACGGGCGGGCAGCGTGGCCCGATGCTGTCCTGCCATGCGGCAGTGAGGGAATTGTTTACCATGGCGGTTAACGTCACTTTTCGGCACAGCAGCGCATATTCCCGCTTCCGACTGGTGCTATCCGTCAATCATCGCCTACTATCGCGCGGGATCAGCGACGGGAATCGGGGCGAGTTCTGCATGAATGGATTACTGCGATTCCTCCTTCTGGGTGGCGGCTGCTGCGCCGTCGCGGCGATGGCGACGCCTTCGCTCGGCGCCGCCGCCGATGCATCCGGCGGCGCGAATACCGTAAAGGCGGGGGTCGAGGCCTGGTCTGCCGGGCAGTATGAAACGGCCGTGCAACTGTGGAAGCCGCTTGCCGACAAGGGCGACGCCGATGCCCAGTTCAATCTCGCACAGGCCTACAAGATGGGACGCGGGGTGCCGCTCGATCTTGCAAGGGCCGAATCACTCTACGGCAAGGCCGCCGCGCATGGCCACGTCCAGGCGGCCGACAACTACGGACTGCTGATGTTCCAGCGCGGCGAGCGCGACGCCGCAATGCCCTATATCGCCGCCGCCTCGGCGCGGGGGGATGCGCGGGCGCAGTACATCCTGGGCGTCGCGCACTTCAACGGCGACCTGGCCGAAAAGGACTGGGTGCGCGCCTATGCCCTCGTCAGTCTGGCCCAGCAGGCCGGGTTGCCGCAGGCGACTCGCGCGCTGACGCAAATGGACGAACACATTCCGATCGAGCAGCGCCAGCAAGGCGTCGCGCTCGCGGTAAAGCTCGCCGCCGACGCCGAGGCCGCCCGCGCAAGGCTCGACACCAGCGCCTCGCTCGGCGCCCCCGCGACTGCGCGCGCAGCGCCCCCGCCCCCGCCTTCGCCTACAGCCTCGCCGACCGGCCCGGCCGCGGCCGGCGCCGACTATGCCCGGCCGCAAGCGACCGCCGCTCCGCAACCGGTTCGCCCCATCTCCAACCCTGCCGTCACCAGACCTTCCGTCACCAGACCTGCGGTCCCGTCGGCCGTCACGAAGCCGGCAGCGACAACAGCACCCAAACCGTTCCCGGCAAAACCCGCCACGCCCTCCCCAGCGCAGGGCCAGTGGCGCCTCCAACTCGGCGCTTTCGGGGTTCCGGGCAATGCGGAGCGGCTCTGGTCCTCGCTCGCCAAGCGCCCGGAACTGGCGGGCAAGCGCCGCGAACTGGTCCCCGGCGGCAGCCTGACCCGCCTCTACGCCGCCGGTTTCGCCACCCGATCCGAAGCCGAAAAGGCCTGCGCCGCCCTCAAGGGCCCAAGCCAGCCCTGCCTGGTCGTTCCCGCTCACTGACACCGCGTTAGCGCCCGGGCGTTCCGGCGCTTTCGTAATTCCCGTGGACGAGCGCGAATCGGCGATATACCTTCCATCCCCGGGAGGCTTCCGCAGCGAGGCCCCCGAAGGGGATAGGGGCCATGCCGAAGGCGATGACGGGCGAACACGCCCGCGCAGTCCATCATGCCGTCGTGGGGGATCCGACGGCGGCGACAGCAAACAGCGGCGTCCCGCCCGGCGCGGAAGACCGGCTGGTAACGATCGACCTCATTCGCGGGCTGGCGGTACTCGGCATCCTGGCCATCAACATCTCCGGTTTTGCCGGACCGGCCGTCGGCGCCGCCTCCCCGCGGTTCGCCGGCTTCGCGACCCCTGCCGACGAGGCCGCCTACGCGGTCTCCTTCCTGTTCTTCGAAGGCAAGATGCGCGCGCTGTTCGCCATGCTGTTCGGTGCGGGGATCGCGCTTTACTGCGAACGCATGGATGCCGCCGGACGGGACGGCGACAGCCTGCAACTGCGCCGACTGGGCTGGCTCATGCTGCTCGGGCAATTGCATTACCTGCTGCTGTGGTGGGGCGACATCCTGTTCGTCTACGCCGCCTGCGGCATCGCCGTGCTGTTCGTGCGGCGCCTGCCCTGCCCGCTGCTGCTGGGCCTCGCCGCCGGCATCGCGCTCACCGCCCTGCTTGTCGACCTCTCCTGGTCGCTGCCGCTCGCCCGCGCCGAGGAAGCGGTGCGCCTCGGTACGGCAACCGTGGCGCAGCGCCAGGAGATCGCCGCCCATTACGCGCTCTATGCCGAGGGTGCGCAGGCACAGAGGGCGCTCTATGGATCGGGCTTCTGGGCCATCGCGCTTGCGAAACTGCAACACGACCCGTTCTGGCTCGTCACCATGACCCTGCATGCCTGGAGCGAAGTGCTGCCGCTGATGCTGGTCGGCGTGGTGATCCTGCGCCGCGGCATGGCCGGCGGCACCATGCCGCCACGGCGGATCGCGCGTTTCGGCGCGCTCTCCGTCGCCCTCGGCCTTGCTCTCACCGCCCTGGCACTCGGCTGGGTCTGGCCGCGCCACTTCCCGCCAATCGCCATGTACATGCTGCTCGGCAAGGGCCTGCTCATCCCGCACCTGCTGACCGCGCTCGGCTACGGAGCGCTGCTCATCGCCGCCGCCCCGGCCCTGCTCCCGACCGGCCCGGGGCAGCGACTGGTCGCCTGCGGCCGGGTTGCCTTCAGCAACTACATCGCCACCAGCCTGCTGATGGGCGCGCTGTTCTTCGGCTGGGGCTGCGGTCTTTACGGCAAGGTCGGCGCCGCGGAGCAGTGGCTGTTCGTGGGAATCGGCTGGGCGGCGATGCTCGGCTGGAGCCTGCCGTTCCTGCGCCATTTTCGCCGCGGACCGCTGGAACTCGTGTGGCGATCGCTGGTCGAAAAGCGCCTCCTGCCCAATCGGCGCCTTCTATCTAGCTGACATTTCTCGCGGATTTTCGGCGATTCAGAATGCTATTGCGATCCATTTGCAGTTGCATATGATGGGGCTCCAAGAGGATTCGCACATGTACGTTTGCATTTGTAACGCCATCAAGGAAACCGACCTGCGCACCGCCGCCCGTTGCTGCCGCGGCGATGCACATGCCCTCTACGCCGCCCTCGGTCGCAAGCCGCAGTGCGGGCAGTGCATCGAGGAAGCGGAAGACATCATCGCCGACGAAGTCTCCGCGCTCGACGCGCCGCTCAGCGCCGCCGCCTGACGGCACCGGCGCACCAAGTGGTTCCACTCGCGGGATTTCCGCGGGTTGCCTCGGCACTTGCGCGGGCCCATAATGCCGCCTGAAATTTTCAGGAGCATCCCCCATGAAGGGCGACCCGCAGGTCATCGACTTCCTCAACAAGGCTCTTTTCAATGAGCTGACCGCCATCAACCAGTACTGGCTGCATTACCGCATGCTCGACAACTGGGGCATCAAGAAGCTCGCCGAATACGAACGGCACGAATCGATCGACGAGATGAAGCACGCCGACGTGCTGGCCGACCGTATCCTCTATCTCGACGGTCTTCCCAACTTCCAGGCGCTGGGCAAGCTGCGCATCGGCGAAAGCGTCGAGGAAATCCTGAAGGCCGATCTCGCGCTCGAACATGACGCGATCCCGCTGCTGCGCGAAGCCATCGCCCACTGCGAAGCCGTGCGCGACTACGTCAGCCGCGAGATCTTTGCCCGCATCCTCGAAAGCGAGGAAGAGCACGTGGACTACCTCGAGAAGCAGTTCGACATGATCGAGCGCATGGGCATCCAGAACTACTGCCAGCTCCAGAGCAAGCCGGCGGAAGCCTGAACCTGACAAAGGCGCGCGGGCAGGCATGAACTTTCTCGCGCGCCTTGGCCTTGCCGTTCCGCTGATCCAGGCGCCGATGGCGGGCACTTCGACGCCGGCCCTTGCCGCGCAAGTCTGCAACGCCGGTGCGCTCGGTTCACTCGCGCTCGGCGCCATCGGCCCGGATGAGGCCCGCCGCCAGATCGCGGACCTCAAAAGCCGCACCGACCGGCCTTTCAACCTCAACCTTTTCGTGCACGAGACGCCGCAGGCCGATCCAGCAGGCGAACGGGCCTGGCTCGATGCCCTCGCCCCGCTGTTCCGCGAACACGGCGCCGAGCCGCCCGCCGCACTCGAGACGATCTACGACAGCTTTGCGGGCAATGCCGCCATGCTGGACGTCGTGCTACAGGCAAACCCCGCCGTCGTCAGCTTCCACTTCGGCCTGCCCGGACCCGAGGCCATCACCGCACTCAAGGCAGCGGGCTGCCTGCTGCTGGGCAGCGTCACCAGTCTGGCCGAGGCGGAAGTGTCGCTGGCGGCAGGGATCGACGTGCTGGTCGCGCAAGGGTGGGAAGCCGGCGGCCATCGCGGCATGTTCGATCCGGACGCGCGGGATGACCGGCTCGGCACCCTCGCGCTGACCCGGCTGCTGGCCGATTGGGGCAAGGTGCCGGTGATCGCGGCGGGCGGGATCATGGACGGCGCCGGTATCCGCGCCGCGCTGGACCTTGGCGCCGTGGCCGCGCAGCTTGGCACCGCCTTCATCGCCTGCAGCGAATCCAGCGCCGACGCCGCTTATCGCGCCCTGCTCGCCAGTGACGCGGCACGGCATACGACAATGACACGCGCCATATCGGGCCGCCCTGCCCGCTGCCTTGCCAACCGCTTTACCGCGTTCGGCGAAAGCCCCGGCATCCCGCCGGTCCCCGCCTATCCGCGCACTTATCTGGCCGGCAAGGCGCTCAATACCGCGGCCAAGGCCAGGGGGGAGCCGCTTTACGGCGCGCAATGGGCGGGACAGGGGGCGCCGCTGTCCCGGCCGATGCCGGCGGCGGAACTGGTCGCCCAGCTCGCCGCCGAACTTTCACTTACTTAGGGTCCGCAGCCGGAGCCACCTTGTCGGTCCGGTACTTGTCGAACCACGCCAGGATCGCCGAAGCCTTGGCAGCCGACTGCGAAGGCCGTGCGGCAATGCCGCCATGGCTTGCCCCCGGAACCTTCACCAGCGCCGTCGGCACACCGCGGATCTGCAGCGCGGCGTAATACTGCTCCGCCTCGCTGACCGGGGTGCGGTAGTCTTCCGATCCCACCACGACCATGGTCGGCGTCTTGACGTTGCCGACCAGGCTCAGCGGCGAGCGGCGCCAGTATTCCATCGGATCTTCCCAGGGCTTCTTGTCGAACCAGTAGCGCGAGGTGAAGACGGTCGCGTCCATCGTCAGTGCCTCGCTGATCCAGTTGATCACCGGCTTCTGGGTGACCGCCGCCTTGAAACGATCGGTCTTGCCGACGATCCACGCGGTCAGCACCCCGCCGCCCGAACCGCCAGTGACGAAGAGGTTGTCGGGATCGGCCACGCCATCGGCAATCGCCGCGTCGACGGCGGCCATGAGGTCATCATAGTCGGTGCCGGGATAGGCGCGGTCGATCAGGTTGGCGAACTCCTCGCCATAGGACGTGCTGCCGCGCGGATTGGTATAGAGCACCGCATAACCGTGCGCCGCGTAGAGCTGGTAATCGGTGGCGAAGCCCGGCGCATAAGCCGTGTTCGGCCCGCCATGGATCTCGAGGATCAGCGGCGCGCGCTGGCCCGGCGCAAGGCCCGGCGGCGTCACCAGCCATGCATCGATCGCGCGGCCATCGGGCGCGGTGACGGCCAGCTTGCGCACCGGCGCCATCGCCTTGTCCTGCATCCAGGTGCCGTTGAGGTCGGTCAGCTTGCGGCCCGCGCCGCCGGTATTGACCCAGAGGTCCGCCGGACGGCTGGTGGTGCCCGAGGTATAGGCGATGCGCCCATTGGCGGAGACCGAGAACTCGCCGCCGGTGTAGGGGCGGTCATAGCCCCGGCCCGGGCTCAGGCCCTCCACCGCATTGCGGATCGCACCGTCGAGGCCGATGCGCGCGACGTAGGTCTTCGCGTGATCGTCATACTGGGCGAGAATGGTCGCATTGCCCGACCAGGCGATCGAATCGATCGAATGGTCGAAGCTGCCGGTCAGGGCCTGCACGCCCGAACCGTCGATGTTCATCACGTAAAGCTCGGTGTTCTCGTAGGAACGGTTCACGTCGTCGAAGCCGAGATAGGCCACGTGCTTGCCGTCGGGCGAGACTTGCGGCGCGCTGTCCGGCCCCTTGCGCGTGGTGAGCGCCTTGACCGCACCACTCGCGAGATCGAGCGCATAGACCTCGGAATTGTTGATGTCGCGCTGCCAGTCGGCATTGCGATTACCCGAGAACAGGATGCGCTTGCCGTCGGGCGTCCACGAGAGCGGGCCCTGATCGTCGAAACTGCCGAACGTCAGCTGGCGCGGGGCGCCGCCATCGGCGGAGACGAGGAAAATGTGGTCGTAGCCGGGCTGCGCGTAGCCGCCGCCATCGGCGCGGTAGGTCACCCGGTCGATCACTTCGAGCGGCTCGGCCCATTTGGCGCCTTCAGGGCGGTTGGCGGGCGGCGAACCCAGCTTCAGCCCCTCGCCCGGCACCCGCATGGTATAGGCGATCTGGCGCCCGTCGGGCGACCACGAGACACTGCCTGGGCTGTCCGGCAGGTCGGTCACCCGCACTTTGGCGCCGCTATCCAGCCACAGCACGTAGAGCTGCGGCGCCCCGGTGCCGTCGCTCGACACAAAGGCCAGCCGCTTGCCGTCGGGAGACCAGACCGGCGAGAAATGGGCGCCCGCCCCCGTCACCAATGGGCGCTGGACGCCGCTCGCCACCTCGACCAGCCAGATCGAGGGAACCGCCTTGTCGACCATCACGTCGGCGCTGGAGCGCACATAGGCGATGCGGCTGCCATCGGGCGAGATCTGCGGGTCGGTGACGCCGGAAAGCTTGAACAGGTCGTCAGGCGTGAAGGCGCGCTCGGGCCCCGGCGCCTCGGCCTCGACGGGTGCAAGCGGAATGACGCTGCAGCCAAGGGCCAGCGTTGCCAGGCGAAGAGCAAAAGGGATGCGGGCAAATGGGATGCGCACGGCGGACAGACTCCGGATTATCTTTTGGGAACAGGCGAAAGCCCATTTGCCCCGCCCGCTGACGGCCTGTGTCGCCCAGCAATCCGAAAAAATCCACCCTGCATCCGATGACCACTGGCGCAATCTGAAATCGTGCTAAGACAGCAGCATGGAAAGTCCTCGCCCGCAGCCCCCCTACCGCCTCGAAGACTACGGCTTCGCTTTTCTCGTCGTCATCGTCTCGGCCGCCTTCGCCTGGTTACTGACGCCTTACTTCGGCGCCGTGCTCTGGGGAGTTGTCGCCGCGATCCTGTTCGAGCCGCTGACCTTCAGGCTCTCCCGGAAGATGGGCGGCAAGCCCAGTACAGCCGCGGGACTGGTGCTGCTGGGACTGCTGGCGGTGTTCATCATCCCGGCCATCCTGCTTGGCGTCAGCCTCGTCCAGGAAGTGACGATGATCTACGACAAGGTGTCGACCGGACAGCTCGATATCGGCCACATGGTCGCCAAGCTGCGCGGCTCGATCCCCGATTCGGTCGAGGGCCTGGTCGAACGTTACGGCCTCGCCGATTTCGAATCGCTGCGCCGCCAGTTCGGCTCGGGCATCGCCAGCGGCCTGCAGGGCCTCGCCACCCGCCTCGTCTCTGCCGGACAGGGTGCGCTGAGTTTCCTCGCGGCGCTGGGCGTGATGCTGTACCTCACCTTCTTCCTGCTGCGCGACGGGCGCCATTACGGCGAGATGATCCGCGACGCCCTGCCGCTGCGTCCGCACTTGCGCGACCGGCTGATCCTGAACTTCCTCGTGGTCGTGCGCGCAACGATGAAGGGCACGGTGGTGGTCGCCGTGCTGCAGGGACTGGTCGGCGGGATCATCTTCTCGCTGCTCGGCATCCCCGGCTCGCTGCTCTGGGGCGTGATGATGGGCTTCTTCTCGCTGCTGCCGGCCGTGGGCACCGGGCTCGTGTGGGTTCCGATGGCGATCTATCTGCTGGCGACCGGGCAGGTCTGGCAGGGCTCGATCCTCGCGTTCTGCGGCATGTTCGTGATCGGCATGATCGACAACCTGCTGCGCCCGGTACTGGTCGGCCGCGACACCCGCCTGCCCGACTTCGTGGTCCTGATCGCCACCCTTGCCGGCCTGCAACTGTTCGGCCTCAACGGCTTCATCATCGGCCCGGTGATCGCGGCCCTGTTCATCTCGGTGTGGAACCTGATGCGCGAGATGCGCAGCAGCGACGGCCTGATCGAACCCGACGCCATCGATCTGGCCGACGAGGCGACCGAGCAGGACGACGCCCGGACAGAAGCCCTAGCACACCCCTCCTGATCACAAGCCACGACAAAAAAGGCCCGCTTCCGCGATCTTTGCGGAAGCGGGCCTTTTTTCATGCCGGAAGCCCGGTCAGGGACGTCGCGGCAGGACGCGCTACTTCTTGTCGAAGGGGTTCTTCGGCATGCGCAAGTTGAGGCGGATCGGCACGGCTTCGAAACCGAGTTCGCGGCGCATTCCGTTGATCAGATAGCGGCGATAGCTCTCGGGCAGCAAGTCGAGACGGGTGCCGAACAGCACGAAGCCCGGCGGACGGGTCTTGGCCTGGGTGATGTAGCGCAGCTTGATGCGCTTGCCGCCCGGCGCCGGCGGCGGATTGGCCGAAAGCGCATCGTCGAACCAGCGGTTGAGCGCGGCGGTCGGCACGCGCTTGCTCCAGGCTTCGCGGATCGAGAAGCCGGTGGCGATCAACTCGTCGATACCCTTGCCGGTACGGGCCGACACGGCGAGCAGCGGCACCCCGCGCACTTGCGCCAGACCATCGTCAAGCGCCCCGCGAATGCCGTTGAACAGGGCCGATGCCCCTTCGGCCACGTCCCACTTGTTGATCGCGATGATCAGCGCACGGCCTTCTTCCAGCACCTTGGAGGCGATCGTGAGATCCTGATGCTCCAGCCCGCGCGTGGCGTCGAGCAGCAGCACGACCACTTCGGCAAAGTCGATGGCATGACGCGCATCGGCCACGGCCAGGCGCTCCAGCTTCTCGGTCACGTTGGCGCGCTTGCGCATGCCGGCAGTGTCGATCAGGCTGACCTGCCGCACTTCCTGCGTCTTGGGATCGGTCCATTCCCAGTCGACCGTGATGGAATCGCGCGTAATGCCCGCTTCCGGCCCCGTCAGCAGGCGGTCTTCACCGAGGATGCGGTTGATGAGCGTAGACTTGCCCGCGTTCGGACGGCCGACGATGGCCAGCTTGAGCGGACGGCGCAGCAGGGCTTCGTCGTCCTCTTCCTCGGGGAACTCCGGCTCTTCGGGCTGGAGGGGCTCGAGATGCGGCAGCAGCGATTCGAACAGGTCGGCAATGCCCACGCCGTGCTCGGCCGAGAAGGTGATCGGCTCGCCAAGACCCAGCGAGTAGGCTTCCAGCACGCCGCTTTCGCCCGCACGGCCCTCGGCCTTGTTGGCAAGCACCACGACCGGCACCTGCGAGGCGCGCAGCCACTGGCCGATCTCTTCGTCGAGCGGGGTCAATCCCGCGCGCGCATCGACCACGAAGAGCGCGACGTCGGCTGTTTCCAGCGCCGCTTCGGTCTGCTTGCGCATGCGGCCGGGCAGCGTTTCGTCTTCGTCATCCTCCCAGCCGGCAGTGTCGACGATCTGGAACTTGAGCCCCAGCAGTTCGGCATCGCCGAAGCGACGGTCGCGCGTGACGCCCGGCTGATCGTCGACAAGCGCAAGCTTTTTGCCGACGAGCCGGTTGAACAACGTGGACTTGCCGACGTTGGGTCGGCCGATGATGATCACCTGGGGAAGCATAATAGAACTCGATAAAGGATTCGCGCCGATAGGGGAATTTGCCGCAAATGGAAATGACCCTGCAAAAAAGCACGGATTTCTGGGATTTCGGCCCGCAAATAGTTACCGCGCCGTTAACCACATAACTCAGGAAGCTCCTAACCCTGCTCCCCGAACATGGCAAACATGAAGGGTTACCGCAGATTCATCATGCTGGGCCTCGCTCTCGCAGCGGCCGCGCCAGCCATCGATCCGGCCGCGGCGAGCGGCGTCATCGACGATTCCATGGCCGGCGTCGATGGCGGCACCGATGCCGCCAAGGGCCCCGGCTATCTCGAATGCGTGCCTTATGCGCGCCAGACTTCGGGCATCCGCATCTTCGGCGATGCCCATACCTGGTGGCAGCAGGCGCGCGGACGCTACGCGACCGGCCACACGCCGCGCGTCGGTGCGGTCATGGCCATGCAGCCTTACGCCAATTCCGAACTCGGCCATGTCGCGACGGTCAGCCGGGTGGTCGATTCGCGCACCATCCTCGTCAGCCACGCCAACTGGTCACCGATCAACGGGCGGCGCGGACAAGTCGAACGCAACGTCACCGTGCTCGACGTCTCGCCGGAAAACGACTGGAGCGAAGTGCGCGTCTGGTATGCGCCGATCCACAACCTGGGCACGACCCACTGGCCGGTTTCGGGCTTCATCTACAATGCCAAGCCGGGCACCGTGAAGGATCTCGGCGCGGCCCGGCTCGCGGCGACCTCGGCCTCGGCCTCGGCCTACCCCGAATCGCAGACCCCGCCGCTGCCCGCAAAGAAAAAGGGCCGCCATGGCGACCCCATCGGCGCCATCATCGCCGGTACGTATTGATCGGAAAGACGGGCCGCCTCGCAGCGGCCCGTCTTGCATTAAAGCTTCAGAGCTTGGCGACCGGCGCGTCCTCGCCAAGGTCCTCATACCAGGCCTCGACCGGCCCCATGAGCTTCACCGTCAGCGGATTGCCCTTGCGGTCCAGCGTCTTGCCGGCCTGCACGCGGACCCAGCCTTCGGAAATGCAATATTCCTCGACATTGGTGCGCACGGTGCCCTTGAAGCGGATGCCAACGCCGCGCTTCAGCTTGTCCTCGTCGAAGAACGGGCTCTTCGGGTTGATGGCGAGGTGATCGGGGGGCACGTCAGCGCCGGTTTTGCTCTCTTCGGTCATGCCACGCGATTTAATTGCAGATGACCGCTTGTCAATTCGATCCGACTCATCTAGAGGCGCGCTTCCCCGACGGACACGGTCCTTTCGGCGGGCGCGTAGCTCAGTGGTAGAGCACACCCTTCACACGGGTGGGGTCGCAGGTTCAATCCCTGCCGCGCCCACCATTCCTCCTCAGGAATGGCCGAAGCAGGCGGACATTTTCCCCAAGAACACTGATCGACAACGGCTGAAACCGGCTGCCGCAATCTTGCGCGCCTTGGCCTGAGGCGGCATAGCCCGCGCCATGCATGACATCCGCCTGATCCGCGAGAATCCCGAAGGGTTCGACGCCGGCCTCGCCCGCCGTGGGGTTGCCCCCGTGGCCGCTGACATCCTCGCCCTCGACGAGCAGCGCCGCTCGGTCGCGACGCGCATGCAGGAAGGGCAAAATCGCCGCAACGAAGCCTCCAAGGCGATCGGCAAGGCCATGGGCCAGGGCGACACCGCCACGGCCGACGCGCTGAAGGCCGAAGTGGCACAACTCAAGGACGTCCTCCCCACCCTCGAAGCCGAGGAAAAGGACCTCACCGCCCAGCTTCAGAGCGTGCTGGCCAGCCTGCCCAACATCCCCGTCGCCGAAGTGCCGGAAGGCGCGGACGAGACCGAGAACCTCGAAGTCGCCAAGTGGGGCACGCCCGGCACGTTCGCGTTCCAGCCCAGGGAACATGCCGACCTCGGCCCCGCGCTCGGCCTCGATTTCGAGACCGGCGCCAAGCTTTCCGGCGCGCGCTTCACGTTCCTCAAGGGCCAGATGGCCCGCCTGCACCGCGCCCTCGCGCAGTTCATGCTGGACACCCAGACCGCCACCAACGGCTACATGGAATGCAACGTCCCGCTGCTGGTGAAGGACGAGGCGGTGTTCGGCACCGGCCAGCTTCCCAAGTTCGCGGAAGACCTTTTCAAAACCACGGACGGCCGCTGGCTGATCCCGACCGCCGAAGTCTCGCTGACCAACGCCGTGCAGGACGAGATCGTCGACGCTCAAACCCTGCCGCTGCGCATGACCGCCCTCACCCCCTGCTTCCGCTCCGAAGCGGGCTCGGCGGGTCGCGATACGCGCGGGTTCATCCGCCAGCACCAGTTCGAGAAGGTCGAACTCGTCACCGTCTGCCAGCCCGACCAGTCGCAGGCCGAGCACGAGAAGATGGTCGCTGCCGCCGAGGGCATCCTGCAGGCGCTCGAACTGCCCTACCGCAAGGTGCTGCTGTGCTCGGGCGACATGGGCTTCACCGCCAACAAGACCTTCGACCTCGAAGTCTGGCTGCCGGGTCAGGGCGCCTACCGCGAGATCAGTTCGGTTTCGAACTGCGGCGACTTCCAGGCCCGCCGCATGAACGCGCGCTTCAAGCCCGAAGGCTCGAAAAAGACCGAGTTCCTGCACACCCTCAACGGCTCGGGCCTCGCGGTCGGCCGCACCCTCGTCGCCGTGCTGGAGAACTACCAGCAGGAAGACGGCTCGGTGCTGGTGCCCGAGGCGCTGAAGCCCTGGATGGGCGGGATCGAGAAGCTGGAACCCCGGTTCTGATCGCCTGCCGATTGCGTTCCGAGGGGGCTTGGACAGGCTCAGCCTGAGCTTGTCGACGGATAAGCGGGTCAACGCCCGGCCAAGTTAGAGAGACATCATGCGCATCCTGCTTACCAACGACGACGGCATCAACGCCCCCGGCCTCTACGTCCTCGAAAAGATCGCCGCGCAGCTTTCGGACGATATCTGGATCTGCGCGCCGAGCGAGGAACAGTCGGGCGCGGGCCACTCGCTGACGCTGACCCGCCCGGTGCGGATGCGCGAACATGCGCCCAAGCGCTTCTCGGTGACCGGCACGCCCACCGATTCGGTGACCATGGGCCTCAGGAAGGCCCTGCCCGGACCGCCGGACCTGATCCTCTCGGGCGTCAATCGCGGCGCCAATCTTGGCGATGACGTGACCTATTCGGGCACCGTGTCCGCCGCGATGGAGGGCGCACTGGCGGGCATCCGCTCGATCGCGCTGAGCCAGGTCTATGCCGGGGAAGGCCTTGGCAACAACGTCAGCTTCTCGGCTGCCGAGGAATGGGGCGCCAAAGTGCTCAGGCCCCTGCTCGACGCGCCCTTCGCGCCGCGCACGCTGATCAACGTGAACTTCCCGCCGCTCGCGGCTGCCGACGTGAAGGGCATTCGCGTGGTCCGCCAAGGCTTTCACGACTATGCGCGCGGCTCGGTGGTCGAAGGCATGGACCCGCGCGGTTTCCCCTACTTCTGGTTCGGCCTTCACGGCATCGAGCATACCCTCGGCCACAACACCGACCTCGAAGCGATTGCCGAAGGTTACATCGCGGTGACCCCGCTCCAGCTCGACCTCACCCACGACGCCTCGCTGGCGCAGATCGCGAGCCGTTACCAGGCATGATGCGCCGCGCGCTCCCCTCCTCGTTCCTGGTCCTTGCGGCACTGGTCCTGCCCGGCGCGCCCGTGCTGGCGTCGACGAAGGACGAAAGCGTCCATGTCGTCGAACAGGGGGAGACGCTGAACGGTATCGCCAACCGCGCGGGCGTGGCCGCCTCGGCCATCGTCAAGGCCAACGGGCTCAAGGCCCCCTACGTGGTGAAAGTCGGCCAGAAGCTGACCATTCCCCGCGCAGCGGCCCCTGCCCCCGCACCCACGGCAAAGCCGCGCCCGGCGCCAACAGCAACGAGCCGGACTGCCGCCAGCGCGCAGGCGGTTGCCAGCAAGGCCGCCGCCGTCAGCGCCGAAACCGAGGAAGTCCACGCGGTCGCCCCCGGCGAAACCCTCGGCGGCATCGCCCAGCGCGCCGGTGTCGCCCGCGTGCTCATCATCGAGGCGAACGGCCTGCAACCACCCTACGCCGTACGCGCCGGCCAGAAGCTCAAGATCCCGCGCACGCGCCGCCACACCGTGAAGGCCGGTGACACCGGCTTTTCGATCTCGCTGAAATATGCCGTGCCGTGGGAACAGATCGCGCTTGCCAACGGGCTCGACGCCGCAGCGCCGGTCAAGACGGGACAGTCGCTGCTGATCCCGACGCTGGTCGATGCCAGGGCTGGCCCCGCTAGCACGCCTGCGGCAGCGGCCCAGCCCGTGAAAACGGCCCAACCCGCCGCCGTGCGTTTCCTCTGGCCGGTGACCGGCGAAGTGCGCCGCAAGTTCGCCGCGAGCGGCAATCCCCATGACGGCATCGACATCAAGGCCCCACAGGGCACCATGGTGCGCGCAGCCGCCGCCGGCACCGTGAAGTTTGCGGGCGCCGAGAAGGAGCAGTTCGGCAACCTCGTCGTATTGGATCACGGCAACGGCTGGTTCACCGCCTATGGTTTCCTCAGCCGCGTCACCGTGAAGGAAGGCGCCAAGGTCGCCGCCGGCGAGCGAGTCGGCCTCGTCGGCAGCACCGGTCTTGCCAAGGGTGACGAACTGCACTTCGAAGTGCGCCAGGACGGCAAACCCGTCGATCCGCTGGACGCCTTGCCCAAGGCCCCGTAAGTTCCTCGCCGCATGTCGAAACGGCGCCCTGCCTCCCCTTCGTTCAAGCCGCTGCGCCGGGCGCTCGCGGTGCCGGTCTGGGCCGACCTCGCGCTGCGGCTGGGCGGCGCGTTTTTCCTGATCTTCATCGTCATCATGGTCCACTGGACCGACCGCGCGGGCCTCAAGGACACGCATGACGGGGTGATCAGCTTCCTCGACGTCGTCTATTTCACGATGATCTCGATCACCACGACCGGCTTTGGCGACATCGCCCCGGTGAGCGACCGCGCCCGCCTGATCGAGGCGGTGCTGGTCACGCCGATCCGCCTTGCGGTGATCACCATTTTCGTGGGCACCGCCTACAATTTCATCATCAAGCGAAGCTGGGAGACCTGGCGGATGAAGCGCATCCAGGAACGGCTCGAAGGCCATATTGTCGTCCTCGGCTTCGGGGTCAGCGGCTCGGAAGCGGTCAAGGAACTCATCGAGCGGGGCACCGAGGCATCGCGGATCGTTGTCGTCGACCCCGATCAGGCACGGCTTGCACGGGCCGAAGAACTCGGTTGCAATGTCCTGCAAGGCGACGCCTCGCGCGACGAGATCCAGAACGCGGTGCGTGTCGGCACGGCCCAGTCGGTGCTGGTTTCGGCCGGGCGCGACGATACGTCCGTGCTGATCGTGCTGACCGCGCGCCATCTGGCACCGCGCGTGCCGATCACCGTCGTCATCCGCGCCGACGACAACGAGCTGCTGGCCCGCCAGGCAGGCGCCAACAACGTCATCAACCCGGTGCGCTTCACCGGACTGCTGCTGGCAGGCTCGGCGGAAGGGCAGCACGTGGCCGAATACATGTCCGACCTCGCCTCGGTGGCCGGGCGCGTGCAACTGGTGGAGCGTGCGGTCGAACCGTCCGAAGTCGGCGGCACGCTGGACCAGCTCGTCACCGGCGGGCGCGGCCTGCGCATCTATCGCGGCGCGCGCACGATCGGCTTCTGGGAGGACGAGGCTAAGGTCCTACAGACCGGCGACGTGGTGGTGGAAATCGCCCCCACCCGGCCGTCGCAGGCAGACTCGTCCGGAACGGATCGTCAGGACAGCGCCCAGAACACCAGTCCCATGGCAAGGTAGGCCGTCAGCCAGAACAGGCAATCCATCACCCGCCGCAGCGGCTCCATGCGATTACGCACATGGGTCAGCCAGACCGCAGGGATGACAAAGGCGATGGCGACGCCGCCGGTCTGCATGAAATAGAGCCAGGGCTTCACCGCCAGCGTCTCCGCGCCGATCCGCGCGAAGTTGTGGCCGAGCATGATCGAGCTGATCAGGAACACGAAGCACACGAGCCCGTAATTGCCCGCCAGTGTCGACTTGCCGGGCGAGAGGCGGCGTCCATCCTGGAACGGCGGGCCGTTCCAGACAAATCCCACCACGACAGCCAGCGCCGCCGCGAGGACCACAGCCAGCCAATTTACCGGACCCATTGCAATTCCCTTTCGTCCATCAGGCCGCTTCCGGCCAATCGAGCCGCGCGACAAAACCTTCGCCGCCATCGATCCAGTCGCAGGCGAACGCGGCAATGGCATCGCGCACCCGGCCCAGCGCATCCCGTTGCGCCGTGGTCTGCAATGACGGCGGTAACGGCACGAAGGAACTCTCGCAAGCGGTCCGCGCCATGGCCATCAGCGCCTCGTCGTCGCAGCCGCCCGACCACAGGTCCGCCTCGAAACACTCGACCAGACGTTCGGCCTGAAGCAGCTCCACGATCTGCGCATCAGGCTCGCGCGCCCGCGCGGCGCTGGCGTGGCCGCCTGCCTTGGCGAGTTCGGCCAGTTCTTCGGGATGGCGCCCCTCGGCCACCAGTCCCCAGAAGCCGCGTGCGAATCCCAGTCCCTGCTCGACGAAGAAATGAACGGCATCATGCGGCACCGGCCCCTTCTTCGGGAACGTGGTTTCGATGACCTCGCCCGAGGCACGGCGGATCGCGATATGGTCGCCCGCAAGGCCCTTGGTGATCGTGATTTCCATGACTTGCGGGATAGGCGCATGGTCCGCGCGGAACAATCGCGGCGAGACCTGCAGGAACCGACTCGCCCGGATTCCATTCAATTCGTGACTCCGGCGCGCAATCGGAGTATCGGGCGCGCCATTCCTATGGCTATTGAAATCCCCTCCCCGCCCAAGGTCGGCATGGTCAGCCTCGGCTGCCCCAAGGCGCTTGTCGACTCCGAACGCATCCTCACCCGCCTGCGCGCCGATGGCTACACGATGAGCCCGGACTATGCCGGGGCCGACGTCGTGCTCGTCAACACCTGTGGTTTCCTCGATTCCGCAAAGGAAGAGAGCCTGGCCGCAATCGGTGAAGCCATTGCCGAAAACGGCCGCGTGATCGTCACCGGCTGCATGGGCAACGAGGCCGACGTGATCCGCGCCCGCTTCCCGGACGTGCTCGCCGTCACCGGCGCGCATCAGTACGAAGCGGTAGTCGAGGCCGTGCACGACGCCGCCCCGCCCGAGCTTTCGCCCTATGTCGACCTGATCCCGCAGGCCTATGACGAAGCCGGTGTAAAACTGACCCCGCGCCACTACAGCTATCTGAAGATCTCGGAAGGCTGCAACCACGCGTGCTCGTTCTGCATCATCCCGTCGCTGCGCGGGAAGCTGGTGAGCCGCCGTATCGACGCGGTGCTGCGCGAGGCGGAAAAGCTGGTCCAGGCCGGAACCCGCGAACTGCTGGTGATCAGCCAGGACACCTCGGCCTATGGCGTCGATGTCCGCCACGAGGCCCGCACGTGGAAGGACCGCGAAGTCCGCACCCACATGACCGATCTCGCCCGTGAGCTCGGCCAGCTGAAGGATGCGCAGGGCCGCGCGCCTTGGGTGCGCCTGCACTACGTCTACCCCTATCCGCATGTCGACGCGGTGATCCCGCTGATGGCCGAAGGGCTGATCACGCCCTACCTCGACATTCCGTTCCAGCACGCCGCGCCTTCGGTGCTCAAGTCGATGAAGCGCCCGGCCAACGAGGCCAAGGTGCTCGACCGCCTGCACAAGTGGCGCGAGATCTGCCCGGATATCGCCATCCGCTCCAGCTTCGTGGTCGGCTTCCCCGGCGAGACCGAGGAAGACTTCCAGTACCTGCTGGACTGGCTGGACGAAGCCCAGCTCGACCGCGTCGGCGCCTTCCGTTTCGAACCCGTCGAGGGTGCGTCCGCCAACACCCTGCCCAATCCGGTCCCGGAAGAGGTGAAGGAAGAGCGTTACGCGCGGATCATGGAAAAGACCGCCGCGATCAGCGCCGCGAAGCTTCAGGCCAAGGTCGGCCGCGTGATCCCGGTGATCATCGACGAAGTGGGCGAACCGGACGAAGACGGCGAAATCGGTGCAACCGCCCGCTCGCAGGCCGATGCACCCGAGATCGACGGCAACGTCTTCCTGCGCAACGTGGGTGATGTGCAAGTCGGTGATATCATTGACGTTCTTGTCGAGGATGCTGACGAACACGACCTTTATGGAGCATTGACCCAGGGCTGACCCCTGTCGGCTCCGCGCCTCATAATTGCGCATTTTGCAATTAATCGCGATTTTTTCGCGTTTGCGAAGAATCGCTCCGACACGCATATGGAGCGGGCCTTTCAGGCATCCTCTCCCAAAAACTTTCCAAAGGGGCTGGTCTTCGGACCGGCCCTTCTTTTTTTGCCTGTGGCGCGCGGCAACGAGCCTTTGCGCTACCCCTGTTGACGCGTCCGGTACTTTTCCGATCGGTTCGCCACCCCTGCCCTTAGCCTTGAGACAGCGTCGCGCCGGTGACTGGCCAAGCCACTCCGGCGCCCCGACGAGCAAAAACCGCGATGGCAAAACCACGGTTCGACAAGGCATTACTCCGTCAAAAGACTTCGGAAATGCATTTCGGTCAAACACGCTTCACGCATTTCCGCGACTTCCTTCCGATCTTAATTGCACGAAACGCAATAACGCTCCCATTTTTCGCGTTTGCGGAGAATCGGGTGCACGAGCATATGGAGCGGGCCTTTCAGGCATCCTCTCCCAAAAACTTTCCAAGGGGCTGGTCTTCGGACCGGCCCTTCTTTTTTGTCCGCTGCGCAACGCGCCGGTGACTGGACAGGATTTAGCTCTCCCGCCCCTTCTGAAAGACCTCGGCGCGAACCGCGCCTGCCTACCCGACAGCAAGACGCCCTGCCTCTGCATGGCAGCGAAGCGACAAGCCAGTTCCGCGCGCCCGAAACCGCAGAAATCCGCCGGGAATGCAATTCCATCAAACCACAAGCACGCAATTTGGCCATTTCGCCCACGCGATCAGTTGCGCCATGCGCAATCATACTCCATTTTTTCGCATTTGCAGCAAAGCCTGTCTGACCGCATAAGGATCAGGCCTTTCAGGCATCCTCTCCCAAACTTCTACGGGCTGGTCTTCGGATCGGCCCTTTCTTTTTACCCGGCGTCCGCGCGGTAATCGCCGTGGAAATCGCAATTGAGTTTGGCCGCGCGGGCTGTAGCGTCACGCCATGAACCGCACTGCCCTTGCCCGCCTGCTCACTGCCGGCGCACTCATCCTCGCCCCGACCACTCTTGCCGCCGCCCCTGCGCCGCAGCCCGTTGCCGCCGTGCCCTCGACCAGTGCCGCGCTCACGCCCGTGCAGGAAACGGCCATCGACGCAGCCGTGACCAAGGCTCTCGCCCACAGCGGCGTGCCCTCCGCGCAGGTCGCCATCGCGCGCGGCGGTCAGATCGTATTTGCCAGGGCCTGGGGCAAGGCAGGCGACAACATGCCCGCGCGGATCGACCAGCCCTACCAGATCGCCTCCAACTCCAAGCAGTTCCTCGGCGCGCTGATCCTCAAGCTGCGCGATCAGGGCAAGCTCTCGCTGGACGACACGGTTTCCAAGTACCTTACCGGCGTATCCGGCGGCGATGAGATCACGATCCGCCAGTTGCTCTCGCACACCTCGGGCCTGCGCGACTTCTGGCCGCAGGACTACGATTTTGTCGACATGCGCACCCCGGTGAAGCCGGAGGAGATCGTCAAGCGCTGGGGCACCGCGCCGCTGGACTACAAGCCCGGCACGCGCTGGCAATATTCGAACACCGGCTATGTCGTCGCCGGCCTGATCGCGGAGAAGGCAGGCGGCGCCCCGCTGTGGGAGCAGTTCGAGCGTGAGCTGTTCCAGCCCCTCGGCCTGCATCCGCTGAAGCTGGACGATACCAACAAGCCCGGTTTCCCGCAGGGCTATCACCGCTATGCGCTCGGCCCGGTGGTTGCGGCCACGCCGCCCGCCTCGGGCTGGCTCTGGGCTGCCGGCGAGATCTCGATGACCGCCTCCGATCTGGCGCGCTGGGACATCGCCCGCCTCCACCGCACCCTGCTTCCCGCCGCCGATTGGGAAGAGCAGGAGGACCCGGTGATCCTCGCCGACGGCACCAACAGTTCCTACGGCCTCGGCGTCTTCACCCGCACGGCCGATGGGCGCCGGATCATCAACCACGGCGGCGAATCGACCGGCTTCCTCTCGCAGGCGACGATGTATCCCGACAGCGATGTCGCCATCGTCGTGCTCACCAATGCCGATTTCGGCGCGGTGACGGGCACCGTCACGTCCGCGATCGCCGACATCGTGATGCCGCGCGACTTGCCGCTCGACAGCGGCGAAACCGCCCGCACCGCCGACGCCCGCGCCGAACTGGAAGCGCTGGTGGCGGGCAAGTTCGAAGCCGCGCACTTCACTGCCCACGCGCAGGACTACTTCTCCGCCGCCGTGCGCAAGGACTATCGCGAGAGCCTGACGCCGCTCGGCCCGCTCACCGCCTTCGAACCGGCAGGCAAGCCGAAACTGCGCGGCGGTTTCGTCAACCGCACGTTCGTCGCCACGTTCGGCAAGCGCAAGCTGGCCGTCTCGACGTATGCCGATCCCGGCGCGCATGGTGCCTGGGAGCAGTTTATCGTCATGCCGTCCGACGATTGACGACGCCGACGGGTGGCGGTGTTCGTTCGGGTCGGCTAGCCAATGCGGCATGGTCGATTCGCCGCGTATCTACACCGCCGCCCTCGTCGTCATCGGTGACGAGATTCTCTCGGGCCGAACCCACGACAAGAACATCGCCCAGGTCGCCGCCTGGTTGCAGGTGCAAGGCATCCGCCTCAAGGAAGTGCGCGTGGTGGCGGACGATACCCCCGCCATCGTCGAAGCGGTGAACCTGCTGCGCGCGCGCAACGACTATCTCTTCACCACCGGCGGCATCGGCCCGACACACGACGACATCACCGTGGACGCCATTGCCGAAGCACTGGGCGTCCCCGTGATCGTCCACCCCGAAGCGCGGGCGATCCTGGAAACCTATTACGAGACGCGCGGCGGGCTGACCGAAGCGCGTCTGCGCATGGCGCGCACGCCCGAAGGCGCCAGCCTGATCCCCAACCGCTACACCGGCGCGCCGGGCATCCGCTACGACAACGTGTTCATCATGGCCGGCGTGCCCAGCATTACCGCGGGTATGCTCGACGCGCTGACCGGCACGCTGGACGGCGGCGCCCCGCTGCTTTCCGAAACGGTCGGCTGCTGGGTGGGCGAAAGCGAAGTGGCGGACCTGCTGCGCGAGACGGAGAAAGCCTTCGAAGGCTGCCAGATCGGCTCCTACCCGTTCTGGGGCGAAGGCCGCACCGGCGCCAACTTCGTGATCCGCTCGGTCGATGCCGAAGAACTTGCCGCCTGCACCCGCACGCTGGTCGAAGGGCTGGCCGCGCTGGGCAAGGCGGCCGTGCCCGGTGGGATCTAGCCTCATCGCCCTCGCCCCGATCTTCCTTGCCGGTGCCGCGCCGCAAGAGGCCGAATTCGAACGTCTGCTCGCCCGCAATGACAGCGCTACGGCGGCGCTGGGCGAGTGGTGCATCGCGCATCGCAGCGCCGACGCACCGGTGGTCACCGCCATGCCGGTGAAAGGCGAGGACGCCGCCCTGCCCTCCGACGCCCGCGCACTGCTGGAAGTTCCCGGCGATCAGCCGCTGGGTTATCGCCATGTCCGGCTGACCTGCGACGGCGTGACATTGTCCGAAGCGCACAACTGGTTCGTGCCCGCCCGGCTGACCGATGCGATGAACAAGGCGCTGGCCGATACGGACACCCCGTTCGGCAAAGTCGTCGCCCCGCTGCACTTCACGCGAGAGCGGTTAGAATCGCGGCATGGCCGCCTTGAAGGCTGCCCGCCCGGTACGTTCCTCACGCACCGGGCGCTGCTGCGCCTGCCGGATGGCACGCCGATCAGCCTCGTCGTCGAATGCTACCAGCGCGAGGCGTTGGAGAAGTAGCTTACGCCGCCACAGCCTCGGTCCCGGCGATCGAGGTGCGGTGCATCATGCGTCCGGTCGACTTGTCGTAAGGGATCGCGCGGTGCATCGCGCCGGTGTTGTCCCAGATCACGAAGTCGCCCTTGGTCCACTTGTGCCGTAGCGAGAACGCCGGCTGGGCCGCCCATTCCTGCAAGCGGATCAGCATCGCGCGGCCCGCCGGCACATCCATCCCGACAATGTGATCGGCGGTCGTACCGATCACCAGCGACTTGCGCCCGGACTCGTGCGTCCAGACCAGCGGATGCTCCTTGACCAGACCGATCCCCAGCACCCGCTCCCGGTGCTTTTCGGGAATGGCGTCGGCAATCGGCGAGAGGCTGGCGCGTACCGAGTGAACGGCCTTCATCCCATCAAGCTCGCCCTTTTCCTCATCCGACAGCCCTTCATAGGCCGCGTAGGTGCTGGCGAACTCGGTCTCGCCGCCCTTGTCCGGGGCGATGCGACAGGACAGCAGCGTCGCGAAGGGCGGCGGCATGTCCACGGTGATGCCGTCCATGTGCCAGAAGAACGTGCCCAGCACATATTCAGGCTGCGGATTGATCTTCTCGTCCAGCGTGACCTGATAGACGTCCTCATCGTTCGACTGGACATTGTTGCGCGCGGTCAGGCGCACTTTCTCACCCATCAGGTTGGTGATTTCGAGTTGCTCGGCATCGGTCAGGTTCAGTTCGGGGAACACCACCACGGTGCGTTCCTCAACCTTGGCGCGGATCGCCCTGGCCGCCTCGGGGGTGAATACGTCGGCGCGGTCGTCCCAGACCACGCGTGAGCCGATGTGGTCCTTGATGTCTTCAAAGCGGATAGCCATCTGGCCGCCTCTCCCATTTCCTTATGCTGAACACATGTACAGCGCAAAAACGGCCTTGGCAATCGCCGCCCGGACAAACCGCCGCTGCGCCATGCCCTTCGTCGAAACCGGTATGTCGCTCGTCGGGTGAATGTGCCGCCGGGTCGCATGCTTCCTAAGAGTGGCGCCCATAACAGGGAGCCTCTCACATCATGCCCAGAACTGCGCTTATTCGCGTGGCGCCTGCCCTTGCGGCCATGGCTATCGCGCTGACCAGCCCCGTCCACGCATCGGCCCAGTCGGTAACCGCCGCCACGACCCGCGCGCCTTCCAAGCCCGCCTGGGTGGTGAAGAGCGACGCCGAGACGCAAAAGCTGCTGCAGCTCGAAGCCGCCTTCATGCCCGAGAACGCATCCTCGATGGGCCTGACCGAGTTCGACGGCAAAATCGCCGATCTCTCGCTCGATGCCGACAGCCGCCTGCTTGCCGCCTATCAGGGCCGCCTGACCGACATCAGGGGCCGCATCTCTGCCGAGCAGCAGGCCGAGGTGCGACAGGACCTCGAAATCCTCGCTGCCTATCTCCAGCGTCAGATCGATTCGATCCAGACCCGCAAGCGCCTGCTGATGGACTGGATCGACCTGCCGCAGATGATCGCTTCCGGCTTCAACGACCTGCTGTCCGAGCAGACCCCACCCGAACGCCGCGCCAAGGCAGTAGAACGCCTGCGCCGCTATGTCGGCAGCGAGCCCGGAACAAAGCCAGCGGCCGAACTGGCCAAGGCCCAGTTCCTCGCCAGTCGCGAAGGCCACCTCGGCCCTTATCGCCGGGACGTCGAGCAAGCGATCGGCAATACCGCCACTTACATCCAGGGCGTCCGCGCGCTCTTCACCAAGTTCGGCATCAAGGGCGCCGATGGCGACCTAGCCAAGCTTGACAAGCAGCTGACCGAGTACGCCAGGTGGGAACAGAGCACCGTCCTGCCGGCCGCCCGCGCCGACTACCGCCTGCCCGAGCAGGTCTACGCGCTCAATCTCCAGCAGGTCGGGATCGATATCGACCCGCGCCAGCTGATCGACCGCGCCGCGCGTGGTTACTACGTCACCCGCGCACAGATGCAGGCGCTGGCCCCGGTGGTCGCGGCCAAGTTCGGCTTCAAGGCCACCGACTATCCCTCGGTGATCCGCGAGCTGAAGAAGAACGTTATTCCCGCCGATCAGGTCGAGGCGCGCTACCGCAAGGTCAACAGCCAGCTGGAGGACATCGTCCGCCACGAAGGCATCCTCACGCTGCCGGCGACGCAGCTGCGCATGCGGATTGCCACCCCGGCCGAAGCCGCCGCCGTCCCTGCCCCGCACATGAGCCCGCCGCGCCTCATCGGCAATACCGGCGAACAGGGCGAATTCATCCTCACCACCGGCAATTCGCAGAAGGCCGAGGATGCTTATGACGACTTCGGCTACGACGCCGCCACCTGGACGCTGAGCGCGCACGAGGCGCGACCCGGTCACGAACTCCAGTTTGCCGCCATGGTCGATCGCGGCGTCTCGCTGGCCCGCGCGCTCTATGCCTTCAACAGCGTGAATGCCGAAGGCTGGGCACTCTATGCCGAAGGCGAGATGCTGCCCTACGAGCCGGTCGAAGGCCAACTCATCGCCTTGCAGGGCCGCCTCCAGCGACAGGCGCGCGCGATGCTCGACCCGATGCTGAACCTGGGCCTGATCGACGTCGACAGCGCCCGCCGCGTGCTGCGCGATGAGGTGGTGCTGTCCAAGGGCATGGCCGATCAGGAAATCGACCGTTACACCTTCCGCATGCCGGGTCAGGCCGGTTCCTATTACTACGGCTTTGAACAGCTCGCGCAGCTGCGCGTGAAGACCGAGAAGGCACTGGGCCCGGCGTTCGACCGCAAGGCCTATCACGACTTCCTGCTGTCGCAGGGCCTGCTGCCGCTCTCGATCCTGGCCACTACGGTCGAGCGCGATTTTATCCCTGCTCAGAAAGCCGCCGCGGCCACCAGATAAGGCTGCGCGGCTTCCCTCGTCCTTGCGCGGGCCTGACGGCCTGCGGCCTCTCCGGGGCAAATGCGAACCGCCCCGGAAAAGCCGCCCCTTCGGGGGCGCAAGGACGCTGGTTTCAACGTCCTTCGCGGGCGCGCCAGTCCACCGCAGGCTCCTCGATCGCCAGCCTGCGCGCGGTCCGCGCGGTCTGAAGCACAAAGAAGACGATCAGCAGCAAGCCGATCGTGCCGACGAACAGATCGAAATAGGTCAGCACACCGAAGAGCACCGGCTGCGCCCCCGCCCAGATCATCGCCAGCGTCAGGCCGATCAGCAGGAACCGCAGTTCCGTCGGCCCTGCATAGACATAAGACAGCTTCAGCTCCCCCAGCACGCGCACCGAAAGGAAGGCGTGGATGGACAGCAGCAGATAGCCCGCCAGCGCGATCAGCGCGACTTCCAGCAGGACATAGCCGCTCAGTCCGATGCCGACGACCACCAGCGTGGTTGCCAGACCGTCGCAGCTGTGATCGAGGAAATAGCCGTAGCGCGGGCGTTCGATCTTGCGGAAACGGGCAAGGCTGCCGTCGAGCGAGTCCCCGAACCACTGAACGACATATCCGGTGATGGAGACCCACAGCCAGCCATCCCCCAGATTGCTGGCGACGTAGCCGCCGAAAACCATGAGCGCGCCCAGCATGCCGATGGTCGTCAGGATATCGGGAGTGACCCATGCCGGCATCCGCGCACAAAGCCAGTTGAGGACTTTCCTCTCCGAACTGGCCAGCAGGTTCTGCTGAATCCGGTCAATGCGCTTCGGCTGCGCGCCGTCGCTTGTTGTCACGTCTATCCTTCCTTGATGTCCGCATCGCTGCTGCAGGCCGATGCCCGTCCGCGACCGGAGCGGCGCTTATCCGGGCTCTATGCGCGAATGTCCACGCCGCTGCGTGACGCCCTGCGCCTGCGCCGCCGACATTGCAAAGAAAAAGGGCCGGAGGTCTCCCCCCGGCCCTTCTATCCGTTTCGCGCGGTCTGAAAGATCAGACGCCGGCGATCTCGGTGGTGTCGATCTTGAGGCCCGGCCCCATCGACGACGACAGCGAGATCTTGCGAACGTACTTGCCCTTCGAGCCCGAGGGCTTGGCCTTGACAATCGCATCGACGAACGCGCTGAAGTTGGTCAGCAGGTCGGCGTCCGAGAACGACATCTTGCCGATGCCGGCGTGGATGATGCCCTGCTTTTCGACGCGGAACTCGATCTGGCCGCCCTTGGCGTCCTTCACGGCCTGCGTGACGTTCGGGGTCACGGTGCCGAGCTTCGGGTTCGGCATCAGGCCCTTGGGACCCAGCAGCTTACCGAGACGGCCAACGACGCCCATCATGTCCGGGGTGGCGATGACGCGGTCGTAGTTGAGGTTGCCGGCCTGCATGTCTTCCATGAGGTCTTCCGCACCAACCTTGTCGGCGCCAGCGGCGAGAGCTTCGGCAGCCTTGTCGCCCTTGGCGAACACGGCGACGCGAACGGTCTTGCCGGTGCCGGCCGGAAGCGAAACCATGCCGCGAACCATCTGGTCGGCGTGACGCGGGTCAACGCCCAGGTTCATCGCGACTTCGACGGTTTCGTCGAACTTGGTGGTCTTCAGGTCGCGCAGGGTCTGCAGCGCGTCAGCGACGGGGTAGAGCTTCATGTTATCGCCGAGCTTTTCGGTCAGCGACTTCTGCTTCTTGGTCACCTTGGCCATGAAATCAGCCCTCCACCACTTCGAGGCCCATCGCGCGGGCCGAACCTTCGATGATCTTGGTGGCGGCTTCAATGTCGTTGGCATTGAGGTCGGCCATCTTGACCTGGGCGATCTCGGCAAGCTGCGAACGCTTGACGGTACCGGCGCTGATCTTGCCCGGCTCCTTCGAGCCCGACTTCAGGTTCACGGCCTTCTTGATGAGGAAGGTCGCCGGGGGAGTCTTGGTGACGAACGTGAAGCTGCGATCCGCGTAGACCGTGATGATGGTCGGGATCGGCATGCCCTTTTCGAGCTCCTGCGTGGCGGCATTGAACGCCTTGCAGAATTCCATGATGTTCACGCCGCGCTGACCCAGCGCAGGGCCGATCGGCGGGGACGGCGTGGCGCTGCCGGCCTTGACCTGCAGCTTGATGTAACCTTCGATCTTCTTGGCCATGTGGCCACTCCTTTCACACTTTCGCACCTGCCGGGCAGATGCTCATGTTTAGCGGTCTTACGGACGCCGGGGCATCCTCCCGCAGGGAATCGGGGGGCACGAGGCCGCTCCGAAGGGCGCGCCCCTAAACGATATCGGGATAAAAGGAAAGAGCCCAAACGCGGACGATCGCCGGCCCTGCCATGATAACGCAATCAGACGGCGATTCGCGCGCCCTGCCCTGCTTTCGCCCGCCGCTGCCAGGCCGCGCGAATGGCCTTGCGCGCAGGGGTTTCGAGCCAGCGATAGGACAAGTCGGCGATGACCAGCACCGCCAGCGCATAGACCGCCGTGACCACCAGCCAGGTCGTGAAGTCGCCTGATACATGCCCGAGCCGCTGCTCGCCCAGCTTCAGCACCGGCCAGTGGACAAGGTAGATCGCATAAGAACGATCGCCCAGCCAGCGCATCGGTGCCGAGCCCATGAACTTCAGCCGCAGCGCCAGCAGCAGCGCCGAAGGCCAGGCCAGCAGGCTCATCGGCGGCACCGAACTCGCGTGCCCCATGTCAAGCGAAAGGCCGATCGCCATCAGGCAGACCAGCAACATGCTGGGCGCATGACGCAGCCTTGCGCGTGCCTGCCACAGCATCTGGCCGAGGAAGAAGCCAAGGAGCCCGCGCGGCAGACCGTCGCCCACCCATGGCCCGCCCGCCCTGCCCTGCAGCGCGAAATGCAGCAGCGCGCCCAGGATCGCCAGCACGCTCACCCGCTGGAGCGTACGCCGCCCGCCCACCGCGCCGAGCGCAAAGAGAATGTAGCAGGCGCATTCCACCGAGATCGACCAGCTCGGCCCGTCGAAGCTCAGCCCCACCATGCCGACAAAACCCTGCAACATGAGCAGGTGCGCGATGAACGCGATCGGGGTATTGCCCTGCGCCCCCAGGAACAGCACCGCGCAGACCAGCAGCATGACCAGGTGCAGCGGATAGAGCCGCGCCACCCGTGCCACAGCGAAACCGCCCAGCGTCTCGCGCCGCAAGGCGAAGCCCTGCCCCGGCGTGCGCTCGACCAGGTAGACGTGCGCAAAGATGTAGCCGGAAATCAGGAAAAACAGGTCCACGAGCGTCCAGCCGCTGTGCTGGAACCAGTGCAGCACACCGGGCAGCGTCGCATTGGTCTGCGGCGCGAACAGCGACTGCGGATGATAGAGCAGCGCCACGCCGCAGGCCGCCAGACCGCGCAGGCCGTCAAGCCGCGTCAGCCGCCCGCCGGGCCCGGTTGCCTCCCCCTGGAGGCCGCGCTTCATGCTTGCGAATATCCCCATGGCCAAGGGCGTTACCATGAACAGGGTTAAGAGGCGGATAATTACGCCTTCACGCCGCGACGAGGGCTCGCCATAGAACCGGGCCATGGACAATGCAGAACTCGACCGCCTTCTCTGGACCGCGCTGACCGGCGAGCAAGCCCGCTTCGCGCTCGGCGCCGACATCGGCACCGGCAGTGCCCGCCGCTTCCATCCCGGGATCGGCCCGCTCGCCGCCGTTCGCGACCTTTCGCCTGCAAGCCTCGCCGATTTCGCCGCCCTCACCCGCGCCCACGGCCCACTGGCCCTGATGCAACCGGGTGAGCCGGTCGAGATCCCGGGGATCGAATGCGTGAAGTCTGCGCTGGGCGTGCAAATGATCTTTTCGGGCGACGCCCCCGCGCTGGACGCCATGGCCCAGGCCGCACAAGACCCACGCGTCATCCCGCTGGGCCCACAGGACCACCCCGAGATGCTCGGCCTGGCAACGCTGACGCAGCCGGGGCCGTTCGGCACGCGAACCGGCGAACTCGGCGATTTCTGGGGCGTGAAGGAGGATGGACGCCTCCTTGCGATGGCCGGCCAGCGCACCCGCACCGGCAATTTCATCGAGATCAGTGCCGTCTGCGCACATCCCGACGCGAGGGGACGCGGACTTGCAGCACTGCTTTCACGCCGCGTCGCAGCCGCCGTTCTGGGCCAAGGCCGCACGCCGATCCTGCATTCCTACGCCGACAATGCAGCGGCACTCTCGCTCTACCACAAGCTGGGTTTTGTCGAGCGGGCCAAGGTCAGCCTGACCATCTACGCACCCCGCTCCTGACCCACGAGCGCACCCGGCATGCAAAAAGGGCGCCTTCCGCACGGGAAGACGCCCTTTTTCATAGCCACCGGCCGAAACGGCCGGGCGGTTACTTGCTGAGTTCGACGTGCTCGAAATCGAGTTCGACCGGCGTGGCGCGGCCGAAGATCGAGACCGCGACCTTGACGCGGTTCTTGTCGAAATCGAGTTCCTCGACGAGGCCGTTGAAGCTCGCGAACGGACCGTCGAGCACCTTGACCGAATCGCCGATCTCGTAATCGATGCTGACGTGCTTGCGCGGAGCGGCAGCGGCGGCTTCGGCAGCGCCGAAGTAACGTGCGGCCTCGCTCTCGCTGATCGCCTGCGGCTTGCCGTTGTTGCCCAGGAAGCCGGTGACCTTCGGGGTGTTCTTGACGAGGTGGTAGACGTCGTCGTTCAGGGTCAGCTTGGCCAGCACGTAACCGGGCATGGTCTTGCGCTCGACCTGGACCTTCTTGCCGCGCTTGACCTCGGTGATGGTCTCATGCGGGACCTGCACGTCCTCGACAAGCTGCGAGAGGCCGATACGCTCGGCTTCGGCGAGGATCGATTCCTTCACCTTGTTCTCGAAGCCGGAATAGGCGTGGATGATATACCAGCGGGCCATGGTTCTCTCTTCGTTGTCTGGTTTTAGCCGATCAGCGACAGGAGCGAGCTGACGATCCAGCCGAACAGTGCGTCGATGCCGAGGAAGAACACTGCGAGAAGCAGCGTCATCAGGCCGACGAAGATCGCGGTCGTCACCGTTTCCTGGCGCGAGGGCCAGTAAATCTTGGAGGCTTCGCTGCGCACCTGGCGGAAGAATTCGCCCGGAGTGGTCTTGGCCATGTCAGTCTTACTCGCGTCTCTGCCTGGTGCCCGAAAGGCGCTCCGGCGGGAAAAAGTCTCTTGTCTTCCGGCTAGGGCTCATCGCCGCCCCGGCCTAGGCCGGGAGGGGCAGATAAGATCCGTATGTCGGAAGGAAAGCGCGACTTAGCCCTCGTCGCTCTAATTTGCAAGGTCTGCCGGATCGGCAAGGCGCGCAAGGAACGAGTTCGAGCTGGAATAGAGAATGCGTGCACCGTCCGGCAGCGCGACCGGCTTTACCGTGCCGATGTACCACAGGTAATCGGCATGACGCGCGGGCGGGAACGTACGCAGGTCGATATGCTGCTGCGGTGAATAGAGAATGCGCTGGGTGGGATCGGCGAAACGATACGAAAGGTCACGCATCGACAGCATGTGCACGTCGGGCAGCGCGAAGTTGGAGTTTTCCATCGCGCTGCGGCGCACCACGGCATAGGAGCCGAAATGCTCGAACGGACCGAAGCGCCACTGGCTGCGCGGAATCGCCACGGCGGTGGCCACGCGCGCGCCCTCGGGCACCTGGTCGAGCGCGACGATCAGTTCGCGCGCCACTTGCGCATCCTGGTACCAGACCACCGTCGTCACCAGCGTGCGCAATGCGAAGAGACCCGCCGCCGCCATGGTTGCCCAACGCGGCAGGGTCCAGTCGATCGCGAGACAGGCGATCATCAGCGCCATCGTGCTGAGGCGATAGTCGGCATAATCGCCGCCGAAGATCTGCCGCGGCACGATCAGCGTGAGCACCAGCAGGATCAGCGCCGCCCAGCCGAGCCGCCCGTCGATTCGCCGCACCAGCATCGCGCCCGCCAGCACGCCGAGCACCAGCCAGAGGCTGGCGATGTCAAAGGTGTAGTCGAAGCTGCGCATCGACTTGTAAAGGATGCCCCACTTGTAATCGAGCACGTAGCGCCCGTAGGAGACCTTGGAATTGGCGCCCACCCCGATCAGCATCGGGAACAGCGGGAAGATCAGCGGCCAGGGCTTCAGGAACGGCCGCCAGTCAAGCCACGACCGGCGATGCGCCCATTCGTAGCCGAAAATCAGCACGCCCATCACGCCCCATCCGGAAACGTGGCAGAGCCAGACCACGAAACTGGCCGGGATCATCGCGATCCAGCGCCAGGGCTTGCCCTCCAGCCCTACCCAGGCGGCAAAGACAAACAGCGCCATCGCCACCGACAGCGACCAGTTGACAAAGCCCATCAGCAGCGAAGGCGACCAGATCATCGACAGCGACAGCAGCGGCCCCACGCCCATCGGGCGCTTCAGCGCGCGGCACAGCGCATAGACCGAAAGCACCGAGAGGAAGGGAATCATCGCAACGATGATCCGCCCGGCCTGCTCCAGACCGAAGACCGGCGCCATCGGCACCATCAGCAGCTCGACGCCGAGATTGCCCGTCCACTCCCAGTTGAAGCGGAAATAACGCGTGAGATAAGGATCCTGCCCGTGATCGAGCGCCACCTTGTAGCCCGCCAGATGCGAGGGGTAGTCGGTCATCTGCGGCGCCCAGGCCAGAAGTACGGGCAACGCCGCGAGCACCGCCAGCGCCAGCGCGAACAGCAGCCCGCGATCGAGTGCGGGCCAGCGAGCCCGGATCATGTCCTGAGTTTGCAGTTGCGCAGTGCCGTGCATGTACGAGCTATTCTTTCCCGACCTGAAACAGCCTGGGACCCTGCGGCGACGAAGCGGTTGACCCTTGGCCGAAAGCTTCGCGAATGCCCGAATCACCAGACGACGCCCCTCCGGAGCGCGCCTAACCGCAATTGCGGGATTGGCAAGCGCCTGACCCTATCGTGGCTTGCACCTCATCGCAAATGCGAAGCCGATGCCGCAAGCGCGAATCGCCTTGCCCCTTGCCGGAAACGCCACAGGCCCCGGAAATTTCCGGGGCCTGGCGTTCCAACGGTACGAAGGAAATGCTGGCAGGAGTGGAGGGACTCGAACCCACGGCCCTCGGTTTTGGAGACCGATGCTCTACCAACTGAGCTACACTCCTGCGGGCGAGGTGGCCTCTAGAGCGGGTTCGATCGGATGACAAGAGGATTACGGCAAATAGACGTCAACTTAATCCACAGGCACGTGATGCCGCCTGCAATCCCGCCTGCAAGCTGCTAGGCTGCCCCGGCCATGCACACCGCATTCGCATCACTCTTTCGCCGCCCATCCCCAGCCTCCCATGCGATCAGGCAATTCACGTGCACGCCCCTACCCCCTCTCGGATGATCGAGCCCGAACTCCTGATGCTCGCCTATCGCAGCGGGATCTTCCCGATGTCGGACGCGCGCGACGATCCCGAGATCTTCTGGATCGAACCGCGCCTGCGCGCGATTCTCCCGCTGGACGGCTTTCATCTGTCGCACTCCCTGGCACGCACGCTGCGCCGAGGGCGCTTCGCGGTGACCTGCAACACCGCGTTTTCGGAAGTCATGGATGCCTGCGCCGCCCCCCGCCAGGTCCGCCCGGAAAGTGATGACGAATCGGGCAGCTGGATCAGCCACCGTATCCAGGCCAGCTACGAGAACCTGCATTACCTGGGGCAGGCCCACTCGATCGAGGTCTGGCAAATGGACGACAGCGGCGAACGTACACTGGTCGGCGGACTCTACGGGGTGGGGTTCGACCGCGTGTTCTGCGGCGAGAGCATGTTCTCGCGCGTCGCCGATGCTTCGAAAGTGGCGCTGGCCTGGCTGATCGCAGCGATGCGCCTTGGCGGAGCGGCACTGCTCGATTGCCAGTTCATGACGCCGCACCTCGCCTCGATGGGCGCAGTGGAGATGCCGCAGAAGCGCTACCTGTCACTCCTGCGGCAGGCCCAGTCTTCAAGCCAACAATCTTCGAGCGAGCAGTCTTCCGGTCACTCGTCCGCGGCAGGCTGCGAGGGCGTGGAAACGGCCGCAGGCGCAGCGCTCGGCACCGAAACGGGTTCAGCGGGAGCCGCTTCGGCCGCCGCCGTGCTGGCGCTGCCCGAAGCCTTCGCCGGACTGCTGGAACGCGCGGTCGATTCGGGAATGGCTTCCTCGCCGGGGAAGTTCATCGCACAGTTCTTGACCCAGACGTCATAGACGGGGTGCTGAACGACGTTGAGCGCAGGCGAATTCTTGAACAGCCAGCCGGAGAAGACCTTGTGCCAGGCCAGCTTCTCGTTGGCGGTGGCGCGCTCCTCGACAAAGACCTGAACGAAAGCGCCTTCTTCCTGCGGCCGCTCCCAGGGGAGCGACTTTTCGCAAGTGGCGACCTTGACGACGAGGTTGCCGATGCGCTTCGCCTCGCCCGGCTTCATGACCAGGTCCTGCGAGAGGTTATTGCGCTTGTTGAGAACGCCCAGCGTGACCACGCGGTCCTTGTTGGGGGTTCCGATCTGCTGGCCCTTGGCCGCCTGCGCGGGCCCGGCCTGCATTCCCGCAATCGCATCGGGAATCGAGGTATCCTGCGCCTCGGGCGCAGGCTCGCCCTTGCCGCAGGCGGCGAGCGCCAGCGGCAAGGCGAAAATCGATGCGTGAGCGAAGACCCGCTTCACAGGCCCGAAACTCAGGCTTCCGGCGACAATTTCAGATTGTCGCCATCCGGCGACCAGGCTTCGTAATCGCCCGTTGCAGGTGCCCGCACCCCGCCACGCTCAAGCGCGCCCTGCGGGCGATAAGCCGAAGCGGTACCGGTGGCATTCGGGGTGAAGTCCGCTTCCCAGATTCGGGGCGCGGGAAGATGGCTTTCCGGGACGCCGTCATAGCTGTGATGCAGCCAGCCGTGCCATTCGGCGGGGACGTTGCTGGCGTCGTTGGCGCCTGCGTAGATCACCCAGCGGCGATCCCATCCCTCGGTCGTCCGCACTTTGGCGGACTTCGAGCGATAGTACTTGTTGCCCTGCGCGTCGGTGCCGACGTGCTCGCCATTGCGCGAGCTCCAGAGCGAGGTGCCGATGGTGGCGCCGTCCCACCAGGTGAAGATCTTGGACAGGATTCCCATGGGCTGCGCGTTAGCGCTGTTCGCGGCCGATGCCAAGCGTGTTCCAGACCGAAAGCGACAGGCCCCCGGCGTTTCCACAACGCTCCCCTCCGTTTCGGAGGCTTTCGCGAAGGCACCGTCCACACGGATAACGATTGCACAGTGGACAAGGCGGATCGCCTCGATCACGCTGCAATGCGGGAGAGACGCCCGAAGGCGCTTGGTTTGGCTTCGGCCCTGGGGAGGGTTTCGTATGCGTAAACTGGCTTTTGTGCGACTTGCATTTGCCGCCTTGATCCCGCTGGCTTTTTCAATCGCCTCTCCGCTTTATGGAGCCAAGGCGGCAGGCAAAAGTGCACCAAGACTCGCAAAGCTGCCCGCACTCGGCGTGGATGCGAATCACGTGACAGTCTCCGGACTGTCATCCGGCGGCTTCATGGCTGCCCAATTCGCGGTGATCCATTCCTCCACCGTCACCGGCGTCGGTGTCGTCGCCGGCGGCCCTTACGGGTGCGGGCTCGGCGGCGCGATGGTCACCCCCGCCTGCATGACCGGCGCCCCGTCGGGCCAAAGGGCAAGGCTGGTGGCCGAAATGAACGAGATGACCGGCCTCATCGACCCGCTCGCCCACGTCAAGGGCCAGCGGGTATACTTGTTTCGCGGTGCGGCCGACACCGTGGTCGGCCAAGGCGCGCTCGATGCCCTGCGCGATTTCTACCAAGGCGTCGGGGTGCCCGAGGCCAACCTCCAGGTGCTGGGGGCATTCTCCGCGCAGCACGCTTTCCTTTCGCTCACCGCCGCGTCAGACTGCGGCTATCTCGGCGCGCCCTTCGTCAATCACTGCGGCGCCGACGGCACGACCGGCGGCCTGCCCCGCTACGACCAGCCCGGCGCGATTCTCTCCAAGGTCCTGGGCACTCCGCTTTCCGCGCCGGTCGATAGCCTGTCGAGCGCCCCGCAGGGCTTCGCCCAGGCCCCCTATCTCTCACCGCTCAGTGGAATGGCGAGCACCGGCTATCTCTACGTGCCCGAACCCTGCCGCACCGCAGGGGCGAATTGCCGCATCCACGTGGTCTTCCATGGATGCGGCCAAGCCAGCGCCTATGTCCGCGACGCGGTTTACGGGAAACTGGGCTACAACGGCTGGGCAGACAGCAACCGGATCGTCGTGCTCTATCCGCAGGTCGAGAAGAACGCGCTTGCCGGCAACCCCTTGGGCTGCTGGGACTGGTGGGGCTATACCGGGCCATTCGCCACGCGTTACGGCCCGCAGACCCGTTCGGTGCAGGCGATGATCGACCGGCTGGCCCAGTCCGGCAGTTGAGACGCAACGGCACGCCCTGCCGGTATAAGCCCGCCTCTTCACGCGGCGACGGTTCAACCGCGTCGCTCAGTCATCTCCCGCTTCCTCCACCCAGGCCTCGGCGTCCTCCGCACTTGCCGCATCGATGATCGCACGCGCCACATCGAGCCGGTGCCCGGCCCGCAGCATCGCGGCGATATGCTTTTCCCGCAGCACCCTGTCCGTTTCGCGAACACTGAACGGCCCGAGTCGCCGCCGCCGCGCCAGCACCAGCGCCGCCTGCCGTTCCGCCGCTTCGCCCGGCCGCACATCGGCGCGCAGGTCCTCGTCGAGCCCGGCGTGGCCCAGCGCCTCGCCCACTCGTCTCGCGCCATAACCGCGCCGCAGCAGGCTGCCTGCCTTCATCCGCGCCCAACTCGCGTCGTTGACGTAGCCAAGCTCGCAATACCTGGCGATGAGTGCGTCCAGATCCGGCACGTCCCCGTCGCCGCCCCCATCATCCCATCCCCTCTCGCGCAGCTTGCGCTGCAAATAATCGCGCAGCTTCCCTTGCGTCGTCGCGAAACGCGCGACATAGGCGAGCGCCAATTCCTCCAGGCGGGTCTGGTTGAGCGGTTGCGGATTGTGACGCTTGACGGACATCTTGCCCTATTCGTGCCACAGTCGGCTCAGAATGGGGAGTGCGCACGGAACCATGCAGGTGGGACAGCTATCTCCGGTTCAGCTTGAGCCGGCTATCGCAGTCGGGTTCCGACGAGAATTAAACGGTATAACAACAACGGGTTATAACGAAATGACCGACACCATCAGCATGGTGCCGCAAGCGAGTGAAGCACTTGTCGCAACCCCCAACGGGGATGCGCTTGCCCGCCGTTTTGCCGACTTTGACACTTTCTGCGATGCCCTCGACTATGCAGCGACGGGCCAGCGCGGCTTCAATTTCCACGATCCGCGCGGCGTTCTGAAACGCGTCTATCCGTTCTCGGAACTGCGCGGGGACTCGATCAAGGTCGCCCATGCGCTGATCGCGCGCGGCGTGAAGCCGAATGACCGCATCGCCCTCATCGCCGAAACCGGCACCGATTTCGCAGCACTGTTCTGCGGCGTCGTCTATGCCGGCGCCTGGCCGGTCCCGCTGCCCCTGCCCACCAGCTTCGGCGGCAAGGACAACTACATCGAACAACTCGCGGTCCAGCTTTCCAGTTCGGACCCGGTACTGCTGGTCGGGCCGGATGAAATCGCCGAGATGACCGCGCAGGCCGCCGAGCGTCAGGGCTGCGACCACGCGACCTGGGCCGATTTCGCGGCCAAGGATGCGCCCGAAGTCGCCCTGCCCAAGGCGAGCCCGGACGACATCTGCTATCTGCAGTATTCCAGCGGCTCCACCCGCTTCCCCCACGGCGTCGCCGTCACCCACCGTTCGCTGATGTCGAACCTGGCTGCGCACAGCCACGGCATGGAACTGATCGACAGTGACCGCTGCATCTCGTGGCTGCCCTGGTACCACGACATGGGCCTGGTCGGCTGCTTCCTCTCGCTGATCGCCAACCAGGTCTCGGGTGATTACCTCAAGACCGAGGACTTCGCCCGCCGCCCGCTGGCGTGGCTGGACCTGATCACGCGTAACGAGGGCACCTCGATCTCGTATTCGCCGACCTTCGGCTATGACATCTGCGCGCGCCGCATCTCCAGCCAGAGCCATGTCGACGATCGCTTCGACCTGTCGCGCTGGCGCCTTGCCGGCAACGGCGCCGACATGATCCGCCCCGACGTGATGCAGAGCTTCGTCAACGCCTTCGCGCAGGCCGGCTTCAAGGCGACCGCTTTCCTGCCCAGCTACGGCCTGGCCGAAGCGACGCTGGCCGTCACCATCATGCCGCCCGGCGAAGGCATCCGCGTCGAACTGGTCGAGGAAGAACGCCTCTCCGGTACCCCGCGCGACCTCAGCCGTCCGGCCCGCTACCGCGCCATCGTCAACTGCGGCAAGCCCGTGCTCGACATGGAAGTGGTGATCCGCGGTGAAAACGGCGACAGCCTTTCCGACCACAAGATCGGCAAGGTCTGGTGCCGCGGCACCAGTGTCATGCACTCCTACTTCCGCGACCCCGAGGCGACCGAGGCCTGCATGGTCGATGGCTGGCTCGACACCGGCGACATGGGCTACATGGCCGATGGCTACCTGTTCATCGTCGGCCGCGCGAAGGACATGATCATCATCAACGGCAAGAACCACTGGCCCCAGGACATCGAATGGGCCGTGGAACAGCTGCCCGGCTTCAACCACGGCGACATCGCCGCCTTCTCGGTGGAAACCGACAATGGCGAGGAAGCCCCCGCCGTTCTGGTGCACTGCCGCGTCTCCGATCCGGCCAAGCGCATCGAACTGCGCGACCTGATCCGCGACAAGGTGCGCTCGATCACCGGCATGAACTGCGTGGTCGAACTGGTGCCGCCCAAGAGCCTGCCGCGCACCAGCTCGGGCAAGCTCAGCCGCGCCAAGGCGAAGAAGCTGTACCTTTCGGGCGAAATCGAGCCGTTCAAGCTCGCCGCCTGATTCTGTCAGGTTCCGACATTGCAAACGAGCCGGAAAGCTTTGCGCTTTCCGGCTCGTTTTCTTTTGACGAACAGAAGACCGGCAATGCAGCCCCTGCGGGCGAGCGCACACATTGGAGCGGGAGAACACACTTATGCGGGGTAGAGCGACGCCCCTCCGCTTTCTGCCCATTTCGGATAGGCAGGCAACCTCACCAGCAACACTCCGCTGATGATACAACCGGCAACCCCCGCCCACAGGAATGGCCCATATCCGCCGAACTTGTCGTAGACCACGCCGGCCAGCCACGGCCCCAACCCCGAGGCGAAGGCAACTATCGCCGCCATCACCCCATAGATGGCACCGAAATGCCGCATCCCGGCGTAACCGGCCGTGAGGAAGGCGCAGATCTGCATCTTGGTACCGGCCGCATAGCCGTTCACCAGCAGGCCGAAGATCACCGCCGCCGTCGAATCGATCCACCAGATCAGCACGATGAACGTCACCGCCGTAACGCCCATGGTCACGCCGCCAATCCAGTTCGGCTTGTAGCGATCCATCAGTGCGCCGGTGACCAGCTTGCCGACGATACCCGCAACGCCGGTCAAGGCTGTCAGCCATGCTGCGTTGGCGCGGGTGACGCCCGCTTCGGTGAGGATCGGGAAGAGGTGGATGCCAAGGCCGACAGTCAGCGCCATGACGAGGAAAGTCGACGCCGCCAGTTGCCAGATCGCCCGGCTGCGCAGCGCCGCGCGCGGGGTCAGACCTGGAAGGTGCAGAGCAACGTGCGCGGGCGCCGCTTCACCAGCCGCTTGTGCCGCGCTGCGGGCCCGGTCGCGAACGTCATAAAGGAACAATGCGCAGAGCAGCAGCGTCAGCCCGCCCCAGCCCAGGCCGAACCAGACAAAAGCCCCCCGCCATCCCGCATGCTCGATCAGGAAGTTGCCGAGCGGCGGCACAATGGCCTGCGCCACCGCCGTTCCGGCCACGGTCACACCAAGGGCGAGCCCCCTGCCCTCGTCGAACATCCCGGCGACGGCGGTGGTCCAGACGGTGGACTTGATCGTCGTGAGCAAGACCCCGAAGATCACCCAGAGCGCGATCCATTGCACCGGCGAACCGTTCGCCAGGGCGAATGAACTCATCGAGGCCATGACCAGCACGATCCCCGGCAGCGCCAGACGGCGCGATCCCACGCGGTCGATCAGCGCACCGTAGAACGGCGAAAGCAGCGCGGTGACGAGCGTCGCGATACCCGGCCCTGCGGAGAGCAGCGAGCGGTTCCAGCCAAATTCCTTGCCCAGTGGCTCGAAAAACAGCCCGGTGCCTGCCAGCAAGACCGAGAAGAACGAGAAGCCGACGGCCGAGGCCAGCACCAGTTTCCAGCCCCGTCGCCATTCCTCTCGCTGGCCGGTACGATCCGGCACGGCTCTACCCGGTGCATGCATCTGTTCTCTCCCTTGGGAGAGAGCCTAGGCGATGTGCGAAAAACGCCAATCGCCCTCACGATACCGGGCTAAATAGTCCGATGCAGTTCCAGATAATCGCGCGGTATGCTGAGGGCCTCCTTGGCCACTTGCGTCTCGCGCAGGAACAGCACCAGCGCCGCCAGCAGCAACACGATCGAGGCCAGGAAGATCAGCGCGGCAATGCCGTGCATGTCGAACCCGGCCAGCCCCTGCAGGAACAGCACCGCCACCGTCGTGCCGATGCACAGCGCCGAGAGCACCATGAGGCGGATGGCGTTGGTGATGATCTGGATGCGCTTGTCGACCAGCCGGATTTCCAGAACCACCATGTCGTGGGCGGGGCCTTCGGTCTCGTTATGACGTTCCTGGAGAGTACGGGCGCGGTCCACCACCCGGCCCAGGCGGGTCGAAAGGATGTTCAGGATATTGCCGATGGCGACCAGTACGAAGACCGGCGTCAAGGCCAATTGGATGGTCTGGACGATCGTCGAATCGCTGATGGTGAACACGGATCAGCCTTCGCAGGCCCGTGCCAGCAGGCAGACTCCGTTTTCGGCGAAAGTGACCTCGGCCAGCGATTGCGCAAGGGCGCAGCCACCCGGCGCGATGAGGTCGCCGCCGACCTTCACCGCTTGCTCGCGCGGGATAACCAGCAGTGCGCCGGGATAACGCGCGGCAATTTCCGCCGTGGGCGCACCCGCCACCTGATCGAGCAGGAACAGCGGACCATCGACCAGCACCTGCGTCGCGCCCGAAGGGATGCGCTTGTGCCAGCGCGCCAGATCGTAGACCTCGCCCTTCGACACCGCCATGCCCTCGTCCAGATGCAACTCGCGCGGGCGGCCGTAGTCGTAGAGACGATAGGTGATGTCGCTGTTCTGCTGCACTTCGATCAGACTGACACCCGCACCGATGGCGTGGACGGTATTGGCCGGGATGTAGAAGAAATCGCCCGGCTGGACTTCGTGCCATGTCATCAGCGCTTCGATACTGCCGTCCAGCGAGGCGGCGCGCATGGCCTCCTGCGCGATCGGCGCGTCGAAACCGATGCCGAGCGTGGCACCCGGCTCGGCGGCAACGATCAGCCAGCACTCCTCCTTGCCCTGCCTGCCGATGCCCTTGGCCAGTGTCTGCGCATCGCTGGGATGGACCTGCACGGACAGCTTTTCGCTGGTGAAGATGTATTTCACCAGCAGGTCGGGCAACGCAGCCGGCGGCTCGAACCACACCTCGCCAATACGCTCACCGGCGGGTGCGACGAAAGGCGCGGGCAGGACATCCTTGCCCCAGGGCTTCTCGACTTCGCGGATCGCGAGTGCGGCAGTCATTGCAAGATCCTCTATTGATGCCCTTATTGGTTAAGGGCCCCGTTCAGCTTTCCGACCTTCTGCACGCCTTCGGCCGTGGTGACCAGCACCTCGTTGCCGTCCACCACGACAATGACGTTGTCGAGCCCGATCACCGAGACGCGCGGCCCGTCGCTGTCGACCAGCACGTTACGGCAATCGACCAGTTCCGCCTCGCCGCTGCCGCGCACCGAATTGCCGCTCTCGTCGCGTTCGAGCGCATCGTGCAGCGCCTGCCAGTTGCCGATGTCGGACCAGTCCATGTCGGCCGGCACCATCGCCGCGCGGCTGGTGTTTTCCATCACCGCATAGTCCACCGAATCGCTCGGCACTGCGGCAAAAGTCGCCGCATCGGGGTGGAAGCGATGGCCATCGGCCACCCCCTTCTCGACCGCCTCGCGCACCTTGGCAGCAATTTCGGGGCGATGGGCAGAAAGCTCGGCCATGAAGTCGCCCACACGGAAGGCAAAGATGCCGCCGTTCCAGGCATAACCGCCATCGGCGAGAAAGGCCTTCGCCCGCTCAAGGTCCGGCTTCTCGACGAACTGGGCGGTGCGATAGCCGGGCGTGCCGGCGATGGCCTCGCCGCGCTTGAGATAGCCGAAGCCGGTCTCGGGCGCAGTCGCCTCAATGCCGAAGGACACCAGCCAGCCCTCGCTCGCCAGCGCCGCGGCAGCGCCGGCGGCCTCGGCAAAAACGTCGGGGCGGCCGATGTGGTGGTCGCTCGGGCAGACCAGCATCACCGCATCGTCCGGCAGGCGGCAGGCAGCCAGCGCAATGGCGGCGGCCGTGTTGCGCGCGGCCGGCTCGACGATCACCGTGGCGCCGGGGGCACCCGAAAGCTGCGCCTCGACGTGATCGAGATGCCTGGTCCCCGTCACCACCACCGGCGCCGAAAAACCAAGGTCCGCCGGGCAGCGTGCAAGGCTCGCCTCGAACAGCGTGGTATCACCAACCAGCGGCAGGAACGGCTTGGGCATGGCCGCACGGCTGCGCGGCCAGAGCCGCGTGCCACTGCCGCCACAGAGAATGACCGGGACTATCTGAGGCATGGAAGGCGAACGATCGCTGGAATGGGATTGCATGCGAATCGCCATAACCGCCCTTCAAGGCAATGCAACGGCGAGGTCATTCCTGTCCTGTGAGGAACCATCGCTGACGCCAGCCATAGTCGCCCTCGACGGGGTTGCCCGCCCCATCCCGCGCCGGGCGGAAACGGAAGCGTTCGACCGCGAGACGGCACGTGATGCGATCCGCCTCCGCATCGGGGCTCGGCTTCGCAACCCGGCAGGACTTCACCCTGCCATCGATGCCGACCCGGACGATAACAACCACCTCGTGCCCGAGCCGCAAGTCACGACTGGCGCGCGGATAATCTCGGGCGGAATTGATGTCCCCGGCAGTCTTGACCGGCTTGCTCGCACCGCCGCCTCCTCCGGTTCCCGCTCCGCTCGCTCCTGCCCCCAAACCCATGCCTTGGCCGGACGCTCCAGTTCCCGGGCCCATGTCGGCCGCTCCGGCGGCATTTTCCAGTCCGGTTCCGGCAACCGGCGGTGCCTCGGTGGGCTTCACCGCGAACGGCGCCTTGGGCACGGCGACGTCGCGCGGGGCGGCCTTGCGCCCGGGCGCACCGGCTGCGCCTTTCTCGCGCGGCATGGCAGGCTTGCGCCGCTGTTCAGGCGCTGGTTGTTCAGGCGTGGGCGGTACGGGCCTCGGCGGATCGAGCGGAACGTCGAAGGCAGTCGTGATCGAACCGACGATGGTCGCGGCGATCCTGGGCGTGAAAGCCTGCACCAGCGCCATAATCGCCAAGAGATGCAGCACGGCGACCAGCGCGACGACGCCCCACCTGGACCGGCGGGGAAGGCCAGGTTCAGCTCTCCCGATCACCATGCCCTGGTCAATCCGTCACCTGTGCCATTCGTTCCCGATGCCATGATCGGTGCGGCACTGACAAGTGCATCGGCCAGGGCCGGCAACCGGCTCTCTGCCTGCCGAGCTGATGTTCCGGCGCGACATGGCAAAGCGCTGCGCCGCGAACTCGACGAACCCGATCCCGACCACTCAGGCAACGCCCCCGGGAATTACCTATGACCGGACGGCACATCGTATTGCCTGGAAAGGAACAATGATGCCGCTCGAACAGACAATCGGCAAGTGACACCGCCAGACATGCGTCCCGGCCGCCACAGTCACCAAAAAGACGATCAAGGGCTTTCCTTCGAATAATTGCACAGCTTCGAGGCCGGATATATCCTGCAAGCCACGCGCAGGACTCATGGAACACAACAAGCAGCTTAGAAAAAGACACAAGATTGCGCGGATAAGGGAGTGGGCCAGAAGATGCCGGTCATCGGCACGCGGCTCTATTTGGGAGATCGGTAGCAAGGGAACGCGTGAACCGCAGCCCGGCCCGGTAAACGGCCGCCATGCGGCCGCCGTTCCCGGAATTTGTCGACAGTCGGACCGTCCTTGCCCGCGATCCCGGCATCAACCGGCCCGCGCGCCTTCTCGGATCCGACGTGAGAACAAGGTTTCCGGAGGAGAGGACAGACATGTTTGCAAGGATTTTCAAGACTTCGCTCATGCTCGGCGTCGGGTGCGCAGCCGTTTACGCGGCGCCCGCAATGGCCCAGGATGCCGCACCGTCGGCCCCGGAAAAGCCGCAGACCGGCAGGCGCGAAAGCCCGGTGGCCAATCCCGGCGACATCATCGTCACCGCCCGGCGCACTGAGGAACGCCTTCAGGATGTGCCGATCTCCATCACCGTGTTCAATCAAGAACAGCTGACCAACCGCAACGTGGTGAGCGCGGCAGACCTTGCCACCAGCACGCCGTCGCTTTCGGCCAACACCAATTTCGGCTCGCAGAACTCGTCCTTCGCGATCCGCGGCTTCGTGCAGGATCTGGGAACGGCGCCTTCGGTCGGCGTCTACTTCGCCGACGTGGTGGCCCCGCGCGGCGCCTCCAACGGCCTGCCTTCGGGTGACGGTGCCGGCCCCGGCGCCTATTTCGACCTTCAGAACGTGCAGGTGCTGAAAGGCCCGCAAGGCACGCTGTTCGGCCGCAACACCACCGGCGGCGCCGTGCTGCTGGTGCCGCAAAGGCCCACCGACCTGTTCGAGGGTTATGTGCTGGGATCGATCGGCAACTACGACATGCGCCGCGTTCAGGCCGTGCTCAACGTACCGCTGGCCGATACCTTCAAGGTCCGCCTCGGCGTCGATCGCATGAAGCGCGACGGCTACCTCCACAACACCAGCGGCGTCGGCCCCAAGGACTTCAACGACGTCGACTATCTCTCGGCGCGCCTCAGCGTGGTTGCCGAACTGACGCCCGATCTTGAGAACTACACGATCGCCACGTACTCGCGCTCGGACACGCACGGCGATGCGCAGAAGATGATTGCTGCCGACCCGGTCTACAACCTCGGCCGCTTCGCGGCTGAACAGCTCGATCCCGACAGTGCCAATTACCAGGGCTCGGGCTTCTACGACTTTGCGCAGGACCTGCCCAATGCGCGCTCGCTGCTCAATGTCTGGCAGATCATCAACACCACGACCTGGCGCGCCAGCGACACGCTGACGTTCAAGAATATCGTCAGCTACGGCGAGCTGAAAAACACCTTCAACAACCCGATCTTCGGCACCGCCTTCATGAGCCCGGCGATCGCCGCGATCGGCCTGCCCAGCTACCGCTTCGGCTTTGCCAGCAGCCAGCCATTGCCCGGCCACCGCACGGCCGACGAATCCACCTTCACCGAAGAGTTCCAGGTCCAGGGCCGGACCAGCGACGACAGGCTGAACTGGCAGATCGGCGGCTATCTGGAATCGGTCCGCCCGCTCGACGTGGTCGGATCGAAATCGCCGGTGATCCAGTCCTGCGCTGGCCCCGAAGCGGTGGCGGCCAGCCAGTGCTACGACATTCTGGGCTATCTGGCGGCGGTCACGCCGGTCTTCTTCGGCGGCGCCTTCGACCCGACCGAACATGCCGGCGCCATCAACACCACGGCCGGGCGCACCTCGTTCCATGACGTCGGCCTCTATGCGCAGGCGACCTACAAGATCTCCGACCAGTTCAAGGTCACGGGGGGCTTCCGCTACACCTGGGACCGCGAGCGCAACACCAGCGTCCAGACGACGACGATCACCGGCTATCCGCTGAGCTATCCGACCTTCCAGCCGATCCCGGCCGGGCCGCTCTTCACGTTCTGCACCTATCCCGACGCTGCCGTGCAGAACCCGAACGCAGTCAACGGCTGCCGCCGCGACCTGAAGCAGAAGTCCTCCGCCCCCACCTGGCTGATCGATTTCGATTATACGCCGACGGACGATATCCTCGTCTACGCCAAATACGCGCGCGGCTACCGTGCCGGCGGCATCGCCCCGAACGTGACTTCGGCTTTCGCAATCTTCGATCCGGAAAAAGTCGATGCCTTCGAGCTCGGCGCCAAGACAAGCTGGCACGGATCGATGCCGGGCAACTTCAACATTGCCAGCTTCTACAACAAGTTCAGCAACCAGCAGTTGCAACTGGGCTTCAACGCCAACCCTTGCCAGTCCACCGATCAGGACGGCAACTGCGTCGCCGCGACGGTCTCCCCCACGGCGGCGCCGGTCAACGCGGGCAAGTCGCGGATCTGGGGCATCGAGGTGGAAGGCTCGATCAGTCCGTTCGAGGGGCTGATGCTCCAGGTGGGCTACACCTACCTCAACACCAGGCTGACTTCGGTGAAGACTTTCGCACTCGAACCCGGCTCGCCCTACGTGCTTTCAGGCACCTACCTGGTCGGCGATCCACTGGCGCTGACGCCGAAGAACAAGGTGACGGTCTCGGGCAACTACACGCTGCCGCTCTCCGACAGTATCGGCAAGATCACCTTCGGGGCCACGTTCACGCATACCGACAGGATGCTCGCGAACACCGGCAACCGCTTTTACTACGGCTGCAACGGTACGGCAGGAGCCAACCTGCCCAGTTGCCAGGCAGGAGCGATCACCGATCCTGACACGGCGGCCTATATCCAGAGCCTGTCCTACCTGCAGCCGACGGACCTGCTGAATCTCAACGTCAGCTGGGAGAATATCGCCGGATTGCCCATCGACGCCGCGTTCTTTGCCACCAACGTGACCAAGGAAAAGTACTATTCCTACATCTCCGGCCTCGCCACCGGCACCGGCTTCCAGACCGCTGCCGTAGGCGCGCCGCGCATGTATGGGCTCAGCCTGAAGTACCGCTTCGGAAGCTGATCCGCCCAGCGGTTCCGCAGGGAGGACCGTCCGCCTTGCGGGCGGTCCTTTTTACGTTCAGGCGGCCGGCAAAAGCCTCGATGCTCGGCGGATCGACACGGCGAGTGATCGCCCAGCCGCCACGCTGGAACCGTCGCCGGCCGAATTGCGAATTTATTCTCGACTATTCGGTAAATCGACCAGCAAGGGCGATTGAGCGAACGTCGCCGCGGGTGATGACAGAGTTTGATGTTCGAAATTCAGTTTCGGCTGCCCGAGCCGCTAATGGACAAGGACTGTCCCCCCGCCAGGCGCTCCGCGACGATCCGCGCGATTTCGCGGCGGGCGACCTTGTTGGAATGCAGGAGCGGCACTTCGTCGCGGGTAAGCTCGACCCACGCGCGCGGCACTTTGTAAGACGAAAGACTGGCCTTCATCCGCGCCTCGATGGCAGGCAGGTCGAGCATCGCCCCGTCGCGCGGAACAAGTGCCGCCACCAGCAGCGCCCCCCGCTCACGATCCGGCAGGCCGACGACATAGGCGCTGTGCACGCCATCCAACGCTTGCAGTTCCATCTCCACCTCGGCGGGCGAGACGTTCGATCCGGACACCTTGATCATATCCCCGCTCCGGCCGACAAAATGGACGCGGCGCCCATCGGCACCGTCCTCGTCGCGCTCTTCGACAAGGCAAAGGTCGCCGGTGCGCAAATAGCCATCCGGCGTGTAATGCTCGGCCGGATCGATCTTGTGGAGAGCCGGGGCAACGGCAGCGCCACGCACCTGCATTTCCCCCACTTCGCCGTTGGCCACCGGCCGGCCGCGCTCATCCACGATGCGGATCTCGTACCCCGGAGCAAAGTGGTCCATCGGCGCGCAGACCGGACGGCCCGGCGCGCGGAAAACGTCCCCCCAACCGTAAGGCCCCAGGGTCTCGCTCATGCCGAGCCCCCACCAGGGCTGCGCGCCCCGGATCCTTTCGAGGTCTTCCTCGGCCAGTACCGATCCCATCGCGAAGCGGCTGTTGCTGAGTGTCCGCTCGCTGCAAACCGTGGTCGCGCCGCGCACCCAGCCGGGCAGCAGCGCCAGCATCAACCCGCCCACCCAGAACATCGGCAATGGCGCCGGGCGCTGCTGCCCCGCTTGCACACCCAGCATCCCTGCAAGCCAGTGACTGCGCGCCATCACCGCACCGTGAACATGACGCACGCCCTTGGGCAACGCCGTCGAGCCGGATGTGTAGATCTCGATCATCTGGTCCGTCGGATGCACTTCGGCTTCGACCTCGCGCAGGACTTGCGCGCCCGCATCGACTTGGGTGAGCCAGGCAATCGGCGCCACGGCAAGGGGCAAGTCTGCGCCGCTGGAGACGATCCAGCGCAAGTACGGCACACGCGGCAGACGCAATGCGCCCCAAAATTGACCATCCAGTTCCGGCAGCGCATCGACAAGCCGCGCCACAAGATCGTTGCCGAGAACAGCCCGTTGGACAATCAGTCCCTGCACATCGCTCTGGCGAAGTACGCGCACCAGCTCGCCGGCACGCAGCATCGTGCTGATCGGCACCGCAACCGCGCCGATGCGAGCGATGGCGGCCATCACCACGGCAAAACCGGGACCATTGCCGAAGATGAACCCGACACGCGTGCCCTTCCCGGCGCCCCGCGCCAGCAAACCGCGCGCGAGTTCTGCAGACCGGCGATCCAGTTCCCCGAACGTGGCGCTTTCGCTGCCCGTTTCCGTCTCCAGCGTGATCGCCAGCGCATCGCCATACACGGCAGCGGCGGAGCGGATCAGTTCGGGGAATGTCCGGGCTGAACCCGGCGCGCCGTCGCTGCCCAATGCCTTCACCCTTTTGCCCGAGCACGATCCTGAAGCCCCGATGCTGCGCCGAGCGCAGCATCCTCGCAAGCATGCGCAGCGTGCCATCGCCCGGACGAACTTGCCGCATGCGCGTTTGGAAATTCGAAACTGAGAATTTCAGCTTTCAGCAAACGTGTAAGGCTGAGCGGCGCGGCGATAGTCGTCAGCGAGCACGTCGCGCCCGATCGGCGGCACCGAACGGGCGGCGCAGTCGGCGCGCTGGCACAGGCGGCAGGTAACGCCGATCGGCGTGACGCTCGCTTCACCGCCCGCCGCATAGACAAGCTTGCCCGCCTCCTCCGCCGCGCAGGCCAGCGCCACGGCCCGCGTGACCTTCATCCGCCCATGCCGCCCCTCCCCCGAAACGACGGTGCGGGCGACCGAGAAAAAGCGCTGACCGTCCGGCAGTTCCAGCCACTGCGTATGCACCTCGCCCGGCCAGCGGAACACCTGATGCACCGACCACAAGGGGCAACCACCACCATGCGCGGCGAAAGGAAAACCCGCGCCGTCCAGCCGCTTCGAGACGTTGCCGGCCTCGTCCACGCGCAGGAAAAAGAACGGCACCCGCTCCTCCCCCGGACGGTGCAGGGTGGTGAGGCGATGGGCGACCTGCTCGAAGCTGGTGCCGAACAGTCCGCAGAGAGCCTCGACATCGTAGCGCCGTGCCTCCGCTGCGCGGGCGAACCTTGCATAAGGCATGAGGATCGCCGCTGCCGCATAGCCCGCCAGTGCCCGACGCACCAAGGTCGCCGTGGTGGTTTGTGCGAAGGCGGCCGCGCGCACCACCGCCACGATATCGCTGCGCATCGCCGTATGCGCGATGTGCGTGGCGATCTGGAATGCCCTGCTCGAAGCGCCAAGCGTATCGTCGATCAGAAGTTGCTGGTTATGCCGGTCGAACCGCCTCAGCGAATCGACCATGACGTCGGGCGGCAGGAAACGCACGCGCACGCCCTTGGCGGCAAGCCATGCCGTGGCGCCGCCGACCTGCTCGATTTCACCGGCCAGTTCTTCCGCCCGCACGTCGATGCCGTGGAAATAGTTGCGCGAAGCCCCAAGGAACCGCTGTGCCTCGCGCACCGGCTCGTTTTCCTCTGCGACCGGGCCAGACGCGCGCTGTTCGGCCAGGGCCTGGCTTTCGCGGGTATAGGCCCCATGAAGCCGCAGGAGCGCCTCGGAGATGCCCGGGAAGCTCATCGCCAGATCGGCCACTTCCAGCGAAGGCAAGTCGATGTCCGCAAACAAGGGATCACGCAGGATATCTGCAACGCGGCGGGCATAGTCTTCACCATCGTCCCCGGCGATGTCGGCGATATCCAGCCGATAGGTCCGCGCCAGCCGCAGCAGCATGTCCGCCGTGACCGGTCGCTGGTTGCGTTCCAGCAAGGCAACGTAGCTGGGCGAGATCTCCAGATCGTCCGCCATCGCCTGCTGTGTGAGCCCCAGTTCGCGGCGCAGGCGCCGCAAGCGTGGGCCCAGATAAAGAGGTCGTGTTTCCGCCATCGTCGGCACACTTTGTCACGACCACACATCTTTACAAGGAATATCTGTAAAGTTTTACAACCGGACTTCGGAGCACATTCCGGCACGAAAAACTTTCGACTACCTGCAGGTCATAGCCCAGCAACATTCTTCCAACGGGGAATTGGCAAAGTGACCTATCAGAGCAAGATCATCGAAGCCGGAAAGACCATCGGAACCGAGCCGAACTGGAACGGGATCGAGGCCGAATCGGTCGCCCGCATGCGCCACCAGAACCGCTTCAGGACCGGCCTCGACATCGCCCGCTACACCGCGCGCATCATGCGCCAGGACATGGCTGCCTACGATCTCGACCCGGCCAACTACACGCAGTCGCTGGGCTGCTGGCACGGCTTCATCGGCCAGCAGAAGATGATTTCCATCAAGAAGCACTTCGGCACCACCAAGGGCCGCTACCTCTACCTCTCGGGCTGGATGGTCGCGGCGCTGCGCAGCGAGTTCGGGCCGCTTCCCGACCAGTCGATGCACGAGAAAACCTCGGTGCCCGCGCTGATCGAGGAGCTCTACACCTTCCTGCGCCAGGCCGACGCGCGCGAGCTGGGCATGATGTTCCGCGATCTCGACAAGGCCCGCGAGGCCGGCGACGAGGTCGAGGCCAAGCGCCTCGAACATGCCATCGACAACCACGAAACGCACGTCGTGCCGATCGTCGCCGACATCGACGCAGGCTTCGGGAACGCGGAGGCAACGTACCTCCTCGCCAAGAAGTTCATCGAGGCAGGTGCCTGCTGCATCCAGATCGAGAACCAGGTCTCGGACGAGAAGCAGTGCGGCCACCAGGACGGCAAGGTCACCGTCCCGCACGAGGACTTCATCGCGAAGATCCGCGCGGTCCGCTACGCCTTCATGGAACTGGGGGTCGACGAAGGGCTGATCGTGGCGCGCACCGATTCGCTCGGCGCCGGGCTCACCAAGCAGATCGCCTATACCCGCGAGGCCGGCGACATCGGCGACCAGTACAATGCCTTCCTCGACTGCGACGAAGTCGAAGCGGGGAACCTCGGCCATGGCGACGTGCTGATCAGCCGCGACGGCAAGCTGATGCGCCCCAAGCGCCTGCCCAGCAACCTCTTCCAGTTCCGTTCGGGAACCGGCGAGGACCGCTGCGTGCTCGACTGCATCCATGCGCTCCAGAACGGGGCGGACCTGCTCTGGATCGAGACCGAGAAGCCGCACATCGGCCAGATCGGCGGCATGGTCAGCCGCATCCGCGAGGTGATCCCGAACGCCAAGCTGGTCTACAACAACTCGCCCAGCTTCAACTGGACGCTCAATTTCCGCCAGCAGGTCTTCGACAAGTGGGCCGAGGAAGGACGCGACATGAGCCAGTACGACCGGGCAAGGCTGATGAGCGTGGACTACGACGCCACCGAACTGGCGGCAGAGGCCGACGAGCGCATCCGCACCTTCCAGAAGGACGCGGCGCGCGAGGCGGGCATCTTCCACCACCTTATCACGCTGCCGACGTACCACACCGCCGCGCTCTCGACCGACAATCTGGCGAGGGAATACTTCGGCGAAGCGGGTATGCTCGGCTACGTCAAGGGCGTCCAGCGCCAGGAGATCCGCCAGGGCATCGCCTGCGTGAAGCACCAGAACATGGCCGGCTCCGACATCGGCGACGACCACAAGGAATACTTCGCCAAGGAAGCCGCACTCAAGGCGGGCGGCGCCCACAACACGATGAACCAGTTTGCTGCCTGAGGCAGCGAAGGCAGCCGATTTGCCGCCGGACAGGGCGGGGGAACGAACTTCGAAGAACGCCCGGGGACAGTCCCCGGGCGGCGGGGGAAAGCCCCAGTGAAGCAAGGAAAGGAAGGTACAATGACCACCATGACCACCGAACCGGCCCGCGCCCGCGCGGTGCTTTCGAACCAGGATTTCAAGCTGCTGCAGGAAGCCGTGCTTTTCTACATGCGCGCCCACGAGGATGACCCGATCTCCTCGCAATACTCGAACCTCTACCACAGGCTCGGCAGCGCCACACGGCGCTGATCACAAGAAGCCTGATCAAGAAGACTGCCGGCAAGCGGGAGTGACGCCCGATTGCCGAAACCCCGCTCGCCCCCAAGGCTGGACGGGGCCACTCAAGACCTTTCCTGGGGAGGAAAGTCCGCCCGCCGCACCCTGTGTGCGGCGGGCTTTTTCATGGCGCCCCGGAGAAGCCCTCATGGCCGGTTTAGCCGCCCTGCAAGTAGCCATCGCTCAGGACTTCCAGGATGGAACCCCTGCCTTTTGCCGGGATCGGCGACATCTTCCTGTGCCTGCGCGATCAGCACCGTCCCGGCGCACTGCTGCTGGCCGCGCTGGTCTGCACGATGGCGGCGGCGACCGGCGTCATGCTCATGCGCCAGGCCCGCTGCGAGAGCGGCGCAACGCGGCACAACTGGGCAACATTGGCCGGCGTCGCTTTCGGCTTTGGCACCTGGGCGACCCATTTCGTGGCCCTGCTCGCCTATACCGGCATGCAAGCACTCGCGTTCCGGCTCGACCTGACCCTGCTGTCCCTGGTCGTCGCACTCGCAACCACATCGCTGGCCATGCGGCTGACTCTAGCCAGCCACCGGACGTTGCACGGGTTCGCCGCCGCCTTGGTGCTGGGCGGCGGCATCGCGGCCATGCATTACATCGGTACGGCCGCGCTCGAAATCCCCGCCCGAACCGTCTGGCGCCCCGACATGGTGGCACTATCCATCCTCCTGCCCACATTGCTGTGGTTTCCCGGCCTGCGACTTGCCGTTCACGGGAAAGGGATCTGGGCTCCGGTTGGCGCCGCCCTCTGCCTCGTCGCTGGCGTGCTGCTGCTTCATTTAACGGCTATGGCCGCCATCACCCTGATCCCGGCGCGTCCACGCGCCTCAGGCATCGCCATCAGCCCCACCGTTCTGACCGCATGGATCAGCATGGTGACCCTGGGCATCTTCGCGCTCGGCATGACCGCCCAAATCGTCAATCGTATCGCCCGTAACGCCTTGGATGAAAGCGAGCGTCGCTTCTCGCAGTTGGTGAAGACGATTTCCGACTATGCGATCTGCATGCTCGACCACGACGGTCGCATCTCGCAATGGAATCTCGGGGCCAAGCGACTGACCGGCTACAACGCGCAGGAAATGATCGGCCTGCCGATCGCGCGCCTGTTCACCGAAGAGGATCGGACTGCGGGCCTGCCCAATTTCCTGCTTGCCCAGGCCCGCGAAAACGGCCTTCATTCTGGCACGGGTGAATGCCTGAGACAGGACGGCTCGCGCTTCTGGGCCCATGGCACGGTGGAAAAGCTGCTTGCACCATCGGGCGAGGAACTGGGCTTCTCCTTCGTGATGCACAACATCACCCCGTTCCGCGAAGCCCAGGCACTGATCGCGGAAACCTCGCGCCATCTCGACACTGCGCTCGAAAACATGCTCCAGGGACTGTGCCTGTTCGACGCCGACCAGCGCGTCGTCCTGTGCAACCGTCGTTTCCGGGAGATCTGGTCACTCGAAGAAGACGATTGCCGCAACGGCACCGATTTAGCCGCGCTGATCGCCAGCGGCTTCATGAACCTGGGAGGCGAGCAAGCCGGCTCACAGGTCCTCCAGAACATGAAGGACATCCTCGAGGAAACCCTGGCCGATACCGGAAGCCACCCCATCATCGCGGACTTCGGAGAGAACCATGTGATCTCGGTGGCCAACCGCGCCTTGCCCGAAGGCGGCTGGGTCACGACCTGCGACGACATCACCGAACAGCGCAAATCGGAGGCCAAGATCGCGCACATGGCCTTGCACGATCCGCTGACCGGCCTGCCGAACCGTACGCGCTTTGCCATGCTGTTGGATGAACTTCTGGCGGTAGCGGCACCGCAGAAAAAGCAGCTCGCCGTCATTGGCGTGGACCTGGACCGCTTCAAGGAAATCAACGATTCGCAAGGCCACGCGGCGGGCGATCTCGTGCTCCAGTCGATAGCCCAGCGGCTTGGCGAAATGCTTGGCGAAGGAGAAGCGGTCGCTCGCCTCGGTGGTGACGAGTTCGCTGCTTGCAAGATGTTCGCCAACCGCAGCGAACTGAACGACTTCCTCGCGCGTCTGCGCAATGCCATCATCGCGCCGATAGGTGACAGCGAGCACCATTTTGTGGTGGACGGCAGCATCGGCATCGCGCTCTACCCGAACGACGGGACCGATCGCGAGACCCTTCTCAACAACGCCGATCTTGCCATGTACCGGGCCAAGGCAACACTCGGCGAAAGCGTCTGTTTCTTCCAGCACGGCATGGACGAAACCGCCCGCCAGCGTCGGCAATTGGCCGCCGACTTGCGCCATGCGGTGGACCGCGGCGAGCTCTCGCTACTGTACCAACCGCAACGCTCGCTCCACACCGGCCAATTGAGCGCCTATGAAGCGCTACTGCGTTGGCATCACCCCGCCCATGGCCTGGTGCCCCCCGATGATTTCATTCCGATCGCCGAGGAGAACGGCGAGATCATCCGCATCGGCGAATGGGTGCTTCGCGAGGCCTGCCGCGAAGCCCGCAAATGGCCGAGTGCAATCAAGATCGCGGTCAACCTGTCCCCGGTGCAATTCCTCCAGCCCGGGCTGGTCGAGACACTGCGCGAGATTCTGGTCGAAACGGGTCTTTCCCCCAGCCGGCTGGAACTGGAGATCACCGAAACCGCGATCATCTCCGACAAGCTGCGCGCCCTGCACTGCCTGCGCCAGATCAAGAGCATGGGCGTCAGCGTCGCCATTGACGACTTCGGCACCGGCTATTCCTCGCTCGACACCCTGCACTCCTTCCCCTTCGACAAAATCAAGATCGACAAATCCTTCATGTCGCGCGCCGAACACAGCAATCAGGCCCGCGCCATCATCCGCGCCGTACTGGCGCTCGGCCGCAGCCTGCAGATCCCGGTTCTGGCCGAAGGGGTCGAAACCGAAAAGCAACTGGCCGTGCTGCGCGATGAAGGCTGCGACGAGGCTCAGGGCTACCTGTTCGGACGGCCGGCCGCTCCGCCGCGCGAATGCGAAGACGCCTCGGAACCAGCACGAACGGCAAGCGCAACCAGCAACTGAGTGCCCGCGGCACGAGGGCCTCAGCCTGTCGCATGTAACATTGACAAGAAAATTAACGCCTTGCCTAGTATCCCCCGGTTGCCAGCTTTGGGGGCACCATCTTGATTCTTGGGGACGATTTCGAACGGGAAGCAAGGAAACCGGCGGATGATCCGTCGGTAGCGCTCACGCACGAATCGCTCGCAGCGGCTCTTTCCGCCGCTTCACGCGCCGAAAGACTGCTGCGCGACGCGATCGAAGCCATGCCCCAGGGTATCGTCATCCTCGATGAGGAAGACCGCTACATTCTCTGGAATCGCCGCTATGCGGAAATCTACTGCCGCTCGGCCGATCTGCTGCAACCCGGCGCAAAGCTGGGCGACACCCTGCGGATCGGCGTGGCCCGCGGCGATTATCCCGAAGCGATCGGGCAGGAAGAGGAATGGCTGGCCCGCCGCATCGAGATGTTGCGCCAGTCCGACTGCCGCCACGAACAGCGCCTTTCCAATGGCCGTTGCATCCTGATCGAAGAGCGCAAGACCGAAAGCGGCGGCACGATCGGCATCCGCGTCGACATCACCGACATCCGCCGGCGCGAGGAAGCCTTCCGCCTGCTGTTCGAGCAGAACCCGTTGGCGATGCTGGTCTACGACGCCGCGACCGGGCTTATCCGTTCCGCCAATGAGGCGGCGTGCCGCTTGTTCCGCTACGGCGCCGACGAGATGGCCGGCCTGGACGCCGAATGCCTGTTCTCCCGCGCCGACCGCGACAGCGCCATGGCCCTCTTGGCCAGCGATTGCCCCGAAGGGGATTCATGCTGGCCACTGAGACGCCGTGACGGCACGAACGTCGAAGCCATGGTATCGACGCGCCTTTCGCACATGGAAGACGAACCGGTCACCATCGTCTCGATCGTCGACGTCACCGAACGCCGCCGCATCGAACAGCGCATGGCGCACATGGCGCGTCACGACGAACTGACCGGCCTCGCCAACCGCCCGCACTGCCGCGAATACCTGAGCGCCGTGCTCGAAGAAGCGTCACCGGCCAACACGGTCACCCTTGCGCTGGTAGACCTCGATCACTTCAAGGCGGTGAACGACACATACGGCCATCACTTCGGCGACATGCTGCTGACCGACGCGGCCCGCCGCATGCGCGAACTGATCCCGCCAGGCGCCCTGCTGTGCCGCATCGGCGGTGATGAATTCGCGATCATCTTCCGCCGCGCCAGCCAGACCCAGGCCGAACTCGTCGCCAAGTCCATTATCACCGCCCTCAGCGAACCGTTCTTCATCCACGGCAACATGCTGCACATCGGCGCGACCATCGGCTTCTCGGTAGCGCCTTACGACAGTTCCGATTCACAAACCCTGATGCGCTACGCAGACCTTGCGCTCTATGCGGCCAAGGCCGAACGACGCGGCACCTGCCGCAGTTTCGAACTGCGCATGGACGAGGCGGCTCAGGCCAAGAGCCGGCTCGAGAAGGACTTGCGCAAGGCCGTGCAGGACGGCGACCTGGAAGTCCACTACCAGCCACTCGTGAATCTCGAGACCGGGCAGATCGAATGCTGCGAGGCCCTGCTGCGCTGGCACCACGCCGAACGCGGGCATGTATCGCCCGAAGTTTTCATCCCGCTTGCGGAAGAACTGGGGCTGATCGATCAGGTCGGCCGCTTCGTACTCAATTCCGCCTGCCGCGAGGCGATGTCCTGGCCGCAGCATGTCCGGCTTTCGGTCAATGTCTCGCCCCTGCAGTTCCGCAACGGCAATCTGCTCAGCACCGTGATCAATGCGCTCTCCTCCTCGGGCCTTGTCGCCGAGCGGCTCGAACTGGAAATCACCGAGGCCGTGCTGATGGAGCGCGGCCCCCGCCCGGCTGCGATCATCCGCAACTTGCGGGCCTTCGGCATCGGCATCTCGCTCGACGATTTCGGTACCGGCTATTCGTCGCTCAGCTATCTGCTCAACTACCCCTTCACCAAGATCAAGATCGACAAGTCGTTCATCCTGAACCTCCAGCGCGAGGCCAATTCGCGCGCGGTGATCCGCGCGGTCATCGGACTTGGCCGCAGTCTGGGCGTGACCGTGGTGGCCGAAGGTATCGAGCGCGAGATGGAGCGCGAATACTTGCGCAGCGAAGGCTGCACCCAGGGCCAGGGCTTCCTGTTCGGCAAGCCGGGCCCGGCAGCGATGGTTGATTTCCAGAGCCTGCTTCCCCGCGCCTGCAACGCCGCTTGACCCGACAAGCCTCCGACCGCACAGCTTGACGGCTGTCGCCAATGACGGGCATGTTTTCCGTCACTTAGGTCGTAAACTCATAAACGCCCCCTCTTGGAGCCGCCCGATGAAAAGCATCGCCACGCTAACCATGAACCCGACGATCGACGTCTCCTACAACGTCGGCAAAGTCCGCCACACGCACAAGATGCGCACCGACAACGAACACTACGCACCTGGGGGCGGCGGCATCAATGTCGCGCGGGTCTTCGTACGACTCGGTGGCAACGCGCGATGCTATTACCTGTCCGGTGGTGCCACCGGCCCCGCGCTCGACGGCCTGATCGACCTGCATCAACTGGTCCGCACACGCATCCCGATCGAGGGCCCGACGCGTATCGCCGCCGACATTCTCGAACACGACACCGGCAAGGAATTCCGCTTCACTCCCGCCGGCCCCCATGTCAGCGAGGCCGAGTGGGGCCGCTGCCTGGACCTGCTCGCCGAAGCAGATTGCGACGTCATGGTCATGAGCGGTTCCCTCCCCCCCGGCGTACCGACAGACTTCTACGCCCGGGTCACCCGCCTGCTCGCGCCGCGGGGCATCGAGATGGTGCTCGACACCTCGGGCGAGGCGCTGGCAGCAGGCATCGCGCAAGGTGACTTGGCGCTGGTCAAGCCCAGCATCGGTGAACTGGCGCAGTACACAGGTCGTACGCTCGACAACCTCGAAGAAATCGGAACCGCGGCGATGGATATCGTGTCCACCGGCAAGGTCCGGCTCGTTGCCGTCACCATGGGCCATGAAGGCGCACTGCTCGCCAATGCCGGGGGCACCACCTATCTTCCCGCGCTCAAGATCGACGCTGCCAGTGCCGTCGGCGCCGGTGACAGCTTTGTTGCCGCGATGGTCCACGCCCTGTGCCGGGGCGACGATGACCTCACTGCCTTTCGGATCGGCCTTGCCGCCGGGTCGGCGGCGGTCCTGCGCGCAGGCACGGACCTGGCCCGTCCCGCGGACATCGAGCGCCTGCTCCGGATGGTCGAGCCGGCCTGAAGTCGTCTTACGCCGCAATCGCCCGCAAACAGAACGACCAGATCGCTTGCGCAAGCGCCTCGCGCTCGGCTCGATCGGGCGCCCGTCCTTCCTCTTCGAGCAAGAGCGTGTGCACCGTCGTCGAAACGAGGTTGTAGATAAGCCGCGCCTGCAACTGCGGATCGGCCTGCCGGAAGACCCCAGCGGCCATCCCCTTGCCGATATGCCCCGCCATTAAATCCAGCAAGGGCTGAAGCGCGGCCTTCAATTCAGCGGGACGCTGCTGCGCCAACCGCAAATGCTCCCGGCTGAGCGCCGCACTGCGCAAGTGAGCTCCGCCAACCGGCATGCCTTGCGCCGCAACTGAAGACCGGTCCTGAGACTTGCCCTGAAACTGCGCCTGGCCGACGACAATGCCACGGACGATCCCCTCAAGCGCCTGCGCCGACCCCACTTCCGGCTTCGTCATCGCTTCGAATGCCCGCGCGGCCGAACGCAACGTGGTATCGAAGACCGCGAGAACAAGATCGTCCTTGCTTTGGAAACGCTCATAGAAGGCTCTGCGCGCAAGCCCCGTGCGTGCCAGCACCGCGCGGATCGTCAGGCCTTCCAGTCCTGCTTCGTCAAGCAATTCGTGTGCCGCCGCGATGAGCTTCTGGGAGCGATCTTCATCGCCTTCATCAGATGCAGCGGACAAGGCGAGATGGGATTTCGTCGTAGCCATCGATCAATCGCGTATCGCGTCTCCCATCACGGGTCCAGCCCGTCCTGCGATGCCTTGGCTCGTCCGCTCCCGTATCAATTGACTCGATCACCGCCCTCACGCTAAAAATGTCGAGAACAGCGTTCTCATAAAGGCGCGAAGACAGGAAATCAGGAGAGTTCCGATGCCCAAGGTCACTTATGTCGACCATACCGGCCACGCGACGACCGTAGAGGTCGATGCCGGCGAAAACGTCATGCGCGGCGCAATTTACAACGGGGTCGAAGGGATCACCGGCGAATGCGGCGGCGGCCTGTCTTGCGCCACCTGCCACTGCTATGTCGACGCGGACTGGACCGCGGCGGTTGGCGGCCCCTCCTCGCAGGCCGAGGAGGAACTGCTCGAATCCGCAGCCAGCGAAGTAAAACCCTCCAGCCGCCTGTCCTGCCAGATGGTCGTCACCGAGGCGCTCGACGGGCTTGTCGTCCACCTTCCCGAACACCAGTTCTAAGCGGGAGAGAGCCGATGCCTATCGACGCCGCCAATCCGGTTCCGCCCAGCTTTCCGCGCCACGTCGGCATGGATCAGGTGCCCGATCATGTCCCCGCCGACCTGGTTCGCCAGGTAGGCCTTACCTTCGGGCCGGAATTTCTCGCCGCTCCGCACGATTTCATGGCCGCGCTGCATGATAAGCAGCCGCCGATCTATTACGACGTCAGCCCGATGGGCAACATGTGGCATTTCACCCGCCACGAGGATGCCCTGTTCGGCCTGCGCCATCCGGAGATATTCTCGAACGAGGGGGCCACGCCGTTTCCGCGTGATCCAAACGACTATTTCTACTTCATCCCGATCGAGATCGATCCGCCGCACCACCGCAAGTATCGCAACATCGTCGACCCGGTGTTCAGTCCCCAGGGCGTGCTCAAGCTGGAGGCGCAAATCCGCCAGCGCGCCAACGACCTGATCGACGAGATCGAGGCCAAGGTCGCAGCCGGAGGAACATGCGAGTTCACCGAAGATTTCGGCCGACCGCTACCGGTTTCGGTATTCCTCGACATCATGGGGCTGCCGCAGGACATGCGCGACACGTTCGTGTCCTGGGCGATGGATCTGCTCCACTCGAACGACCGCGCGATCATGGGCCAGGCAATGCAGAACATCACTGCCTATCTCAAGGACGCCATCGCCGAGAAGAAGGCGCACCCCGATCAAGGCGTGGTAAGCCTGATTGCCCATGCAGAACCGGGCGGCGTGCCGCTATCCGAAAAGGAGATCTTCGGCTTCGTCTGCTTCCTGTTCATCGGCGGGCTGGACACCGTGTTCGCAACGCTCAACAACGTCTGGGCATGGCTCGCGCAGAACCCGGAAAAGCGCCAGGAAATCATCGATCGTCCGCAGGACATCGACAAGGTGGTAGAAGAACTGCTGCGGCGATGGTCCGTCACATTCTCGGGCCGCGTCCTTGATCAGGACTATGAAATGCGCGGCGTGCAGCTCAAGAAGGGCGACCGCGTGACCTTCATCCTACCCGCTTGCAACTTCGACCCCGATGTCTTCCCCGATCCTCTGACGGTAGACTTCGACCGCCCGCGCAAGACAACCCTCGCCTTCACGGTTGGCGTGCACAGCTGCATGGGCGGACACCTGGCCCGCCTGGAAGTGAAGATCGCGCTTCAGGAATGGCTGAGGCGCATTCCCGACTTCGGCCTCAAGCCCGGCACCCACATAGAGTACCGACCAGGCGGCGTAATCGGGCCGGAAGAAGTGCCGTTGGTCTGGTAATTCGACACGACGCTCGGGGATTGGATCGCATAAGGTCCAGTCCCTGCCCCGTAGAGCGCTCAGAGGGATAGAGATCGATCCATCTCCGACCAACGGAAACTGAATAGCCCTGAGCAGCCTCTAGGAATAGGGTCGTTGGCCAGCTGACAGGCGAGTCGGCTGATCCCGCGAAATTGGTTTTTACAAGTTTCCAGCAGTCCCTTGACGCGACCCGTCATGGCCACTTTCCACGGGAATGAAGATAATTACGCGATTTCCGGGGCACCAGCCACGCAACGATGCCTAAGGGACACACCACAGACAAACATCACAAGAAGTTGCACCTCCAGAACAAATTCGCGCTTTTCGAATGGCAAAAGATGTTGCAAGGTAGTCAGCGAAAGGCCTTTTCGGCCTTGCCGGTGTTGGGAGAGAGCGCGCCGGGGGGATTAAAATCCTTTCCGGCGCGCCGAATCTTCGCAAGTGCAACATCTGCTCCGATAGACGCAATGTAAAGTTCGATTTGCGCCTCCAGTCCGTTAAGTTCGTGGTTTACGCGAATTTTCCGACTGGAGGCGCAAGTGTTTTTTGCGTCTAAGGCCTAAGTAACCCTACGCAGCCGCAGCATAGAACGTATAAATCTTGTGCATTAGCGAACCCCGCCGGTGATTCGCGGCCACATGGCCACGATTGACCATCCGTGATTCGCCCCGCGGCCTTGTGCCGTGGCGGCCCGACTGGACCGAAGCACATGCCCGACATCGAGTGCGACGTTCTAATCGTGGGAAGCGGGATCGGTGGCCTAACCTCCGCCATTGCGGCCCGCATGGCTGGCCTGGAAGCTCTCGTGGTCGAACAGGACTTGCTGATCGGCGGGCCTTCCTCCGCCTCCAACGGCATGCTCTGGCTGCCAAACAGCCCGCTTATGTTGCGCGAAAAAGTGCCCGATTCGCGCCGGGCCGCACTCGATTATCTTGCCAACTTCGTGGATGATGGCGATCCCTCGTCCTGCCCCGAACGGCGCGCGGCCTTTGTCGACGGCGTCGCACCGCTCGTAGCGCTCTATGAATCCCGCAACATTCCGCTGCACCTGTGCGAAGGCTACCCCGACCATTACGATACGCTCCCAGGCGGCCATGCCACCGGACGAGCCGTTGAAACCGAAGTGATCGACGCCGAAAAGCTCGGAACCTGGAAACGTCGCATTCGACCGCAAAGTTACCCGATCCCCGCCCGTGCATCGGAATGGGCGCGGCTCGGTCGCACCGAATCCACATGGGACGGACGCATCGGGGCTGCCAGACTGCGTTGGCGCAGTCTGGCAGCCCGAGTTCGAGCGCAGAAACTGCTGTCTGCCGGAGCCGCCTTGCAGGCACGGCTTTTGCTTGCGGCACTCCAACTTGGCGCCAGAATCAGTACGCGCACCGCGCTGCTGTCACTGGAATATAGCAACGGCCGTGTCTGCGGCGCGATGATCGATTGCGACAGTTGGCATCGCCGGGTCCATGTACGTCATGGTGTAGTGATCGCCACTGGACGCATTCCCCAGCCCTCGCCGTTACCGACCGCCGACGGCGATGCCGTTACAGGGATGCTCGGCCTCGGCGCGGGCACGGGCTGGATGAACGAGGACTGGCGCTTCCTCAGGCTTGCTTCCGAACAGGCGCGCCCCGCAACCACCGTGCTGACTGCTCTGGGCAAGCCTCATTTGATCGTTGTCGGACGTGACGGACGTCGTTTCGTCGACGAGGCCGCCCCTCCGATGGAAGTAGGCAGCGCGAGCCTCGCTCTGGAAAAAGCCTCGGGTGCCGCTCCCGCGGCATGGGCGATCTTCGATGCTCGCCACCGCTCTCGCTATCGCTTCGGACCGATCGCACCGGGGCGCATTCCCCGGCAACGCCTGCAAGACGGCAGCCTCGTCCGCGCAGCAACGCTCGATGCGCTCGCCCGCGAATGCGGGATCGATCCTACCGGACTGGAGGCCACGATCAACCGCTGGAACGTCATGGCGGGCCGCGGCATTGACGACGATTTCAGGAAAGGCGCATCATCCTACGACCGCTATCACGGTGACCCCGCTCACGCCCCCAACCCCTGCATGGGACCGATTTCACGGGGACCGTTCTATGCTGTGCCGCTCAGGGCGGAAAGTCTAGGGACGTGCGGTGGCGTCACCGTTGATCCTTTCGCACGTGTGACGAGGATCGATGGAACACCGATTTCAGGTCTATATGCCATCGGTGGCTGCACCGCGCCGCTCTCTGGTCCCCACGACGTCGCCCCTGGCTTCGCGGCTGGCGTAGCCGCCGTGTTCGGGATGATTGCGATACGCAACATGGTCAGTTAGGCGGACTGACGAAAGCCAATCACCAGACACCGGGTTCCCCGCTTGCGTAGTCCTTCCTTCAATTCGGCATCGCAGACCCGCCTCTTATGGTCGATAGCCTTGCCCGCGATGCTCACCAACGTGGCAACGGCGCTGTTCGGGCTAGCAGACATGTGGGCGATCGGACGCCTTGGCGACGCTCCCGCGCAAGGTGCTGTAGAACTGGGCGCCAAGTTCATGATGGCACTGCTCAACGTGTTCAACTTCCTGCGCACGAGCACCGT